>DATHDE010000001.1:0-15640 GCA_035490495.1 Nitrospirota bacterium
ATTGTCGCCGCTGCTTCCGCTGAAACAACCAACGGTTCCCAGGATCATGATGCCACATGCAGTCCATAATGAGCAGTTCATAGTCATCGATACATTTTTGAAACAGCTTTACCGCGCCGTTACATCGCCCGGCTCCCGCCGGTTGTGGAAAGTGCTTCCTCGCAACAGTAAAAAAACGAAGCGTCGCAAGCAGACGGCTCCGGGGAGGCCGCGTCGCTATGGTTCACGAACGCCGCAATTGTCTTTTTTGCTGATTTCGCGCAGCTTTTTTACGAAATTGAGAAAATTATCATCAGTGGTGACGTACATAAATTCGGCATCCTCAATCGGATTTATTTTCAGGAGTTTGCAAAATAAGAACAGCGGTCCTCCTTGAACAACGCTGTCACCCATGGACGGCTTCGATTTATCATTGGCTCCATGCGGGAGCAGGAGAAGCAATGTGTGCAATTCCACGAATGCAGATCTCGCAGTTGTATCCCTGATTTCTTCGGGTTTCATCAACAACAATGCGTTGCGGGCTCGGGGATCACGATGCTCGGGCCCTGCCAGAATGGTGTAAATAGACAGGTACTCTACAAGAGCCCTGGAAACGGGAGGAAGTTCTTCGAGCGTCTCGATGTTTACACTCAGCTTGGCAAAGAACATTTCTTTCGCCAGAACCTGCAGCCTGTCAACACTATCCGCAATGACGGGGAAACCATCCGCTCTCGCCATTGCTCCAGTGATATTGTAATCTGCAAGAACAGCCATGCATGTCGTCCAGATTCTCATAGCGGGGGCGACGCTGTCTGATGCGGATGCTGGCGGATTGTCCAGAACGGCGACCATCGACTCCCGCCATTCGTCAAGGTCTCTTTTCTCTTCCGTCGGGAACTGCGACGTGTTGATCTTCATGAGCTCGTTCTTTAATGCATTTCTTTTAACCTCGTCCAACGTGCGAAGATCGGGTGGCGCCAGTATTAACCCGCTCTCGATGATTTGTCGCATTTCATACATCCGGTAAATAATTTTTTTTTCAGAGGCCTGATCGCTGCTTTGCGCCGGAACCGGGCTGACAACCAGAAACAGGACACCGATAAATACGTTCATAGAGCGTCTGAAAAAATATCCGTTCTGCGGCCGACGAATACCGAAGCACCCGATGATACGATTCCTGCCCCTGCCGACTGCATTGAGAAAATCAGCCATGGCATCACTCCCTGTTTTCATCTGATAAAGGCGAAGTGGTCGTACTATATAGTACGTTCAAGTCACTTATTCCCTTCCGCCGTGTTCCCGCAGCAGCGCAGCCATGTCATCATGTCCGTTCATTCTCGCGGCGCGCAGGGGCGTTGTCCCGTCGTTCGATTTGGCATTGATGTCGGCGCCTTTTGACAGCAGTAACGACGCGACACCCCTCTTTCCCTGCAATGCGGCAAGGTGCAGCGGTGTTGCGCCCTGGTTTTCCCGGGGGTCGACTTCTGCGCCTTTTTCCAGCAGCAGCGCCGCCACCTCTTTGTGGCCGTTCATCGCTGCAGCATGCAACGGCGTTGCGTTATCGATGTTCCTGGCATCGATGTTCGCCCCCCTGGCAAGAAGCAGAGCAGCTGCCTCCTTGTGGCCGTTGATCGCTGCAGCCTGCAAAGGCGTCGCTCCAAAATGTTCGGCGGCATTGACATCAGCCTTCTTGTCCAGCAGGAAAGCCGCCACATCAGCATGGCCATTCAGCGCTGCAAAATAGAGGGGGGTCACGGCGTTGTTCGTTTTGGCATTGACCTCGGCGCCCTTTTCCACGAGCATTCTTGCCAGCTCTGTATTTCCATTACCTGCAGCATAATGCAGCGCAGCAGTTCCCGTTTCGCTGCGGCTTTCGACTTTGGCACCCTTGTTCAACAGCAGTGTTGCCAGGTCCGTGTGATTTTTCATGGCAGCAGCGAGTAACGGCGTGCCGCCGTACGAGTCCCTGCTGTTAACGTCGGCTCCTTTCGCGAGCAAAGTGGCGGCAAGCTCCCGGTGGCCGTTCAGTGCGGCAGCGGTCAGAGGCGTAATCCCTTCATTGTTGCCGGCATTGATCTCGGCGCCGCGCGCAAGCAGCACGGCAGCCACTTCCCTATGGCCGTTTTGTACTGCTGCCAGCAAAGGCGTCACGCCGTCGATATTCCTCGCCTTGACGTCTCCGCCCTTGTCAAGCAGCAAAACCGCTACTTCCTTCCATCCGTTCAACGCGGCTGCATGCAGCGGAATCACCCCGTTCTTGTCCCTGGCATTAACCTCGGCTCCTTTTCCCAGCAGGAGTGCGGCGACAGCCTTCTTGCCGCTGTTCGCTGCCATGAACAAGGGCGTCATATCGTCGATGTTCCTGGCGTCGATATCCGCACCCCGTGCCAGGAGCAGCGCTGCTACTTCTTCCTGTCCGTTGCGTGCCGCTCCATGAAGCGGCGTCGATCTGTTGTCAGTCTGCGCGTTGACACCAGCTCGCTTGTCCAGGAGCAGACGGGCGGCGTCCGTGCGGCCGCTCAGGGCTGCTTCGTGCAGGGGGGTGAGGCCTGCCTCATCTTTGCTGAAAACGAGGTCAGGCTTTTCCTTGAGAAGCGCCCTGATCTTCCCCACATCGCCGTCTCTCGCCGCAATATGTATGTCCCCGCCGAAGGCGAAGCCGCCCCCTGTCAGCACCAGAAGCGTGACCGACACCACAGCGGCAGGTATCGAACTGATTAGATATCTCGGTGAACCAAAGGCAGACGTCAGAGCAGCCATAGTTCCTCCGAATCCCGGTGAGGAGATGAGCAAGCGTTCTGCGGCGCAGGGGGTCATGTTCGCCGCAGTTACCTGAAGAGAGGATATCAGTAAAGCATCGAAGGCCGGTTCCGCTCATCTAGGGAGGCGCGTGCAGGTTGCTGAGCTGTAACCGATGAATAAGCCGGGCAATAAAACCGCACTCCTGGCCGTGTCTTCTCCGTTCGCGGAGGCTCCCGGCGGTTTGCGAGTGGAGCCCCCTCCGGCAGGAGCCGGAGGATCCCTCTAATAACGCGACCTCCCGCGGCCTATAGCGCGAACCCCCGGCAGGAGCCGGGGGATTGCAAATCGCGGGATTCGAGTGGTGTCATGAAAGCCTCACTCCGCCTTGATGCCTGCCGTCAGTTGTGCGCCCGTCTCCATTTTCAGCCACGAAGGATTCGTCAGATCCTCAAACGCAGTCATGGCGGCGATGGAGCCGTGCGACACGGCCACCACGATCTGCTTCGGCGCCCCGGTAATGTCGCCGGCAGCGTATACGCCGGGGAGCGAGGTCCTCATGGTCATCAGGTCCGTCTTGATGTAGCCCTGATCGTCCAGGTCCAGGCCGAGCTGCTTGGCGACTTCATTGTTCGGCACGTAGCCGATGGCTACGAACACGCCGTCAACGGGTATTGCCACTGTTTTGTTGGTTTTCTTGTCGACGACCTTGACGCCCCGGACGATCTTGTCGCCGCTCACCTCGCTCACCTCGCTGTTCCAGAGCGCGGGGATGCCGGCCTGCCTGAAGCTCTCCTGAAGGCGTTTCTCGGCCCGGAGCTCGTCGCGCCGGTGCACGAGCGTCACGCGGGCGCCGATATTGTGCAGATAGAGCGCGTCCGTCACGGCCGTGTTCCCGCCGCCCACCACGACGACGGGCTTGCCGTCCTTGAAGAAGTACCCGTCGCACGTGGCGCAGTAGCTCACGCCCCTGCCGTAGTATTTCTGGGCGCCCTGGGCCTCCAGCGCCCGGTTGCCCACGCCGGTCGCGATCACGATGCCCTTGGTGAGATAGAGCGCGTGGTTTGTCTTGACCGAGTACCTGCCGTCCCCGCGGTCGCGCGTCACCTCGGTCACGAACTCTCCGATGTGGATCTGGGAGTACTGTGCCGCCTGCTGCGCGATCAGGTCCACGAGGCTTTTGCCTCCGATGCGCATGAATCCGGGGTAGTTTTCCACCACGGGGGTGATCGCAACCTGGCCGCCGAGGTTGCTCTTCTCGATCACCACGCATTTTAGGCCCGCCCGCTCCGCGTAGATCGCGGCGGTCAGTCCCGCGGGGCCGCCGCCGATGATCACCAGGTCCATGTCCATGGGCTCGCCCGAGATCTGCGTGGACGCCACCTGCGGCTCCTTGAGCGAGAGCAGCGATTCGACGAACCACGGCTCCGGCTGGAGCCCCGCGCCCGTGAACGTGCCGTTCATGAACGTCTGCGGCACGGCCAGGGACCCGAGACTCTCGGCAAGGTCCCGGTTCTCGTAGATCTCAACGGCTTCCGCGGACACGAGATCGGGCTTGGTAATCGCGGCGGAAAACGCGGACAGCACCTGCTGCGGGCAATAGGGGCAGGTGGGGCTCACGAACACCTGAATGTCCCGCTTCTCCTTGAGCTCTTTGTTGATTTTCGTGACAGCGGGCTCGGTTAAAATAGTGCCGCCCGTGGACGCCATCATGAGGGCGATGAGGAACGACCTGCCCTCCTCGCCCACCGGCGCCCCGGTGTACCGGATGCGGTATTTATCCGGTGCGATCAGGATTGTCGGCGTGCGCGTTACGTTGCGCTTCACCGCCTGCTCCCCGCCCACGACGTGATAGGATATTTTGAGCTTATTCGACAGTTCGCCCAGGGCTTTTACGAGCGATACCGCCGCGTCGTTGAACTGTTCATTTTCCCCGGGCTTGGTGTACACTTCGAGGACGATATCATCCCTGAATCCCTGGATGAATGTTTCCTTGATCGTTTTTTTCACATCATCGGGAATAATATTCTGCTGTGCCATAACCAACTCCTGCCAATACGCTTTGAAACGATTAACCGCGGATAAGCGCGGTTAGTATTTCATCTCTGTTCGTCTGTGGTTACTACTATCTTTTCTGATTTTATCTTTCAGCCGTGTGTCCGGCGAAGCCGGGCCCGCGGTTCCCGGCTATTTTATTCTCTGCGAAATCTTTTTGAACTCCTCCGTACCCGCGACCTGCAGCAATTGGAACAGCACCGTTTCCGTGCAGGTCACCACTGCGCCGGCATCCCGCATGAAGGCCGTCCCCGTCTTCCAGTTCGCCTTCGTGCGCGAGCACATGGCGTCTTCTACAGCGTGGACACGGTAACCTTCCTGCAGCAGCCCCAGGGTAGTCTGGAGCACGCAGATGTGTGTTTCCATGCCCGTCATGATGACGCTTTTCCTGCCTGTTTTCTTCAGTTCCGACAGAAAAGCCGGTTCGCCGCAGCAATTGAATGCGACCTTTTCCACGGGTCTGACATCCGGCAGGGCTGCTGTCAGCTCCGGAACAGTCCTCCCCAGCCCCCTTGGATACTGCTCCGTTACCACGATCGGGATGTGCAGCATCTTTGCGAGCTCGATCAGATGCCCGCAGTTCTTCACCACCCGGTCTTTTTCCGTCATAACAGCCGCCAGGCGGTCCTGGATGTCGACAATCAGGAGAACCGCATCTTCCTTCTGAAGCACAAACTTGTCCAATGCCATTTGAATCCTTTCCCCTCTGTTAATAAAAGTAGAAGAACACCGATAACGCTGATGCAATCATAAAAAACACGATACACCCCGTCTGATTCATTTTCAGGGTCTTCTCTGACGTAAGTGGTACGCGCGCTCGTTTACCGGCCACCTGCCGGTATAATTATACACCTCAGGCCCCGCCTTCGTACCCGACAGTAACCGTGCCTTTGTCTATGATGACCGGGACCTTGCGCACCCCCTTGGAATAGGCGAGCATCTCATCCAGTTTTTTTGAATCCATTTTCACGTCGAAGTAAACCGCATTGCTCCCGTAAGCCGACCTGGCTCGTTCCGTATGCGGTCAGCCCTCTTTCCCGAAGATCATGATTTTATCCGGCATATTTTCCCTCCCCTTATTTCATTGCTGATGTTTAAGTACGATATTATTATCTATAATATCATTTTGGGAATGAAAAAGTAACCCTTTTAGGATACAATCAGATTGCCATGCCGAACGGAACAAATTCATCTCCTGACCTGTCCTATCCTCGAGGGGCCGGTGCGGCGAGCGACCCGGATGCGCAGCTCGTTGAGGCGGCCAGGGCCGGGGATCTCGGCGCCTTTGAAACCCTCGTCAGCCGCCACCAGAAGAGGATGCTGAATATTGCCTATCGTTTTGTCGACGATTACGACGAGGCCTGCGACATTGTCCAGGAAGCCTTTGTGTCTGCTTTCAGGCATATTGGAGCGTTCCGCGGGGACGCGAAATTCTCGACCTGGATGACGACGATCACCGTGAACTGCGCAAGGAACCGTCTGCAGCAGCTGAAGGCGAAAAAGGGGCACGAAGCCTTTTCCCTGGACGAACCGATAGACGGACCGGACGGCGATCTGATGCGCGATCCGCCCTCGGATGATCCATCAGCGCTCAGGAAGCTCGAGCAGGAGGAGATCCGCGCGCGCGTTCAGCAATGCGTGAGAAGGCTTGAACCGGAATTCCGCGAGGTGCTCGTGCTGCGCGACCTGCAGGATTTTTCATACGAAGAGATCAGCGGAATCCTGAATCTGCGCGCAGGCACCGTCAAGTCAAGGCTGTTCCGTGCGCGGGAAATGATCAAGGAGTGTCTGAAGCGTGTTCTGGGAGACTTAGTATGATGCACGAAGAGATCCGGCATAAGCTCTCCGATTATGTCGACGGCTCGATAACCGGCGACGAGAAGAAGGAACTCGAAGCGCACCTCGAATCCTGCCCGGATTGCAAGGAGGCGCTCCGGGAGCTGAAAAAAACGCTTGACCACCTCCGCTCCATCGAAGCAGTGGAGCCTCCTGCCTGGATGACGCAGAAGATCATGGCCCATGTGCGTGAAGCGGCGGAAGAAAAGCAGGGAAAACTCCTCGAGTTCGCCCGAGCCGCGGGCGCAGCTGCCAGGCCTGCACGCGCAACACCGGCGGCGCAGGCTCCGGCGCCTGAGCCTGCCCCTGCCCCGCCTGCACGGGAAGGTTTTGCGAAGAGGCTGTTCGCATTTTTCTCGGCACTGCGGCCCCTCCAGGCCGTAGGAGTCTTGTTCCTCGCAGTCGTTTCTTTTTACCTGTATCGGGCCATGGAACCCGTCAAGCCGGCTGGGCAGGCTCCGCAGATGCAGCGGACCGATGATCATCGGGCCACAACGCAATCGGCGCCGCACCAGGATATTCCGCCTCAGACGTTCATCAAGGAACAGCCCGCGCAGCCGGCAACGCAGGAGAGCGGCAGGGGCGTTCCTCAATCGCCGGGATACCGCGCGCTCGACATGAAGCCGCAGCAGGAACCGCCGGCGCCGCGATTGGTCCCTGAACCGGTGCCTGCGACGCCGCCGGCTGCCGGAGCCGGAGCCCTCCCTGCTGAAAAACGAGCGCCGGCGTTTGAATTGTTTGACGCGGCCGTGGGAGCGGCACGGAAACCGGCTCCTGACGAAGCTGCCAATGCTGACAAGGAGGCATATTCCCCCCGGCTTGCAAAGAAAAAAAGCGAACAGGCGGCAGAACAAAGCCCCACGGCTGCAGGTGCAGCGGTCGTCGGAAAAGCCGCACAAGGCGATGATGTAGAAGAGCGGCTTGCAGACTTCTTCAGGAAACACGACATGCCCCGCACGCCCCCCCCTCCGGAGGGACAGCAGTTCACCATAGCCAAGGTCGCGGCAGTCCCGCCGGAACTGCTCCAGAGGGAAATGAAAAACCACACCGCCTGCCGGAATGTGTACCGCATCGATCTCCCCCTGCAGGGAACAGTGCAGCAGTATTTTTATTGCACGGATAACGCACAGATCAGGCTGATCGGGAAAATGATTCCCTAAAACCCTGCAGCCACGGGGCGCGCAGATGGCGGCTGACGAGCGCGGGTTGCTGTTCTGAAAAAACCGCTGGTATTTGTTGCTGTCCACGCCCTGCCGTGAATCCCGAACGCGCTGCCGGCGTCCGGGCAGCCTGACTCCGGATGCCCGGTCCCGCAGTCATAACGACGTTTGCATTCTTCGGATCTGCATCATCCGCACCCAGCCTGCGTTTTTGGATAACTTTAACTTGAAACAGCCTTAACCACTGTGGTAAAGTCACCTATGGCTCTCACGGATTCGTTTGCCCGCCGTATCGACTACCTTCGCATTTCCGTTACGGACCGCTGCAATCTCGCCTGCATCTACTGCAAACCCCATACGGAAATGAAGGCGCTTGAGCATTCGGACATTCTCACGTACGAAGAGATCCTGCGGCTTGTAACCCTTGCCGCACGTCTCGGCATTTCTCATGTGCGTGTTACCGGCGGAGAGCCGTTCGTGCGGCTTGGCGTTGTTGACTTCATAGCGAAGCTCGGCCGCACTCCCGGCATCGAAGATGTCAGCGTTACCACCAACGGCGTACTGCTTGCCGACATGGCGGAGGCACTCGTCATGGCGGGCAAGCCGCGGCTCAACATCAGCCTCGATTCCCTCAAAGCCGACCGCTTCCGCGAGATCACGGGCAGCGACACCTGGGACGCCGTCTGGCGCGGCATTAACAAGGCCGAAGCGCTCGGCTTCTTCCCCCTCAAGCTCAATATGGTTCCTGTCGGCGGCGTGAACGACGATGAAATCGTCGACTTCGCGCGCCTGACCCTGAAGCGACGGCTGCACGTGCGCTTCATCGAGTTCATGCCCATCGGCGCGCATGACCGGTGGCATAAGGACGTGTGCATTTCGTCGGACCAGGCGCGCAGCGCCATTGAGCGTGAATTCGGCCCCCTCGTCCCCCTTGCCGCCGCGGCCAAATCGGCGGGACCGTCCGCGAATTTCCAGATTCCCGGCGCAGCGGGTGTGATCGGGTTCATCAGCCCCATCAGCAAACATTTTTGTGATTCGTGCAGGCGCCTGCGGCTCACGGCGGACGGGAAAATCCGCCCCTGCCTGCTGTCGGACACCGAGATTGATATCAAGTCGGTGCTGCGCAGCGGTTCGGGCGATGCAGAACTGGAGCGCACGCTGAGACTCGCCCTGGAAATCAAGCCGGAACGTCACCGTCTTGTTGAGAACCCGTCCGAGTGTTTCCAGCGGTCCATGTCGAAAATAGGCGGATGAGGAGCGTGCCATCATGGCGGAACTGACTCATTTTGACGAGCGAGGTGCAGCGCGCATGGTAGACGTGAGCGCCAAAGCGGAAACCGTGCGCGTGGCCGTGGCCGAGGGCCGCATCTTCATGCAGCCGGAAACGCTGTCCCTCATCCTTGACCGCAAGGTGGTCAAGGGTGATGTTTTCAGCGTCGCCCGCATCGCCGGCATCATGGCCTGCAAGAAGACGCCCGAACTCATTCCCCTCTGCCATCCCCTGAATCTGTCGTCCGTCACGATCGATTTCGAGCCCGACCAGGAGAAGCATTGCGTGCTGATCCGTGCCACGGTCAGAATCACGGGCAAAACAGGCGTTGAAATGGAGGCGCTCACTGCCGTGTCCCTTGCCGCGCTGACGGTGTATGATATGTGCAAGGCAACGGACCGGACCATGACCATATCAGAAATCCGGCTGATGAAGAAATCAGGCGGGAGAAGCGGCACGTTCGAGCGTGAACCCGGTGTTTGAACGTTGCGTTGCACATCAAGTGCCCATGCCACCAGGGGCAAGCGGAATGGCTTGTCCAGAGCCCGCAGAGCAGAGGCGATGATAATCATCTGCTTCACAGGTTTTCAATCCCTCCGATTGACAAAATTCCGTTTTTCCACTAAACTCATAACAAGGTAGCATATGATTTTGTGAAAGGGGGGGCACGTGTGGGTGCACTGTTCGACACCGCAAGACAGATAGAACCTTGGCTCACAGCGCGGGGGTTGAAGCCGGAAGACATCAACCGGGGGATGAGCATCCTTCTGGGAGACGACTGGAAGCGAATGGGCAATGATGAGCTGCGGGAGCGGCTTCAGGCAAACGGGCATACATTGACGCAAACCATGCCCTACTTTGCCGACGAGATCGAGGCCCTTATCCGCGGGGCGATCAAGCTCGAGGATTTTCGAACCAGTTTCATTGACACGCTGGCGCTTCGCCGTTGAAAAAAATGCTCTACCGGCGTATCATGTAACCGCTGGGTTATCAGTATGCGAGGTGGAGCATGCAGGACGCGTTGCTGGAAGAAAACAGGCGGATGAGGCTGCTGCAATTCGTCGTGGATCTCAACCAGGCTGTCTTGATGCAGCAGCGCGATTTGACGCTGCGGGAAGCATTCGATATCATTCGCAGCACGAAGCAAGCCGCATTGAACCTCTTTCCTGGCAAAGAATCCGTATTTGACCTTATCTATACACCGCGCTTCCGAAGAATCATCCGCGAGCGGTTCCTTATTCCCGGCGGCAAAAAAGACAACTCCGCATGATTCGCCGCCCTGCCCGTAATTGCGCACCTGTTTGTTTCTGACGATATTTGCGACCATCTCGGGTGCCATTGCCCCTTTAACGAGCAGTCATGTCTTTTTCAAGCGGAGTGGAGCCTTATCCGCGGGAGCCGGAATATCCCCTAACGCGACCTCCCGGAACTGCTTCCTCGCGACGGCTCGATATTCACCATCGCGAGGAAGGGCTTTCCACCCCAGCGGGAGCGGGGATGCCAAAGCACGGATTTGCAGGCGGCCGGCGCAGGTCGCTTCATGCCGCTGTTAACTTCTCGGATACCCTGGCGGATAGGGTGCATATTCGTCATCCTCCCAAAGCCGGTTTTTCTGCTCTCCGCCGCACCTCACTATCCCTTTTCTGCAGAGCGTCTCACGCCACTCATATTTGATCAGGTTTTTCTGAATGGCAATGAGTTCCGGCTCGAACTCAACGCGCACGACGGGCGAATAGCGGGAATCGCCGAAACCCGTGCCCGCGCTCTCATCTGCCCGCGCCTTTGCTTCCGGCCGTGCTGCGTCACCGGCGGAAGCTGGCGGGGCTGCCGCAGGCGCTTCTTTTGCCGCGCCGCGCTCGAGCAGCGGCCGGGGTTTTTCGCGTTCGCGGAATACGGCAGCAGCTATGACCCCCATGGCTGATGCATCGGCGAACGTCCGCACGCTGTAGGAATCGCCGGGCTCGGTGAAATAGAACCGGTGCACTTCGCTGTCCGTGGTCCTCCAGCCGTCGTAGCGGGCGGTATCATAGGGATTGACGATATACATCATTTCACTGCTTTTACAATCCGAACGTTTGCCCGTGATGATATTTCTGCCGTCCACTGCAATGACTACGCCGACCCGCTCGGAGGTATTGTTTCGTACGACAATCCCGTAATTCTCGCCCTTCTTTGCTTCGAGATAGTTTTTGATGACATGGGTGCCGTTTTTCCAGAAGTCCAGGAATGAAAACCGGTGATACTGCTGACCGTGGTCCGAGACGATCTCGATGGTCACCTCCCCCGGCAAAGGCGCTCTGCCATGGCTGACTGCCGGTGCTGCTGAAACCAGTGCTGCCGTCATGACTGCCAGTATCGTGCTTCGCATAGCGAATTCCTCCTTGTCATACGTTTCGGTAAAAGAGTGCGGTCTTTGCACTTCTGCACATTAGACAAGGCGGAGCTTCCGTTTGTTCCCGCCCGGGAGCGGAATGATATCAGCATTTTTCGGAAAAGTCGGAAACGCGAAAGCTGCGGCTACGGGTCGACATACCGCAAGCGGGGCTGTAACCTGAGGGCGTTTTTTACGTGATAAACATCTTTGAGCAGCGCAGGCAGCGGGGGGAAAGCCGGTCCTGGTAGAATGATTTCCGGAAGCGGCGATAGGCTTTGGTTCTCCAGATATCGTCGAGCGGCTGGTTGTTGATGTTTCCGAAGGTTAATCGATCCGGCTGGGCGTCAGGCGCGGAGAGATTCATAAACACGCAGGGATGCACATCCCCGTTGGCCGCTATGACGACTGCTTCTTCGATGTTCTCGCTGCACAGCACGCGCCTGCGGCCGGCGTAGCCGATTTGATAATGTATCGGGATGCCGGCATGCTCGCCTTCGATCCTGACTGCTTCCAGAACAGATTGGAGCTCCTCGTACTCTTCTTCCGTCCGCGGGAAAAACGCTTCTCGTTCAAGCTCCGGAGAGAGCGGTAAATCGAGCGTGCTTATGACGACCTGATCCACGCCGAGGCCTTTGAGCAGTTCCGGAAGTTTTTTCACTTCTTCCCGGTTCGACCGCAACAGCAGGTAGGCGACGTGCACGGCAGGCTTGTCCGCGCCGGCCAACCGTTTTGCCGCCGCCGTCATCCGGATCTTTGCGAGCACCATGTCGAGCCGGGCTCCCGTGCGGATGAAATCGCTGCACGGCTCGGTATGCGCCAGGGAAAAGGTGAGGACGTCCAATCCCGTCCGGATGATCCGGTCGATGGTGTCTTTGTCGAGCACGATGCCGTTCGTTGTGGTGCCGACGCGGCATCCTGCGTGCTTCGCGATACCGGCCATCCGGAAGAAGTCAGGGTTCAGGAAGGGCTCGCCCCAGCCCTGAAGATAGACGAGCTTCGTCTTTTTGAAGGCGGGTGTCAGTCGCTTGAAGGTCTCAAGCGTCATGTGCCTGCTTGTCCAGGCATCGCGGAAAACCGTGTGCGGGCAGTAATTGCACGAGGCATTGCAAAAGGAGGTAACTTCCACCTGAATCCAGTCGAACGCCGGCGCGCGAAGGGAGCGCAAAAAATCACTCAGCATGGCGGCCGCCTCCCCCCTGCCTGATCGTAAAACAACGCATGCTTAAATTATATCGGCATCGGGGGAACCGATCAAGCGCCCGGCTCCTCAGATGGGGATTCCACGCTGATCGGACCGCGGCTGGGCTGCCTTCCCCGTCGTGCACTGGTCCACAAGATACACGAGCGACTGATACGGAACGCCGCCGTGGACCGAGAGCCCGATCTCGCACGTGCGCGAGTTCGAGTAGCCTGCGCGCGTATTCGCGGGGAGCGACGACTTGAGCGTCATGAGGGCTGATGCGTTCAGCTCGGGGTAGGTGAAGCCGCGGTCGCCTGCAAAGCCGCAGCATCCCACCTTCGGCGGAACCACGACCTGCTCCGCGCATGCCTGGGCGACGGCCTTGAACTTGTCCGCAATACCCATTTTGGTAGCTGTGCAGGTGACATGGAGCGACACGGCGCCCGGCATCTTCGTGAACGCAAGGCGGTCCATGAGGAACGCGTGGATGAACTCCACGGGCTCATAGAGCTTGAGGTTCGACGTGAACGCGGAGCGCATGCGGTAGAGACAGGGGCTCGTGTCGCACAAAACAGGGTATTCGCCGTTGTTGCTCGCAGCAAGGAGCGCCTGTTCGAGTTCCGCTGCCATGGACGCAGCCTGAGCAAAGTAACCCTTGCTCTCGAACGTGAGCCCGCAGCAGAGCTTCTTCATCCCGCGGGGAAAAACAACATCGTAGCCAGCCTTGTCCAGCACCGAGAGCATGGCCTCAAAAAGCGGGCGCTGGTCGGGATCGTTCTTTGCGGGTCCCATGGCCCGGATGATGCAGCTCGGGAAATACACGACCTTTCGATCGGATCCCTTGACAATGTCGGCAAACGCCGTCCCGGGCGTTCCTTTCGGCATCCAGGGATTCCACAGCGGGATCCTGTTCCGGGTGAGCGTCCTCATCCCCGCTGACAGGGATGTCATAAGCCGCGTGCCGAGAATCGTGTGGACCGCATGAACGGATTTGAGCCCCATTCGCACGAGCGCGTGGACGAGAGGGTACCGGTCCCGGATCGCCTGCGCGATCCTGCTGCCGAACGGCGTAATCTGTGCCGAGCGAAGGTGCTTCGTGAGCTCGCCCGTATTGATTGAAACCGGGCAGGCTGTGGAGCAGAGGCCGTCCACAGCGCAGGTCTGCTCACCCTGATACCGGTAATCGTCTTCCAGCCGCATGAGGCGGTCCGGGTTGTTACCTGCGGCGCGCAGCCGCGAGATTTCACGCTGGACCACGATGCGCTGCCGCGGCGTGGTCGTGATGTTTCTGGAGGTGCACTTTATCTCGCAGAATCCGCATTCGATGCATTTGTCGACGATGTCATTGGTTTGCGGCAGAGGCTTCAGGTTTTCGACGTGGAGGGACGGGTTCTGGCAGATCATGACGCCGGGGTTCAGGATGCAGCGCGGGTCGAAGGCATCCTTGATCCGCTGCATGATCTCGTACGCCTTCTCACCCCATTCCAGCTCGACAAACGGCGCCATGTTCCGGCCGGTCCCGTGTTCGCCTTTGAGCGAACCGTCATATTTCCTGACGACCATGTCGGCGACCGCGTCCATAAAATCGCGGTACCGCTTCACCTCGGCAGGCACGCCGAAATCCTGCGTAAACACGAAGTGCAGGTTCCCGTCCAGGGCGTGGCCGAAGATGATTCCTTCCGTATACCCGTGCTTGCGCATCAGCTGCTGGAGCTCCACGGTGGCATCGGCAAGGGACTGGATCGGGAAAGCGACGTCCTCGATGATGACCGTGGTCCCGATCTTGCGCGCCGCGCCCACTGCCGGAAACAGGCCGCGGCGGATGTCCCAGAGAACCTCGTATTCCTCCTTCTTGTCCGTGAACGTGATGGGGAACACCGTGGGGATTGCGGCAAGCGAACTGCGGACCGTTTCCATCTGCGACCGCAGCGTCGCGGCGTCGGCTGCCCTCGTTTCCACCAGCAGCGCTGCGGCATCCGGCGAAAGCGTTTTCAGATAGGACGGAAGACCGGCCTTGTTCTCCACGGAGCGGAGCGACGATCGGTCCATGAGCTCCACGGCGGAGACCGGCTGTTTTTTGAGGATGATGGTCGCCTTGCAGGCGCTCGCGATGTCCGGGAAGACCATGAGGCTGCTCGCCTTGTGCGGGTGTTCGACAACGGTTTTGTACGTTATCTCCGCGCAGAATCCCAGCGTGCCCTCGGACCCGATCATGAGGTGGAGAATGATATCGACCGGGTCGGTGTAATCGATAAATGCATTGATGCTGTAGCCCGTCGTGTTTTTGATGCGGTATTTCTGGGCAATCCGCTCCCGCAGCGCCGTGTTCTTTGCAATTTCGTCACGGATTTTCGTGACCTCCCGGATCAGCTCCGGCCGGGAGGCGACGAACGATTTTCTTGATGCGGGATTGGCCGTATCGAGGTCGGTTCCGTCGGCGAAAATGATCGCCATGCTTTCCACGGTCTGGTAGCTGTTCTGAGCCGTGCCGCAGCACATCCCGCTCGCATTGTTCGCCGCAATGCCGCCGATCATACAGCTGTTGATCGACGCCGGATCAGGCCCGATCTTCTTCCCGAAGGCGGCGAGGGCCGCGTTCGCCTCGGCTCCTATCACGCCCGGCTCCAGGGCGATGCGGTTGCCGTTGTCCAGTATATGGATATGCTTCCATGCTCCCGCCAGAAGGATGAGGACCGAGTCGGTCACTGCCTGGCCGGAAAGGCTCGTGCCCGCAGCCCGGAACGTAACGGGTATTTTTCTTTTGTGGGCCAGTTGCAGGATGCGGATAATTTCCTGCCTCGTCTCGGCCTTGATGACGATCTTCGGGATCAGGCGGTAAAAGCTTGCGTCCGTGCCGAAAGCCAGCGTCCTGAACGGATCGATCAGCAGACGCGAGTGCGGAATGAAAAGGGACACATCGTCGTAATATCTCCGATAGGCGTTGGGAAGCCGCTCGTAATCAACTTTGTTTGCACGATCGTTCATCGCTCCTGTGCCTCCTCAGACGATTCATCAATCGAGTGAATCCTGGATAATATTTTACACTG
>DATHDE010000002.1:0-11317 GCA_035490495.1 Nitrospirota bacterium
GAAATAGGGCAGGTCGAAGCCGAGCGACAGGCATGCCTGAAGGAGGTTCTGCCCTTCCTTTACCTGATGGGGTTTATTGTCGATATGAATCGTAATCATTTTTTGACACTGATGAACTATTCAAGGTGTCATTCCCGAGGATCCAATCGGGAATCCGGTGTTTAAACCATATCCCCGATAGAGTCATTCGGGGATGACCCTTTGGGAAACGTACAGAATATTTTGTAGACGTCTGGTAACTCGGAGTGAATATAATTATCCGCCTTCATCATAGGCAATCAGTGTCCCTCCGTGTCAGAGATTATTTCCACGGGCACCGCTTCTCCCGCAGGTGTTTCTCGAAATCCTCGCGGAAGTACTTGATTGCGCTCTGGAGCGGCTCAACCGCGCCCGGCGCGAAGGCGCAGTAGGTATTGCCCGGGCCCAGGAGCCTGCATTGCTCAGCAAGGATGTCGATGTCCCCTGGCTCTCCCCGGCCCTCCTCAATCGCAGCGAGCATGTTCCGCAGCCACGGCAGGCCCTCCCGGCACGGCGTGCACCAGCCGCAGGACTCCCGTGCAAAGAAGGTGATGAGGTTCAGCACGAACCCCACGGGGCAGGTGCGGTCGTCGAGCACGATCATGGTGCCTGTCCCGAGCCGGCTGCCCGCCTTCATGACGGAGTCGAAATCCATCTTTACATCGAGGTGGTCGCGCGTGAGGAAATCCGTCGACGCGCCGCCGGGGATCACGCCGCGAAAACCGTAGCCGTCCCGCATGCCGCCCGCGTGCTTTTCCAGCAGTTCCCTGACCGTTACGCCCATGGGCAGCTCCCAGATTCCGGGGTTTTTTACCCTGCCGCTTGCGCCGTAGAGCTTGGTGCCGGCATCGGGCCCCGGGCCCAGTTCCCTGAACCACGCAGCGCCGTGATTCACGATATGCGGGATGTTCGCGATTGTCTCCACGTTGTTCACGATTGTGGGTTTTCCGAACAGCCCGCAGACCTGCGGAAAAGGCGGCTTCGATCTCGGTGTTGCGCGTTTTCCCTCGAGGGCGTTCAGCAGCGCCGTTTCCTCCCCGCAGATGTATCTGCCCGCGCTGGCGTGGATGCGCAGATTGAGAGAATAGCCGGATCCGAGAATATTGCTGCCGAGATATTTGTTCTCATATGCCTCGGCAATCGCCTTTGCGAGCCGCTGGTAAGCGCTTTTGTACGCCCAGCGGAGGAAAATGAACGCATGCTCCGCTTCAATGGCATAGGCCGCCGCGATCACGCCTTCAATGATCTGGTGGGGGTTTCCTTCGAGCAGCAGCCGGTCCTTGAACGTGCCCGGCTCCATTTCATCGGCGTTCACGATGAGGTACTTGGGGCGCGGCGCCTGCGGCCCCATGGGCACGAAGCTCCACTTCATGCCCGTGGGAAACCCCGCGCCGCCCCTGCCGCGGAGGCGCGACTCATTCACGATGTGCTGCACGTCCTTCGGCTGCAGGGCGAAAGCCTTTTTCAGCGAGTGATAGCCGCCCGCCTTCTTGTATTCCTTTAAGGTGAGCGGTTCGCGTCCGGGTTCGATATGTTGGGTCAGCGGTCGATCCATGATAAATCTTTGACGGGATAACCGGATGAACAGGACGAAATTATTACGGTTAAGAGATCAATCCGGCTTTATCCTGTTATCCTGTCGGATATCATTCATATTTTTCGAAGATACTATCCATCATCTCCGGCGTTACCGGTCCGTACAAATCATCATCCACCATCATGGCCGGCGCGCGGTCGCAGGCGCCGAGGCAGGAGATAGGCAGCAGGGTGAAGCGGCTGTCCGCCGTCGTTTCGCCGAACCCGATGTCCAGCCTTGCCTTGATGACATCGAGCAGCGGATGGTACCCCATGACCCAGCAGGAGATGCTGTCGCAGACGAGGATCACGTGCCTGCCGACGGGCTTTCTGAAAATAAAGCTGTAGAATGTCGCAACCGCGTCAAGCTCGTCCGGCGTCAGGCCGATGTGCGCCGCGATATCCTTCAGCGCTTCATCCGACACCCACCCGCGGCGGCGCTGTACGACGCTCAGGGCCTCCACGGACGTGGATGCCGGGGTTGCGCCGTGCTCGAGCTCGGCATTGATTTCCTGTATTTCCTGTTCGCTCAACATTGCATTACCTCCTCTCCCCCCGGGGAGAGGATTGAGGTGAGGGGGGCTTTGCAGGTTGAGCCACGGTTCTCAGAATTATTTCACACACACCCTCGATATTCATTAATATATCCCTGTTACTGAATCGTAATATGCGGATGCCGTAAGTTCCCAGCGCCCTGGACCTCGTCCTATCTTTTGTTAATTCTTCATCAGAATAATGCTGCCCGCCGTCGGACTCAATTGCAAGTTTGTACTCCGGCGAATAGAAATCAAGAATAAAATCATCGAGGGGGAACTGTCTTCTGAACTTCATTCCCTCAAGCTGACGGTTGCGAAGAACGGACCAAAGCTTTCTTTCTGCGTCAGTCTGATTTCTGCGTAAGGTTCTGCTTCTCGAGAGATTCGGCCGCTTCATGTTCTCTCGTGCGTTTTTCTCCTCACTTCATCCTCTTCGCGCGGAATTGCCAGGACGATGGGTCCGCCGGATGGAGGGCGGCAATCTGTTGGGCAAGTTTTTCAACACCGTTCCCCTCAGCCATCCCACGATTTTCCCCCTCACCCCGGCCCTCTCCCCGCGGGGGCGAGGGAGGTGTTTCTATCGGTCTATATCCGCCAGCACGAAGTCGATGCTTCCGAGGATCGCGAGCAGGTCCGCGATCATGAGCCCCCTGCAGATCTTCGGGACCATTTGAAGATGGGCGAACGACGGCGTGCGGATACGCGTGCGGTACGATCCCGTGCTCCCGTCGCTCACGAGGTAGTAGCCGTTGTTTCCCTTGGTCGCTTCAATGCCCGTGAAAGCTTCGCCTGCGGGGATCACGGGCCCCCAGCCCACGCTCAGGAAGTGGGTGATGAGCGTCTCGATGTCCTGCATGGTCCGCTCCTTGCGCGGGGGCGTTGTGAGGGGGTGGTCGGATTTGTACGGGCCGTCGGGCATGCTGTTCACGCACTGCTCCACGATGCGGAGGCTCTGGCGGATCTCCTCGACGCGGACCCTGCCGCGGTCGTAGCTGTCGCCGCGGACAGCCGTGGGGATGTCGAACGTGAAATTCTCATATCCCGAGTAGGGCCGTTTTTTCCGGAAGTCCCACTCGTACCCGCAGGCCCTGAGCCCCGGACCCGTTATGCCCCATTCGATCGCCTCGTCCATGGTGTACGCTCCTACGCCGACGGTCCTGGCTTTGAATATCCTGTTTTGCATCACGATAGAATCGTACTCCTTGAGGCGCGGGGGCAGATAGTTCAGGAAATCCCTCACCAGGCGGTCCCAGCCTTGGGGAAGGTCCTGGGCAACGCCGCCGATCCTGAACCACTCAGGGTGCATGCGGCCGCCGCAGATTGCCTCGATGATGTCAAACACGTGCTCGCGGTCCGTGAACATGTAGAAAACCGGGGAGAGCGAACCAACGTCCTGCGCAAAGGTGCCGTACCAGACGAGATGGCTCGCAATGCGGAAAAGTTCGGCAAGCATGACCCTGATCGTCTTTGCCTTGTCCGGCACGTTGATGCCCGCAAGCTTCTCCACTGCGAGCACGTAGGCGAGATTGTTCATGACCCCGCCGAAATAGTCGACGCGGTCTGTATAGGGGATGAACGTGTGCCAGGTCTGGCGCTCAGCCATCTTTTCCGCGCCCCGGTGATGGTAGCCAATGTCGAGGACAGCGTCCCTGATCGTTTCGCCGTCGAGCTGGAGAACGAAGCGGATGAGGCCGTGCGTCCCAGGGTGCTGCGGCCCGAGGTTCAGGAACATGAAGTCCGTGTCCTCGCTCCCCTGCTGCATGCCCCAGTCCTCGGGCCGGAACAGGAGCGCCTCCTGCTCCGCAATCTCCCTGTCATCGGGAAGACGGAACGGCCCCATTTCCGTTGCCCTCGCGGGATGGTCTTTGCGCAGGGGGTGGCCCTGCCAGGTCGGGGGCATCAGAATCCTGCTGAGATGCGGATGGCCTTCGAAGGTGACGCCGAACATGTCCCAGACCTCGCGTTCGTACCAGTTCGCGGACTGCCAGAGCGGCGTCATGGACGGCAGGGAAAGGGAATCGCTCTTGAGCGGCACCTTGATGCGGATATCCTCGTTCCGTTCGTACGAGAGGAGGTGATAGACAACCGTGAAGTCGCTGTCCGGCTGTCCCGCGCGGTGCGAGCGGACGCGTTCGTCGATGGACGTGAGATCGTAGAGCGTTTTATAGGGTTTGACGATTCCGGTCTTGAGATGCGATAGAACATCGCGGACCTGCTCCCGCGCAATCCAGAGCGTGGGAATGGCGTCGCGGGTCTCCTGCACAGCGAGAACACCATCGCCGAAGAATACCTTGAGTTCGTCGAAAATCGAATTCATAAGAATAGTACACAGTACAGCGTGCAGAGTACGAAGTGAAACAGAACCCAGCCCTGCCTGTGTCAGTACCCTGTACGTGGTTCCCTGTACTGTGATTATATTTCATCCGGCGTTCGCAGGATCGCCGCCTTTTTCCGCTCATCGCGCTTGAGGTCGCGCATGCACGGCATGTCCGGCTTCTGCACTTCCTGTGGTCCGGCGACCCAGGAAAGAGGCCGGCGCTCCTTGCCGACCTTCTCGCGCAGCATGAGGAGCCCTTCCATGAACGCGTCGGGCCGGGGCGGACAGCCGGGTACATACACGTCCACGGGCAGGAATTTGTCCACGCCCTGGACCACGCTGTAGATGTCGTACATGCCGCCCGAGTTGGCGCAGGACCCCATGGAGATCACCCAGCGGGGCTCCATCATCTGTTCATAGAGTCGTTTGATGACCGGCGCCATCTTGATGAAGACCGTGCCCGCGACGATCATCAAATCCGCCTCGCGGGGCGTGCCGCGCAGAAGCTCGGCCCCGAACCGGGCTATGTCATACTTGCTCGTGAGGCTTGTCGCCATCTCGACATAGCAGCACGACAGCCCGAAGTTGAAGGGCCAGATTGAGTTTTTTCTTCCCCAGGCAATCATGTCCTGCAGCCGCGTCAGCACGAGGCTTCTGCGGACCGCTTCTTCGACGGTGTCATGGCCGGGTTTTGTGATTGTGTATTTCATAGTCTAATCAGTTCTGGGTTCGCCGTTCAGAGTAAAAAATAATCCCTTTCTGTATCGTATTGAACTTTGAACTCAGAACTTTGAACTTTTATTAAGGAACGCCCCCCATTCCAGCGCCCCGAGCTTCCATATATATACCAGCGCAGCGGTGAGCACGCCGATAAAGACCATCATTTCGACATATCCGGGCCAGCCGCTTTCGCGGATTGATACTGCCCAGGCAAAAATGAAGACCGCCTCGAGGTCGAAAACCACAAAGAACATGGCAATGAGGTAGAATTTGACATCGAAGCGGACACGGGCGCTACCCGTCGAAACGATGCCTGATTCATAGGGCTCGCTTGTCTGCTTCTCGCGATGGCGTTCTCCCAGAACATACGAGAGTGCCACCATAGAGCTGACGATTACGAGGACGGAGACGAGGTATGCAAGAAACGGCCAGAATTCGGGGTTTTCCGTCATAGGAGAAGAATATCACAGGAGCAATGAAAGTCAAGAAAACATCTGAAAACACGGGAATAGTTGCACCGGGGAGGGACGGAGCAGGGAGAACGCATGCACAGAAGAAGTTTGAACGACGAGCCAGGCTCCGCCCGCTCAAACAGCATGTCGTCCGTGCCGCCGAAACGGCGAAAAACGGCATGAATTGTGCGCCATCCTACCGGAAACTCTACGAATTTTGCCTTGACATTGAATCGGTTGTGTTCTATATTATGCTCCTACGAGGAGGGGATCTATGACGAAAGCTGATATCATCTCGGAAGTTTTTGACAAAGTCGGCTTGTCGAAACAGGACGCCGAAGAGCTTGTTGAGATGATTCTGGACATGATCAAGCAGACCCTCAAGGAAGGGGAGACTGTCAAGCTTTCCGGATTCGGGAACTTCGTGGTCAGAAAAAAGAACTCCCGGAAAGGCAGGAACCCGAAGACAGGCCAGGAAATTGAAATTACGCCCCGGAAGGTCGTCAGCTTCCGGCCGAGCATGATATTCAAAGAGCATGTCATCGAAACCCCAACAACTTCAGCAGCAGCCCCCACCCCCGCCGCCGAGTAGACTGTTTTACCGGATCGGTGAGATGAGCCGGATCACCGGGCTGGAGCAATATGTACTCCGTTTCTGGGAAACGGAGTTTCCTCAAATCAAACCGGACAAAAGCGGATCAGGCCAGCGGCGGTATTCGAAAAAAGACCTGGATACGATCCTGCAGATCAAACAGCTGCTGTATAAGGACGGATATACCATAGCGGGGGCAAGGAAGAAACTGAACAGCAGGAGCTCCAGCGGCGACATCGATGCCGTGCTGGAAAGCGCCAGGAAAGAGTTGAAAGAAATACTGGAACTGCTGAGATAAGAGTGGACGCAAAGATATCGGGGCGTGGCGCAGCCTGGTAGCGCACTCGTTTGGGGTGCGAGTGGTCGGCCGTTCAAATCGGCTCGCCCCGACCATATGAAAAGCCCGTGGATCAATGATCCACGGGCTTTTGCTTTTTATTGCTCGGATTGAATGTGGGCTCAAAAGTCGGGACTGATATACTATGTCGTATACCATAAAGATAAAGCTGCGACCCAATCAACCCGCCCCGAGGAACCGACCCCAAGTAACTTCTCGTATGGTAGCCAACTCCGACAGCCATCCTAAAGTTTTTCAATAAATCACCGATAAAAAAGAAGAAGTGAACGGGTGTCCGCACTCCCGCAGACCGATCACTTTGCAGCAAACAGGACGAGCAGCTCACCATGAAAACGCAGAAGAAAAGAAAGGAAACATCACTATGAAACTGAATATCAGGTATAAACTGCTGCTTGCTTTCGCACTTGTGCTGCTGTTGATGATCGCCATCGGGGGATACGGGTATATAACTTCTGGTTCTGTGGAGGAACAATCAGTTTTTATGAACAAGAGTGCTTCCCTCAACATCGACATCGTCGAAAAACTGAAGCTGTCGGCCGTGCAGGTCCAGCAGTTCATAACCGACGCCAGTCTGACAGGCAGCAGGGAGTCGCTGACCCAGGCGGAAAAGTGGGCGACACAGTTCAGAGATACTTCACGAGACATGCTTGAGAAATGCCAGGTCTGTCATGAGGTCGTATTCAGGGCAAACAAACAAGCCATGCCTGACATTGCGGCAAGCTCGAAGTATATGCGCGATAGCTTTGAGACGATGTATTCCGATGGGATGAAAATGTCGGGTGCTTACATGCGGGGTGACAAAGCAACGGGCGACCGGATTATGGAATCGTTCGACAAAGGCGTGGAAAAAATCCAGTCAGAACTGGCTGCGAGAACCACCATGGGTGAACGGCACTATCAAAGAGCCTGGAAAGACATGACGCACGCCACAAGCAGCGCGAAACGGATCATCCTTGCGTTGAGCATTGTCGCTGTTTTCACCGGCATCATTGCGGCATTCTTCATCGCGGCAAGGATTGAGCGTCCCATCTCCCGGGTCGTGGCGCTGTCCAGCAGGATCGCTGACGGAGACCTGAGCGGAGAAGATATCGACATCCGGTCAAAAGATGAAATGGGCGTGCTGGCAAAGGGCCTGAACACGATGAAGGGTTTTCTGCGGGACATGATGGACCGCATATCGTCTTCTTCGAAGCAGGTTGCCGCGGCATCGGAGCAGCTGTCCGCGACGGTCAAGCAGATTACGCTCCGCACGGACGAACAGGCCGGCCGTGCAAACCAGGTGGCGACGTCCGCAACCCAGATGTCCCAGACCATCGTCGATATCGCGAAGAATGCAACGACGATATCAACCGCCGCCAACGACACACTCGCCGTCGCGAACCGGGGCGGGGAAATTGTCGAAAAAACCATGGAGGAAGTGCGCCAGATTTCCCGGGCGGTGAGCGAGTCATCGCAGATCATCTCGTCTCTCGGAAAACTTTCGAAGGAAATCGGCAATATCCTCGTCGTGATCCAGGAGATCGCCGATCAGACCAATCTACTGGCGCTGAATGCAGCCATCGAAGCGGCCCGGGCAGGTGAGCAGGGGCGGGGCTTTGCCGTGGTTGCCGACGAGGTGCGTAAACTTGCTGAAAAAACCGTACATGCCACAAAGCAGATAGGGGGGATGATCGGCTCGATCCAGACGGAAACAGACACCGCGGTGAAGTCCATGAGCGAAAGCCTGAAGAGCGTGGAGTCGGGGACCCAGTACTCTGTCCAGGCCGGAGAAACGCTCAAGCAGATTCTGTCCACGATCGACGCTTTGAAGGGACGGGTAGAACAAATCGCGACGGCGACCGAGGAGATGTCGTCGGTGTCCGAAAGCATCAGTGCGGATGTCGAAAACATAGCCGCCTCGTTCCGTGAGACCAGCCAGAGCAACAGGGAGATCTCCCAGTCATCCGACGCCCTTGCCCGTCTATCTGCGGACATGGAGAGTCTTGTCTTGCGGTTTAAGCTGTGATGCAGAATGGGGATTTCCCGCAACAGGAATCGTAAGGCGCATACTCATTTGCATCCCAATCTACTGAGTTATTTTGTCAGCTTAAGCCGTTAAAAAATTATTATCACATCCATCTCTCTTCGTATTTCGGTGCAAACACGACCAGAATCTGCCCCAGCGCATTAGAAAAAATGATCGTAATATTTCTCGACCAGGACGGGGTCGATGACATGGCTTTACCTTCCGGGTTTATATTTGTACGTCATCTGCTATAATCACGCTATGATCACCCTCCAGCATATCCAGGAAGCGGCAGGCATAATCAGATCCTCCATCCACCGTACGCCCCTCATTCAATCGAACTCCCTGAGCAGGATGACCGGAGCCGAGGTCTGGCTCAAGCTCGAGAACCTCCAGAAAACCGGTTCGTTCAAAGTGCGCGGTGCATTCAACAAGCTGTCGCAGGTGAGCGGGGAGCGCGTGGTCGCCGCGTCCATGGGCAATCACGGCCAGGCCGTGGCATATGCCGCGAACAGGCTCGGGAAGAAGGCAGTCATCGTGATGCCGGAGACCGCCGCGATCGTGAAGGAAGAGGCTTCGCGCGGCTACGGCGCTGAGGTCGTGCGCGAGGGCGAGACCCTGAGCCATGCGCTTGCCGCGGCGGAGGCTATGCGGGACGCAGTCTTCATCCACCCCTTTGACGACGACGCAGTGATTGCGGGACAGGGGACCGTGGGGATGGAGATCGCTGAGGATCTTCAGGGAATTGATGCCGTGTTCGCGCCGATTGGAGGGGGAGGACTGATCGCCGGGCTGTCTCTGGCAGTGAAGATGCTCTCCGCCGGGACCGCGGTCATCGGCGTGCAGGCGGAAGCCGCGCCCGCGGGGTTCCTGTCCCGGAGAGAAAGAAAAATCGCGGAGTGTACTCCGCTCCCGACGATCGCCGACGGGATCGCTGTTGCGCGGATCGGCGAGCGCACCTTCGAATCCCTCTCCCGCCATGTGGACGACGTGCTGCTCGTGAGCGATGACGCGATCAGCCGGGCGGTCCTCCTGCTGATGGAACGCAAGAAACTCGTTGTGGAGGGGGCCGGCGCCGTGCCGCTTGCCGCGCTCCTGGAGCACGCGGACCGGTTCCGGGGCAAGCGCGTGGTCCTGGTCCTGAGCGGCGGGAACATTGACTTCACCGTAGTTGACAGGATCATCAGGAGGGGGCTCGTCACGAGCGGCAGGATCGGCATGCTCCCCATCATGGTCCCGGACGCGCCGGGCGGCCTCCATGCGGTCACCGGGCTTCTCGCATCCATGCGGGCGAACATCCTGGATGTCGTCCACGACCGCTTCGCAGCGGACCTTCCTTTCGGCATGACCCGCGTGGTCATCACTGCTGAGATCCGGGGGAAAGAACACCTGGATGAAATCCGCACCGGTCTTATGAAGCACGGGTACCGGATCTCCTGAGATTGATCCCGGGCCTGGGGCAATGAGGTCGCTTCGTTGGTCTTGAGAAGGAAAACAAAGATAAAGAAACGGCCCCAATTAACCGCTCAAATCCACCACGTTGTTTTACCCGTGGGATGAGCCGGGGGAAAACTTTCATCACGCATATGCCGCATCGCATCCTCGACAAAACACACGACCCGAATTAACCCCATCTCTTTTCTGGACATTTGAAGAAATTCATAGTACATTTTCAATCGGATGTATTTGTACGCGCCCTGGCAATGAGTGCAGCTGATGTACGGTATTTAAGGAGTGTGCACCAGCAGGAGCATGCATCAATAAGTCAGAGTTGTGAAGAGGGCGCGGATTTTCATGATGGGTGGTTCTCAACATTGATCAGGGATGAAAGCGTAGGGAGATTGGTTGGGTATTTGACGTTGTTACTGCTGCTGTAAACCGAGAGCAATAGCGCTTGCATGATGCAGCGACTGGACAAAGAAAAGTGAACGCGGCCGGGACAGATGGAAGGGATATTGTGGCAGAATGGATTTGATTGCTGACACATGACATTCTGCCTCAATTCCCCTGGAAAGCAACCCGAATTTCAACCATGCCTATGAAAAATATTGTGGCCCCATTCGTGATTCTGTGCAGTTTCCTTTTCAGTCTGCTGTTTACGGTGCACCTTGCAGGTCCGCTTTCCGCGGCCGAGAAGTCTCCCTGTCTTAAATGTCACCAGAAGCTGGTCAAGGGGAAAGTCGTTCACAAGGCCCTGGAGTCGGGCTGCGATGCCTGCCACGCTGCGATTAACGCCAAAACCGTACCGCATAAGAAAACGAATACCCTGCCGCGCGGGCTCTCATCGGAGCAGCCCGACCTGTGCTACGGCTGCCATGATCAGGCCATGTTCACGAAAAAGAACATTCATCCTGCCATTGGCATGGGTTGTACGACCTGCCATAATCCTCATTCGTCCATGAACCCGAAACTGCTGACATCCGGCATTCCAGCGCTGTGTTTTACCTGCCATGACAGGGCCGGATTTACGGCCAAGTTTGTTCACCCGCCCGTAGCCGCGGGAGAATGCCTGACGTGCCATTCCCCCCATGCAACGGACGAGATGTCCCTGCTTTTGAAAAAGCCCGTTGCCGTCTGCCTCGACTGCCATCCCGATGCTGTCCACGGCCAGCATGCTCCCTCGCGCCAGCCGCCGGTGGCAGAACAGGCCAGGGAAGACTTCAAGGGTCCGGTGCTTCAGGATCCAGCGCGTCCCGGCCGGCCGTTTTACTGTGGCAGCTGTCATAATCCGCACAGCGGCATGA
>DATHDE010000003.1:0-26457 GCA_035490495.1 Nitrospirota bacterium
TGTTCATTGAGGGACGCGTCCACGGCGCGGAACTGGCCGTTGACGAGGTCGCACAGATAGCCCACCACAGTGGTGGTGCCGATGTCTACAGCCAATCCCCAGAGCTGACCGGAGGTGTCGCCGGCTTCAAATCCCAAAACCTGACTCCCGCAGACAAGGGCGGTCAGGCCTTCCTGTCCAGCGGGCTCCAGTGTGCCCAGGCTTTGCAGGGCGGAAACATCCAGGACAGCCCGTCGTACGCCAACCTCGTTCAGAAGCTTCTGGATCGTGCCTGCCAAGGAGCCCTTTTTTTTCCAGTCAATGCTGCCCGCGTGCAGAAAGTACTTTTTAAGAGCTGGCTGCAGCCGCACGGCACGACTCACGCCTTCCTTCAGGATATGGTACCTGGCGGTCGGGGCTAAAAGGCTCACGGAGGCCGTACTCTTCACCTGCGCCTGGCAGGCCAGGCGCACTCCCTGCTCCAGGTCTTGCGGGTTAATCAGTTTCTTTTCCGCAGGCGTGAGCGGCGTGACGCCCTCGCTGACCACTACCCTGCACGTTCCACAGAGTCCTTGGCCGTTGCAGTCGCTATCGAGATAAATATTGGCCAGGCGGGCGGCCTCCAGCAGGCTTTGCCCCTCTTCCACCTCCACCTCCCGCTCGCCGGGCATGAAAAAAACTTTTATACGCATTCTAGTAATTTATCCGTTCGCAAAGTGCGTAACATAAAGAAGGGGCTCTCTCACGTCCGCATTATATCAGGCAGAAAAAAGAGGGAGCCCCCATCCGGCCAGTCAGAAGTCAAACCATCTTCACTATACTGCAGCTTCTTCCTCAACGACCGGCACTCTCCAGAGAGCCAACATGACAAAAGCGGCTACCAAGGCTGCGATTATCCAATACCAGAATCCGACTTCCCAGCTGTAGGTCTCGACCAGCCAGCCGGTGAAAACGCCGGTCATGGCCGCGCCGATGTATCCGAAGCCGTCAATGAAGCCGGAGGCCGAGGCTGCGGCCTTGCGGCCGGCGAAGTCCTGCGCCGCATGCCCTACCATCAGCACGTGGGCCCCATAGGTGCAGAACCCGAGGATAGACAGGCAGACGAGGCTCCAAATCCACGCGCCCTCCGGCGCGTAGTAGAAGAGATAGGAGAAGATGGCAAGGCCGAAGAGGCAGAGACAAATTACCGGGGCCCGGCGGTTATTGAAGAACTTGCCGGTCGCCCAGCCACATACAATGGCTCCGGCCGAACCCGCCAGGGGCAGAACCGCGATCTGAACGCCGGCGCTGCTTACCGAGGCTCCCTGAACCTCGATGAGAAAGACCGGCGCCCAATAGAAGAACCCGTAGCGGATGATGTCCAGGCAGAAGAAGGCGATCGACACGCCCCAGATGCGAGGATTCGTAAGGCACACTTTACAGGTGTATGCAAAACCCATATGCTTGTCCTCGGTCACCTTGCACACGGGCGCAGAGGTGGCGTCGAGGCGACTATCCTCGGCGGGTTCGCTGGCGGCAATTTTCCGGAGCTGTTCGATAGGCGGCAGCCCCACCTCTTCCGGCGCGTTGCGCAGGCGGATGACAAAGTGAATGGAGGAGATGAGGAGCAAAATGGCCGGCACCCAGAAGAGGCTGCGCCAGCCGTAGTGTGCCGCGAGAAAGGAAGCCAATAACCAGGAGTAGGCGTTTCCTATCTGGTAGCAGGAACCCATGAGCCCCATCCATTTGCCGCGCTGCGCCACGGTGAACCAGTTTGCCATGGTCTTGACCTGGGGCGCCCAGCCCATGGACTGGAAATAACCGTTCAAGCCCCACACCACCAGCAGGACGGTGAAGGCGGTGGAAAAGCTGAAGACAATGTTGAGCAGAGCCGAGCCTATCATGCCCACGAAGACAAGCTTGCGGGCTCCGAATTTGTCACCCAGCTGGCCGTTGATAAATTGGCCTATGGAATACATGATGAACAGGGCCGTGCCCAGAAGGCCCAGTATGGTTTTGGAATAACCGAACTCGTCGGCCAGACCGGGCAGAGCGAAGGAAATATTCGCACGGCACAGATAGAATGTACCGTAGGTGATCCAGATGGTGACGAAGGTCCTGAGCTGCCAACTGCGCCACGCGGAAAGAATGTCCGCCCGGTTCATTTTACTGGCATCGTATACGGTCAAAGTGCTCATGATCCAGCTCCTCTCCTGTTAAAGGTTTATCTGAGTTTTCCCTTCAGAATGAGCTTGGGTTTCGCCTTTTCGACCAGGGGCCCCAATTGCGACTTGACTCCCACGGGGTTGGCAATGGGCGTGCCCCCCGGATTGAGATAGATACCAACCATTACAAAACGCTTGTAAATGTCCTTTTTTATGGTCCCTTTGAAATCCACGTCCCCCTTATCATTGACCTTGAGAACATGGGGTGGCTCGCCTATGCCCTCGAACATCTGACTTTGAACATTGACGAAGAAGGCAGTATAGAGGCCCTTGGGGTCGAGCCCGGTGATCTGGATGGCGACGTCGGTGCCGTTGGCGGTATTGATGACAAGCTTGCCCTTGGCCTCCCCCTTTACACCCTTTTCCAGAACGAGTGCCACCTCTTTCGAGTCGCCTGGATTGGGCTGGTCTGCCGCCATTACAGCGCCAACCCCGACCAGCATGAGCACTGCGATGATCATAAACAAAGTCTTTCTCATACGAATACCTCCTTTTCTGAATTCCTGTTTTCTCCAGAGTATATTCCAATACTTGCAAAACAGCACTGATTCTTAGCCGGGCGGTTCTCTTAATCCAGCTTTCCCTCCCGGAATGCGCGTATATAACGGGCGCAGTAGGGATCCTTATTGGCCAGGGCTTCCGAGGCCGTTACCATGGCCATGATGGCTTTATCCGTGGGGTCGGCAATG
The DNA here is from genome assembly GCA_035490495.1 of Nitrospirota bacterium. GTDB lineage: Bacteria > Nitrospirota > UBA9217 > UBA9217 > UBA9217 > JAJYKN01. Next base: position 2,873 of record DATHDE010000003.1, read on the forward strand.
GCCGCGTCCATGCCCGCGCCTACGGCCATTGCCAAAAAGGCCTGATTGAGGACCTTGCGCCTGGGGAGCCCGAAAGAAATATTGCTCAATCCGGAAACAGTCTTGGCCCCGGGCAGCTCCCGTTTGATGGCTCTCAAGGTTTCAAGAAACACGAGGCCACTTTTCTGATCGGTGGATAACGATAGGACCATGGGGTCGAAGTAGATATCTTCCAAAGGCACCTTGAATTCCTCGGCCCGGCGGGCAATGGCGACAGCGATGCCAATCCGGTCAATGCTGCTGGCGGGTATTTTTTTTTCGCGGCTGTTGGTAAGGGCAATGACCTTGCAATGATACCGGTTGGCCAGGGGGAGAATGGATTCCAGCACTGCCGGGTCTCCGTTGACCGAGTTGATGATTGCCCTGCCCTTGTGAAGACGCAAACCGGCTTCGATCACCTGGGCATAGGCCGAGTCCAGGCACAGCGGCAGATTAACTGTTTCCTGGATAAGGGGTACAAGCCACTCGAAGTCGCCCATCTCCTCCTTGGGATCCAGGGGCAAACCAGAATTGACATCCAGGTATGCGGCTCCTGCCTCTGCCTGTCGACGGGCTAGATTCTGGATGAAAGCGGCCCCGCGCTGGCGGACAGCCGCCTCCACATCCTTGCGTGTGGTATTTATCTTCTCGCCGATTATTTCCATCTGGCGCTTACCTGTCCTTCCCTCAATCTATGGGCGCCCGGAAGCTCTAATACGCTCCGTACTCGTGGTAGGCCTCGAACAGCGCCGCCACGTTCTCAATGGGGGTATCCACCTGGATGTTGTGCGCAGTGCAGATGATATAGCCGCCGCCCTTTTTGGTGCTGTCCATGGCGTACTTGACCATCTTGCGCACATCCTCGGGTTTGCCCAGGGGGAGGACCTGCTGGATATCCATACCTCCCTGAAAGCTCAGGTTCTTGCCGAACTCCTGCTTCAGGCGCTTAATGTCCATGTTGGTTGCCCTCGGCTGGAGGGATTGCAGGCAGTCCAGGCCGTTATCGATGAAATCCGGGATAAGGGAGTAGACGTCGCCGCAGGTATGGTACATCACCTTAAGGCCGAAGCTGTGGGCAATATCACAGTACTTGCGGAAGGCATCCCGGAAATAGCGCCGCCACATATCCACACTGAGAAGGGGCCCGCTCTGGCCACCCATATCATCGCCCATCATGAACATGTCGAATTCACCACCGCTGGCCTTAAAAACTTTGGGGTTGTAATTGACGAAGTAATCCACGACATGATCGCGAATGCATTCCACGATCTTTGGGTTTTTGGCTAAATCGATGAAGGTCTGCTGAATGCCCCGCAGGTACATCATGGGCTTGAGCTGGGCTGTGCGGTCCAGCCGGTCACCCTTGTTGAGTATAAAATATTTAGGATGCCACAGTGCGCATTCATCCTTGACCTTGGAAAAATCCCACCAGTCCGGCGATGGCCAGCGAGGGTATGCGTTGATCTCCTCCGCCGTCTTCATGTGCTCCAGGGGTGAATAGGCGACTTCCGTATAGGTGCCCTGATGGTCGGTACCTTTCCCGTAAACCACCGTCTTGCGTCGGACCCCCCACAAATCCTCCACCGTGCCGTCTGGGTGCTTCTTGAACTCAAGCCCTGCATAGGCGGGTCCATAGTTGTCCCGGATGTCCACACCGAGGAACTCCAGAAGTTCAGCTTCGTTATCCAGGCCCCAATATTTCATGCAACCGTTCTTGATCTCGGGAACCATCCAGTTGTCAATCGGCACCCTGTCTGCCTCTTCAAAGTTGATGGCCTTGATACAGCGTTCCCGCGGGGTCATTTTTTCATTTTTTGCCCGCAATTCATTGATTTTTTGCCTTCTATCTATATAAATCTTCTCGTTTTTCATGTCGAACCCTCCTTCATGCCCGTTTGGGTAGGACCCAGGCCGGCAACTACGAAATCCATTTTTTGCACAACTGAACCCCTTGGGGAGCATCGGGCGCGTAGCCGTCAGCCTTGACCAGGTCACAGAAGCTCTGGTCAATCGGGGCCCCGCCGACGATCACCTTTATCTTTTTCCGCAAAGCGTTGTCCTCCATAGCTTTGATCGTTTCTTTCATGGCCAGCCGTGTCGGGGTATAGAGGGCCGACAGCGCCAGGATGTCCGGCTGGTATTGCTTTACGGCCTCCACGAATTTCGTGGCGGGGACATCTACGCCCAAATCATGGACCGTGAATCCAGCACCTTGTAACATCATGGCAACAATGTTCTTGCCCACGTCGTGAACGTCTCCTTCGACAGTACCGATGACCACGGTGCCCATTGAGGGCACGCCGGAGGTCTCGAAGACAGGGCGCAAAATATCCAGAGACTCCTTCATAGCCATGCCGGCGATGATGAGTTCAGGCACAAAGGCCTTCTGACAACTGAATTTTTCTCCAATGGCCGTCAGCCCGGCAATAAGCCCCTTGTTGAGGATTTCTATCGGAGGTGTCTTTTCAACATTCAAAGCATGTCGAGTGGCCTCCACTGCCTCCTCAGCCTGCCCCTGCTCCACGTACTGAGAGATTTTCAAAAGCGTATCCATTCATCCACCTCCTATGAATAACAGCCATTTTAAAAATCACTGTGATCCACTGTTTTTAAAAATGTTTCTCCGCTTTCCGGCCTTCCTGCGTAAACACGGCCGCATGTATGGAGTGCCTCGAGTTGACTAAAAGAGCTTCCCCTTTCAATATCGAACGGGGATTTCTCTACTCGTCAGCTAAAGCCATCTTTTCAATTATTTAATATTGTTTGATATTACAACGGTGATTTCGCCACACCTAAACAACCATCGGTTATCCAGTCAATGGCTACATCGAAAAAGATTACGACCTTGAAAGCGAACTATAGGTTTAATGAAAATGTGATCAGTGTGTAAGGATTGAAACCTAATTAGATGATATATACACATCCAGAAATTGTCAAGGCAGCGCTGTTTTTGTGTCGATTGGGGGGATACTTCCGCATATGTGTTTCAGAGAATCGAAACTTCTACAGTTTCCGAACGTTTTGAAAGCATACGCTGCAGCGGAATTCGGATTCCAGCTTCTTGTTCAAACAATAAATCTATGACAGCATGCGTGAGAAAAAGGGTATGTTATTACCTGAAAAGTTTACTCATGTTGGAATGATTCGATGGAAGAGGGACGAACTGCGAAGCCGTATCAGAAACACTGTTTGCCCGATGCAACGATGCCCTCGACAGGCTGGCCGATCTCTTCATTGAGCTTAAGCATGAACGCCTCTGCTTGCTCGCGCGCACGATCAAGCCTGCTGAGGAAGAAGCTGTTGTCGGCGTTGCGCTTTCGCAGAGACGAGAACCGGCGATCAAGTGTGGTCGGTTTGTCATGTTCGAGCAGGAAATCAACCAGGGCCACGAGACGCTCCTCGACGGTACGAAGGTGGAAGTCATGTGCCGGCAGGCCAAACAGTACTGCATCGGAAGCCTCGAGGCCGAAGAGGATATGCGCAGCACAGACGTGCGCCTCCCGCTCGTACCCAAACCGCATGAGCAAGTTGTAACCCTCGACACCGTGACTGATCGGATTGTGCGTGATGCACCTGCCGATGTCGTGAAGGAGAGCTGCCGACCACAGGAAGTCGTGGTCGATCGATTGATGGCCGTCCAAGGCACGACCCAGTCTTGACGCCGCATCGGCAACGGCAAAACAGTGCCTGACCCACGCGGCTCCCTGGCCGTGCTCCGCCAGGATGCCCAAAGCTTTTTCACGCGTCATCATCTCCGGCCGCTCCTAACAATGGGCCTTTGCGTGTCCGCTTGACCGATAATTTATACAGAACACGCGATGAAACAAAAAGTTCATCTACTATATCATCATTTGAAAACTTATAATTAAAATATAACACAGATTCCATGATTCATTCTGAAAATCAGTGGGTACTTGTGAACATGAAAACCTGCCCATGGAGATTGCATCGGTTCCGGTAGATGTCGTTCACCGCTCTTTTCTGCATTTTAGGGGCTTACCTTTGATTTCTCCCTCTCCATTTTCCTACCTGTATAAACTGACTGAAACACGTTCTCCATATCTCATGCATTGACTATCTCACACCGGGCTGACACCCGCAATGCCTCCACTGCAGATGCCCGATCAATCCAGGTTCAGTTCACGATCTCGGACATGTCCTGCCCGTCGGGATGGCATCAAACGAAAGGGAGTTTGAGGGAAAGGATTCCCCCCTGTTTCGGAGCTAGCCAGGATGGCGCGTGGTATCTTGCTGTCACCGGCCAATCATAAATAGTTGCGAATGGAGACTGCCGGGGTGATTCCTAATATGCTGCCTCTAACAAATCCGCTCACGCAGCACTCGCTGCTGACTTGAACTTCTTTGTGACTTCATGAAGATCGGAGGAGAGCTTCGCGATATTGCCTGAGGCCTTCTCGACTTCTGTCGCGCCGCTGCTTGCTTCACGTGAGACTTCTGCAACCACTTCGATATCCGAGCTGATCGATTCCGAAGTGGTCGACATCTCTTCCGTTGCAGAGGCAATGTGCTGCACCATGGACTGGAGACCGTTCACCCGTTCCAGAATCTTGTTCAGTGCGGCCCCGGCCTCCTCGGACAGGACGACTCCTTTTTCCACCCGCGACAGGCTCTCGGACATGGCAGTAACGGTCTGCCCGATCTCCTCCTGGATCGATGTGACCAGTGAACCGACTTCCGAAGTGGATGCTGTTGTCTTTTCGGCGAGCTTGCGCACCTCGTCCGCCACGACGGCAAAACCCCGGCCCTGCTCTCCGGCCCGGGCCGCTTCGATTGCGGCATTGAGCGCGAGAAGATTCGTCTGGTTTGCAATGGATTTAATCACATCGACGATCCCGTATATCTGCTTGGACCGCTCCCCCAGGGAGGTGATGATACGAGAGGATTCTGAAACCGTGCTGGATATCTCCTTGACCTCGTCAATGGTCTGGCCCACAACGTCTGCACCCTTTTTTGCTTCGTCCAGTGTTTCCACTGCTGATGTGGCAATGCTGGATGCATTTTTGGCAATGTCCACTACGGTCTGCGACATCTCAGTGGCTGCTGTTGCGACCTGCGAGGTCTTTTTAGACTGTTCATCAAGCCTCTTCGTCATCTGGATCGCTGTCGATGAAAGTTCCTCAGACGCGCTCACCATCTGGGTGGCTGAATCCGTCACACTCCCCATAGCGGTCGTTACAAGCATGCCGAGAGAATTCTTTGTCGTGTTCAGTGCGGCGGCCAGTTCCCCCGCTTCGTCTTTGGAATTCACGGCAATATCTTCACTGCTGAAGTCGCCCTTGGCCAGTGTGCTGGCAAAATTGATCCCGGCGCGCAGCGGCTTTGTAATCGCATACGAAACCCAGATAACGAAAAGAATAACCCCGAATGATACCACAATGATGGCGATTGTCAGCTTTGTTTTCATTTTTGATACTTCTGCATATACATTATCGACATAAATGCCCGTACCCACAACCCATCCCCATGGTTCGAAGCTTTCTACATAGGTCAGTTTGGAGACCGGTTTTTCCTCACCCGGCTTCGCCCATAAATAGTTGATAAATCCATGACCTTTCTCTTTGGCGATGTTGGCCATTTCCACGAAAAGCAATTTGCCCGCGGGGTCTTTCATATCGCTCATATCTTTACCATTCAATTCGGGTTTGATCGGATGAGCAACCATTCGTACTTGTTTATCGATAATAAAGAAATACTCATTTTTCGCATAGCGCAAGTAAATAATGTTTGCTACGGCTCGCTGCTGCGCCTCCTGAAGACTGAATTCTCCTTTCGTCACCCTGTCGTTATACCGCACTATCAGCGACATGGCGGTTTCAACCTCGCTTCTCGTGGCATATTTCTTTTCATCCATAAGCCGGTCACCCAGAAAAGGCAGGTAATAGACCTGCAAGCCGAGTATTACAAGCAGAAGCGTAAAAGCCGAAATTGATATTATTTTTGCTGTTATTTTCCAATCTTTATATCTCAAAGAGATCATGGACTCATCCCCTATCAATTATAACCAGAGCATTTATATTGTTCCCACTTCCATTGCACTTTATTTCTTTTAATTACTTATCGGTTTCAGTGATCAACTACTTTAATCACGACCAGAAACACCTCAACATTATGTGTTGCCATGCTTATTGTTCAAAGAGAGCAGATGCGATGTTAGGCGGGAGGAAGAGAATCCCTTCACCATGATGCAGCGCGAAATGAACCGTGTTTTTGATACCTTCAATCGCACTTGGGGACTCGGAACATTCCCTGAAGTGACCGGCTCATTCATGCCCCGGCTCGATGTGACGGAGGACGAAAAAGCCTTCACCATTACCGCTGAGCTGCCCGGCATGAGCGAGAAAGAGATAGAGCTTTCCCTCTCCGCTGACACCCTTACGATCAGGGGGGAGAAAAAGGAGGAGGCAAAGGAGGAACAGGGCAAAAACTACTATTATTCCGAACGTTCCTACGGGACCTTCATGCGGACTATTCCCCTGCCCAGCCAGATTGAAACGGACAAGGTCTCAGCAAGCTTCAAAAAGGGCGTTCTTACGGTGACGCTGCCGAAGACCGCATCTGCAGTCGAGACGGCGAAAAAGATCACGGTCAAGACCGGGTAAGGGGAGCCGAGAGAGCACAGGAAAGGGCTCATGGGCAGTCACCCGCCAGCACAAAAGCAAAAGGCCTGTCATGATCGACAGGCCTTTTGTATTGCTGCATGAATGACCTATTTCCGCCCCGTATTATGAAATGGCGGTATGGTTTGAACGCTACTTTGCTGCTGGTGTTGCCGGAGCAGTCTGCGGAGCCGCTGCTTCTTTTTTATGCTTCTTGATGCGCTTCGTCTTTTTTGCCTTGACCGATTTTGCCGGGGCCTTTTCTGTTGCTGCCGGAGCCGTAGACGGTGCCGTTGGCGCCTTCTCGTCCGCAAACGCGACGCCGAGGGTCATGGCAAATGCCGCTGCTGTAAAAAGAGCGATCATCTTTTTCATCGAGATTCACCTCCTTTCCGATTCCTTTTTCGAGTGCACTCGTACTGATTAATCAGACACGGTTGATTAAAGAAGGTTGAATGTGTACGCCCCTCAAAAGGGACAAACGAGAGAAAATCGCGGAGATGACCTCTGCCAGGAAGATAGTCAACGCTTCAAGGCGGCTTAACGTGCAGGAACTATTAATGATCTCAAATCGTGTCGACACTTTCCATTGTGTTATGTTTCTATCGCGGATCTCATTTAACACCAGATTCCCGATTAAAGTCTCCGGAATGACGGCTCATTATGACGTTTCTATTTTGAGATTATCAATAAGAATCAACGCGTAGAATGAATATTTTCATTCTTGACTATTCATTGGGACCCTGTTAATGTCATACAAAGAAAGCAGCTTTTTTAACGCATCGAGCAGAGGATGGTCATGCACAAAGGCGAACGCTTCAACAGCATCACCCATCTGGTGGGAACGATCCTGGCAGCCTGCGGTACGGGTGTGCTCGTGGCCATGGCTTCGGTTCGGGGCGACCCGTGGCGCATCGTGAGCGTCAGTATTTACGGCGCTACGCTTGTCGTGCTCTATCTTTTCTCGACACTCTACCACAGCATCCGCGGCGTGCCCGTGCTGCGCAAACTCGACCACATCGCAATCTACCTCCTCATTGCGGGCAGCTACACGCCTTTCACGCTTGTGCCGCTCCGGGGCGCTATCGGATGGACCCTTTTCGGTTCCATTTGGGGCCTTGCAGTTCTCGGCATCGTTGTGGACCTCCTGTTTACCGACAAACGGCGCATCATCCCCGTAGTGATTTACCTTCTGATGGGCTGGCTCGTGGTGGCGGCAATCAGACCGCTGCTCCGCACGTTCCCCTTAAACGGCTTCTTGTGGCTTCTTGCAGGCGGCATCCTGTATACGGTCGGCATCCTGTTCTATGTCCTGGATGGGAAAGTGCGCCACAGCCACGGCATCTGGCACCTCTTCGTCCTGGGCGGAAGCAGCGCCCAGTATATTGCCGTCCTTGTTTATATTCTGTAGCGCCACCCCACTCCCTCTCACCGCAAAAAATCGCGCTTTTTCGAGCGGGCTTGATAAGCAGCCGTCTCCAAATTGGCAGCACGCCAACAAACCGCCTTGCCTGCGAAAGCGCATATCATAAAAAAACACTGGATTCCCGTTCGCACAAGAATATCAATCACAATATTTATCAGAACAAAGGTGGCGCTGGTCTCTCATACCTCGAACCTCGAGCCAATAATTGCATGCACGACCTGTTTTCTGTTTTTTCCTTTTTTGTGACTGGAGCCCCCACCGGCAGGAGGCGGGGATTGCAAATCGCGGGATTCAATAAAACCGGATGACTTCCGCAAGTGCCAAGAGCTAATCGAGTAACCAAAGCACAGTATCGACAAATGTGCCCGGGCGCAAAAAAAGGGACCGGTTTGATGCCGGTCCCTTCAGGTGAAGGTGCTAATAATATGTTCTGTTAGATTTCCGTAACAGTGATAGCCTGCTGCGGACAGTTTTCAACGCAGGTCAGGCAATTGATGCATTCAGACATGTTCACGGGATCGGCTTTGCCATTTTCCACCTTGAACACCGACTGCGGGCACACATTGACGCAGGTACCGTCGCCGTCGCATTTATTCTTGTCGATTGTTACCATGTACATGGAACCAAACCCTCCTTCGAAATATGAATTGCGAAAATCACGGCATACTACACGCCAGTCGGCACAAAATCAAGCAAGAAATGCATTTGCTCAGAATCCGGTATGCACGACTTTGCAGAACTCGGATAAAAAAAGGGCCCGTCCCTTATGCCGGGGAGGGCCCTTGGTAGTATATATCAAACCTAGTGCTCGATTTCAATCCCGGCGGTCATTTCGCGTACGGACACCGCTACTTTGTACAGCAGGGAAAGGATCAGCAGACCGATTGACCAGACGCCGAGTGCGATCAGTCCCTCGGGCACCGTCGGCCAGTACGGGTTGACCTCCTCGAACGGGTTCGGTATGAAACCGCCGATGACAAGGCCGAAGCCCTTGTCTATCCAGAGTGATACGAAGAGCATGATGCAGGCCAGCGCCAGGGTTCCTTCGTTCTTCCGGAGGGAAGGTATCCAGAGCATGACCAGCGAAACCGCCGCCAAGACCGCCGACGTCCACATGAGCGGTACCAGTTCTGTATGTCCGTCCAGACCCTGGTACAGATAAATGAACGGGTCCATATGGCCGGGAATACGGCTGTAGAAGGCGGTGAAGAATTCGAGGCCGAGCAGGAATACGTTCGCGAACATGGTCCAGGCAACGATCTTGCCGACGGCCTGGATCGCCTCCTTGCCGGGATCGAACTTCGAGACCTTCCGGACGATCATCGCGAGAATGATAAGCAGCGCCGGACCGCCTGCAAAGGCCGATGCCAGGAAGCGCGCTGCCATGACCGCGGAAAGCCAGAAATGACGTCCCGGGAGGCCGGCGTACAGGAACGCGGTCACCGTGTGGATGCTGAATGCCCAGGGAATGGAAAGGTAGATCCAGGGCTTGATCCACTTCGGCGGGGGTACGCCCTTCTTGTCGGAACCGAGCGTGACCCAGCCCACCAGCACGTTGATGCAGAGATAGCCCATCAGCACCATGGAATCCCAGAACATGACGGAGTTCGGCGTCGGGTGCAGGAGCACGTTCATGATCCTCATGGGCTGCCCCATGTCAGCGAAGATGAACAGCATGCACATGGTCACGGCCGAGATTGCGAGGAACTCGCCGAGGATCACGATCTTGCCGAATTTTTTGAAGTCATGCAGATAGTACGGGATCACGAGCATCACGGCGGAAGCCGCAACGCCGACCAGGAACGTGAACTGGCCGATATAGAGGCCCCATGAAACGTCTCGGTGCATGCCGGTGAGCCCCAACCCGTACTGGAACTGATGGATATAGTTGTAGACGCCTACCAGCGCGAGGACGCCGAGAAAGCAGATCCACGCCCAGTACGATTTCCCTCCTTCAAATGCTTTCTCAAGCATGTTCGCTTCCTCCTCCCATCAGATAATAAACAGACGGTCCTGTGCCCAGTTCCGGCTTGCGCCTGATCGTAAGCTGCGTCGTCACGATCTTGCGGACTTCGGAGTTGGGGTCCTCGATGTCGCCAAAGAGCAGGGCGCCTTTGGGCGCGGCCTCGACACAGGCGGGCATCTTGCCGGCCTGCAGGCGCTCGGTGCAGAAAGTGCATTTTTCCACGACGCCCCTGCTGCGCGTGGGATAGGCCCGGTTCTCGGTTGCCGCGTTGATCGCTGTCCGCGGGTCCACCCAGTTGAAACTGCGAGACCCGTAGGGACAGGCGGCCATGCAGAAACGGCACCCGATGCAGCGGTGCATGTCCTGCATGGTGATGCCGTTCGAAAGTTTATAGGTGGCCTTGGTGGGGCAGACGCGCACGCACGGCGGGTTCTGGCAGTGATTGCACAGCACAACGAACGGCATATCCTTGATGTGCTCGTTCATGTACTGGTTTTCCTGGCCCGGGAACGCGCGTTCATACGAAGTCTGCCATATCCATTTGACCTCGAACTTCTTGTTCACGGTGCCGTCCGGCTTGCGGAAGTCAGGTACGTTGTGCGTTTGGTGGCAGGCGGCAACTACTTTCTTGATGTCTTCTTCGGTCTTGAACTTGCTCATGTCCACGACCATGGACCAGCGTTTTGCGACCAGCCCCTCCTTGTTCGGTTCGACCTGGGGCGGCTCCAGGCTGGTCTGCAGCACCGCATTGGCGCCCGACGCTATGGAAGCGCCGAAACCCAGGATGGAGGAGATGCCGGCGATTTTCAGAAAATCTCTCCTGTCAATGCTCATGATTTGGTCTCCTCCTTCTCCTGCGGCTGAATGTGGCAGTCCCAGCAATAGGGCTTGACCGCCATGTAGTTATGGCATTCATCGCAGAATTTTTTCTTGTTCGTGTGGCAGCGCATGCAGGTGTTCTGCAGGCTCATGTCGAAGGCCTTGCCGCTCGTCGTGCTGATATATTTCCGATAGGTATCGCGCACAACCGCGTCGCGCCAGTTGTTCAGGAGCTGCATGTGCTCGGCCTTCATGAAATCCTTCGATTCCACGCACTCCTTCTTGCCGTACTGTTTTTCCCACTCCTGAATCGCAGGGGTGTCCGTCTTGGGGTCGGGTTTAGCAGCGGCCTTCCCGCCCTGAAAGTAGAACGGGAACAACGCAAAGGCCAGGAACACTGCAAGCCCGATGAGTATTTTTCCGCCATCGTAAAGTTTCATGAGGCCTTTTCCTCCTTTGCTTGAGCTGTCGGAAGCGGTTCGCCGCGAAGGTTCGTGGTCCGCTCCTTTTCACCCTTCATAATGAGCGCGTTCGCAACGAGCTCATGGAGTCCGCACACATTCACGCTGGGGACCCAGTACTCCACGAGCGACTTGAGCGACGCCCGGTCGATGGCGCAGACGTTGCCCAGCATGTTCACGCCGTAGTGCTCGGCTACGAATTTGACGGCGTTGGCGCGCGGAAACGCGCCCCTCATCCTGAGTTCCATATTCTCGGAGGCGTTCAGGCCGGTGCCGCTGCCGCAGCAGAAGGTCCGCTCCCGGATGGTCTCCTCGGGCATTTCCACGAACTTATTCACGACATGTTTCAGCACATACCGCGGCTCTTCGAGCATGCCCATGCCGCGTGCCACGTTACAGGAGTCGTGCCATGTTACGACGAGGTCGTCGTTGCGCTTCGGATCGAGTTTGAGCTTGTTATTCTTGATGAGGTCGGCCGTGAATTCGGCAATATGCACCATCTTCATGGACTTCGCCTGCTCGAAAACCGTGCCTGTTATGGGCGATTTCGGCACTTCAAGGAAATCCGCCGGTCCGTTCCACGTATCCATGTACTGCGAAAGCACGCGCCACATATGGCCGCACTCCCCGCCCAGGATCCACTTCACGCCGAGGCGCTTGGCCTCTGCGTAAATCTTGGAATTGAGCCGCTTGGCCATCTCGTTCGTAGTGAAGAACCCGAAGTTGCCGCCTTCTGAAGCGTACGTGCTCCACGTATAGTCAAGCCCGAGCTCCTCGAAAAGCATCATATAACCCATGGCCGTATAGGTGCCGGGATCCGCGAACAGGTCACCCGACGGCGTCACGAACAGGATTTCAGCGCCTTTCCGGTTGAAGGTAGGTTTGATCCGCTTGCCAGTGACGGTTTCGATATCGTCGAGCATGTATTCAAGGTTGCCCACGATCGTATGCGGCTCGAGGCCGAGGTGGTTGCCCTTCATGTAGCAGTTCGACACGGGGCCGCCGATCCATTCGATATTCAGGCCAAGTTCGTTCAGAAGCTCGCGGCCGATAATCGTAATCTCTGCCTGGTCGATGCCATAGGGGCAGAACACGGAGCAGCGGCGGCATTCCGTGCACTGGTAGAAGTAGTACCACCACTCCTTCAGCACATCGAGCGTGAGCTCGCGGCCACCGGCCATCTTGCCGAGGATCTTGCCCGCGGTCGTGAATTCCTTGCGGTACACGGAGCGGAGGAGCTCGGCCCTGAGCACAGGCATATTCTTGGGATCGCCGCTGCCGATAAAGAAGTGGCACTTGTCGGCGCAGGCGCCGCACCGAACGCAGATATCCATGAACAGCTGGAAGGAGCGGTATTTCTTCAGCCGTTCCGCGATGCCCTTGAGAACGATCTCCTTCCAGTTTTCGGGCAGTTTCCAGTCAGCATCGGCCGGCCGCCAATCGCGGGGATTGGGCATACCGACGATTTCCAGGCTCTTGGGCTTGACCCCGTGGCAGTACATGCCGTCCTTGATGACGACGGGGGTTTCCATCCAGCCTGTCTTCGGGGGCGTGTAATCAACTTTTGCCAGTTCTTCTGGTTTCGCAAGTTTCGCCATGATTACTCCTTTTCTACCGGCAGGCCGGCTTTTTTCATCTTGTCCCTGAACTCGTTTTCATATTCTTCGTAGGTGTGGACATGAACCGGATAGTTCCAGGGATTGATATGCCGCTTTATGCGGCTCGTGTTCGCCAGAACGCGCGTCGGGCTCAGGAACACGCCTCCCATGTGCACGAGCTTGCTGAAGGGGAAGTATGCGAACAATGTGCAGAGCAGGAACAGGTGGATGAAGAAGATGACGCCGATCCCCTGGGGAACCGCCGGCTGGAAGCTCACGAGGCTCATCGTGAGGTTTTTCACGCCCACAATGTCGGTCTTGAAAAAGTACCGCATGAGTACGCCCGTCAGCCCGATGCCGAATATCAGGAAGAGCGGGAAATAGTCATTCGCGAGCGAGATGTAGCGCACCTGCGCGATCCCGATTCGCCGCAGGAACAGGTAGCCCACAGCCGCGAGAAAAATGACGTCGGTCATGTAGAGAAGCGGCACGCCGATCTGCATGAAGCTGTCGAGGCTTTCGATGATCTGCACGGCAGCCGGCACCTGCTGCGTGAAGAATCTGAAGTGCCTGATCAGGATGACCAGGAATGTCCAGTGAAAGGCAAGGCCCGCAAGCCAGAGCCACTTGGCCTCGCCGTAGGTCACCTTGCCGTCCTCGCGCATCTGCGTTTTGATGTTTCGGAAGAGCGAGCGGAAGAGAAAGACCTCGAGCGCCATCCTGCCCAGAACACCGAGCGTACTGGAAGGATTTTCGAGCTTGCTGTGTTTGATCCAGGGAAAGGACTTCTGCTGCCCGCATGTTGTGGGAATGCGGAAGGGGTTTGGCGAACCGGCCCATTTAAGGATCCGGAGCACCACGCCGATGATGAAGACTGCAACAGCCGCGTACGGGACGATAACGCCGAAGAGGTACTGCGCGTTCCCCATCGCCACACCCGCATAGGCTATTGCAGCAAGGACCAGCACTGCAATGAATGAGAGTATCATTTCTTTACCTCTTTTCGTGGAAGGTTAACAGCTCAGGACATCGGGACGAACGTTCAATCCTGATTGTCGACAATAAGACGCGCCTGCTGCAGGAGTCTGAAAGTCATGTTCCGCGCTTCGTTAGCCTTGAGGTCGTAAATTTTTTCCCGGCACTTCATATAGAGATCGAATGCGAACAAGGCAAGGTCATCGACGGATGAATCGAAGGCTTCCAGTTCGGCGGCCGTCGCATGCTGCTGAAGAAGCTCCGGCCCGACGGCCGTCCGCACGATCTTTTTGAGCTGGAAGATAAATGACACCGCCTCCGAAGGGGCGAAGTCCTGGATCGCCCTCAGCCGTACGATGCTGTCAAGAAATCGCGAAACCGTGTCGGGCATCATGCCTTTCTGCAGGGCGTCGAACAGATGCTCCAGACCGTCGGTAAGCGTGTACCCCACGGGGTTTGTGAACTGGGCCTTCTTTTTCTTGAGGACCGCTGCCGTCTCTTCCGGGTATGTTGTGCAGACCGCCTCGAACCACAGCTTCAGGATGTCTGGCTTTTTCTCGTTCAGGAGTTCTTTGAAATTCATCGCATTCGTGACCGCAAATACTCTCCCGGCAGCGGGGCTCCGGGAGGAGTGGATTAAAAGTACAGCAGGTGGTGAACCGCTTCCATCTCCTTCTGGATCTCGGCATAGGAGACGAACTTGGTTTTGATTTCCGCACCGAGATCTTCAGCGTCGGCGATCATCTGGTCCTCTTTGAGCCCGAGACGCTCCATGTCTTCCTTGCATACCCAGATCGGGGTGTCGATGAGCAGGCAGTTTTTGATGTGGCTCTCGGTGCTGGTCACTCCGTAGAGTTTCATGGCCTGCTGGTTTTTCAGTGCATTCAGCACCCCGTCGCCCATGAGCACGACCGTGGGTACCACTGAGTCGCCGTCATCCATATAGATCTCAGCGGTCTGGCTCGCGATGGCGTGAGTGAGCGCAAGGCGGGGATTTTCGCTTTTATACGGCGGTCTCTGTACGACGAACAACAATTTTACGGCTCCCATTTACTCACCTCCGATGTGCAGCAGTCTATCGGTCTTAACGGTCTTTGCGAGGTACCAGTCCATGCTCGCGCGCTTCATGCCTTCGGGGGTGTCTTCCTTGTGATAGCCGCGCGCCTCGGCGCACGCCTCGCACACCGTGATTTCCATACCCTTGGCAATGAGTTCGTTCATGCGCTTCTGGCAGTGCGAATAATCCTTGAACGCCTTCTGTCCCTTCTTTGACATCATGACGGCGTTACCGGACAGCCACATGTTGACTTTATGCCCCTTGGCCATGGCCGCTTCCGCGAGCTTGAAGGTAAAATCAAGCGTCATCGAGCCGACCAGGGAAGGGAACGTTCCGATCGTAAGTTCTCCCATGCGTCTCCTCCTTATGAAATGTCGTTTGATTGCGGGGTCGTTCCGTCCGGTGACCGGACGGCCGACGATTTCTTGAGGGCCCCCCCTTCGTCGCGCCCCGCAGTGGTGCTACAACCAGGCTGATTTCTCGTAATCGTTCATGATGAGATCGACGATATCGCCGTAGCTGATGACCTTGACCTTCGCATTGACGTTCGCCGCCGTGTATCCCCGTGTTTCCAGATCATCGGACAACACGTAGAAGCTCGCACCAGCCTTGGAGAGCACGGGAGAGTCCTTGCCGCCTTCCTTCACAACGGCGTGATATATACCGTTGCCCACGAGAATGACTCCCAGCTTGTCCGCGGCGATCCGTTCGAAGCTGTTCTCCGTCCTTCGCCAGTCGCTTAAGAAAACCGCTAACTTCATCATCTCACCTCCCCACGAAAGTTTGAACGCATGTTATAAAAAAAGGGGATAATTTTTCAACTATCCCCTGTATGCCGGTCTGTTTCCGTCTATATTTCGGTAACCGTGATTGCCTGCTGCGGGCAGTTTTCCACGCAGGTCAGGCAATTGATGCACTCGGACATGTTCACCGGTTCGGCCTTGTCGCCTTCCAGTTTGAACACGGACTGCGGACAGACGTTGGAGCAGGTTCCGCAGCCGTCGCATTTGTTCTTGTCAACTGCAACCATGTACATGCTGGTAACTTCCTCCTCAACAAATGAACAACTATTCAGATCGCGCGCAGTTCCTCCACCGGCGCTGTGCGCAGCGCTCCCCTGCCCGACTCCATCCGGGAGCAAACGGCGCACCCCGCACGGTTGCATCCTCCGTCCGCACCGGGAATTACCGGCGCCGGCATAACTTCCAGAACAGGAGGCGCTTGCTGAAACGAGCGGGGACTTGAGCTTTGCTCTCAGACCGCTATACGCAGCCCGTGGGCTTCGGAAGGCCGGCGATTTTGCAGGCCTGCTTTGCAGGTCCGCCCGGATACAGCTCGTAGAGGTACTTCGTGTTGCCCTTTTCCGCTCCGAGTTTCTTGCCGATTTCTTTCACGAGAATTTTGATCATCGGCGCGATCTGATACTGCTTGTAGTAATCGCGCAGGAAATTCACGACCTCCCAGTGCTGGTCGGTCATCTGAATTCCCTCGACTTCGGCGAAATAGTTCGCCACATCCATGTTCCAGTCGTCCAGATTCGCCAAAAATCCGTCTTCATCCACTTCAATCGTTTTGCCTTTTACTGAAATTGTTCCCATGTGTCTGTCCCCTTTCGCGTTATGATAATGTTCGGGCGCATCAAAGCCCAACTAAAACTGACTGAATACATTCTATAGCAGGAAGCGCCCCATGGCGCTTGTTGGTTCTGCATTACTCCGGTTTCTTTTTCACCTTGAGCACGTACATGCGGCCGTAGCCGTCTGTAAATCCCCTTGCCACGCCCGTCGATCGATGTGTACGCACGTCGTAGCTGAGAACCGCATCTTCGTAATCATCGCCGGAGATCATATCGGTCATTTCCCGGCCGAGTTTATTCGCCGCCAGTTCAAGCGTCTGCATCATGATCAACCCTACGTTCTTGTTTGTCGGATCGACGAGATACAGCGCTGCACAGCCGGCACACGAACCGCCGAGACCTGTTTCCATGGCATCAATCACCATGGGAGCGGGTCTATTCAATTTCGTCCCGCAGAAAGGGCAGACGGGATCCCGGCTGGGTCTCGTTCCTGATGACATGATTAATCGGTCTTCCGTCCCCGGTATGCGCGTGCCTTCTGCACTACTGACGGAGCCCATTCCGGCGTCGCCAGGGCATGAATATGAGTATATGCAGCGACAACGTTGTTCAGAATGAACCCATCGCCCCGGCCGTCGATTCCCACTCCCCGTCTGACCTTGTACGCCAGACGATAGGGACCCTCAATAGGGTCCACCCGCGAGTAATGGAATTCGTGGCCGCGCACGACAACATCCTTGTCGATAAAAACGCCTGCATCCCCGGCTTCGAGCACCGTGTAACCATGCGCCTGCGGTTTTTTCTCGAGTACGAAATCCAGTGGCAGCGCCCCGGTCATGGAAAATCGCTGGTTGCCGACCGTAAGGCTCCGGCCGAGATAGATCAGGCCGCCGCATTCGGCATATACCGGCAACCCGCGCTCCACGGCTTTCCTGATGGAATGACAAAAACCCGCATTCGCCGCAAGTTCTGCGGCCTGGGTTTCCGGAAAACCACCGCCGATATACAGCGCGTCAAGGTTTTCCGGAAGCCCCGGGTCTCGAAGCGCATTCAATTCCCGAATAACCGCTCCGCTCTGCTCGAGCGCTTCGAGATTATCGGGATAATAAAACTGAAAAGCCGTGTCCCTGATAACGCCGATTGTAACACGCTCTCCGGAATCCCCGGACTTCGGGGTCTCCCCCCCTGGTTCCCTATCGAGGATGTCCGGAGCGGAAGCTGCGGCGTTCCAGATCGCATCCAAATCTAAATACTGCCCTGCCAGCCGGGCGCAGGCTTCAATCGCCTGTTCGGCTTCCGGGTGTTCATGAAACGGCGTCAACCCCATGTGACGCTCGGGGAAGGCATCGCCCTTCTGCCGGGGTACTGCTCCGAGCACGGGGATTCCGCTGCTCTGCGCAATCGCCTTCCGGATGACCATCTCATGCCGCTGGGACGCTATATTGTTCAGAAGAACGCCGCCCAGCCGGACCGCCGGATCATACTGCCTGCACCCGAGAACCACAGCGGCAACCGTGCCCGTCGATTTGGTGCAGTCCACGATGAGCATCACCGGCGAATCAAGCATCCGCGCTAGCCGCGCCGTGCTGTAGCTCCCGGATTCGTCAACACCGTCGAAAAGTCCCCGGTTGCCTTCAATGACTGCGCCATCAACGCCTGCTGTGTGCTCATTGAAAGACCGTACAACACGGCCGGGATCCATCATAAAAAGATCAAGATTGTAACAAGGCCTCTTCGCCGCCAGACCCAGCCACCCGGCGTCGATAAAATCCGGCCCTTTCTTGAAAACCGCAACCCGTCTGCCCTGCTTCCGCCAGGCTGCGATGATACCGAGGGAAAAGGTTGTTTTTCCCAACCCGCCCCGCATCGCCCCAACTGCAAGCCTCGGAAGCGCAGGCATCAGGGATTTGCCGAACCTTCTTTATGCGGAATTTCGATAAAGCTTCCGCCGAAGTACGAATACACCAGTTTGCCGCCGTCGACCAGCTCACGAATGGCATGCTTGACTTCTTCGTCTGTCGCGCCTTCGGCAACCATGGCCTTCTTGATATCGCCTGCTTTCAGCTTCTTCTTGCCCATGTTCTTTTCAACCAAATCATACACCTTTTTTTGCAGTTCTGCTGCATCCATCGTTGCACCTCCGTAAAATTGTGCGCGGCATCAGAAAACCGGCCCCGGAAGATCCGGGGCCGGTAGGTAACTGGTGAGGCTGCCGACTATTCCCACTTGAACGTCGGCGTCATTCTGAACGACTCGCGTGCGAACGTGAAATCATCGATGTGCTGGTAGGTGAACGGCAGACCGGTCATTTTGAAGAAGCGCTCCCAGCCGATGCGCTCAATCCACTCACCCATGCGCTCATGCTTGCGGGCGTCCTTGGCATAGACTTCCACGAGATGTTTCACGGCCTTCACAACTTCAGGCCAGCGCGGCGGATTGTTCGGAAGGAACGGGATTGCCAGCTTGGACATGCGCGCGGGACCGCGTGCATTCGACACCTTGCCTCCCACATAGATGGAGATGCCGTCTCCAGCCGCATCCGCAAGCGGAAGCGAGGGGCACATCGTGTAGCAGTTGCCGCAGTACATGCAGCGCTCTTGTTTGATCTTCACCGACTTCGTAGCCGGATTCGGGCTGATAGCGCCCGTCGGGCAGGACGCAATGGTCGTCGGGATTTCGCACTGGTTCCCGAGCGTAGCCTCGTTCACCTTCGGCGGCTTGCGATGAATGCCGAGGATGGCGATATCGGAGCAGTGGACCGCGCCGCACATGTTGAGGCAGCAGGCCAGAGCGATCCTGACGCGGGCCGGAAGGTTTTTGGTCGTAAAGTACTCGTGGAGCTCATCCATGACCGCTTTCACAACACCTGATGCGTCCGTGGCGGGCGTATGGCAGTGGATCCAGCCCTGGGTATGCACGACGTTGCTGATGCCGTAGCCGATGCCGCCAACGAGGTGGCCGCGTTTCTTGAGGTCGGCGACAAGTGCGTCGACCTTGTCCTTCGCAGGGAAGAACTCTACATTGTGGCGCGTCGTGTAGCGGAGATGCCCGCCGCTGAACTGATCGGCGATATCGCACATCTCGCGGATAAAGTCCGTGCTTGCGAGGCGAGGGGTCGCTATCCGCACGGTGTACAACTCGTCGCCGGTCTCGGATACGTGTTTCATCACGCCCTTGCCCAGCTGTTCATGATATTTCCATTTCCCATAGTTTTTCGAGATCACGGGGGGCAGGAATTTATGATAATCGGGTGAACCCAAGTCGGTTATTCTCTTCGGTTTATCAGCCATTATAGGTCTTCCTCCTTAAGGAATTTTCGCGTTCGTACGTGATTACTTCACGTCTTCAGGTGCCCAGAATACGTAGGGGTTCGATCTCGGTGCTTTCACCATCTGCGGCACAGGCGGCAGACCCGTCGCTTCGAGCATGGACTTCATGCCCAAACGGTCGACCAACTCGCCGATGCGCTCACGGTTCTTTCCGTTATCATCCCACCATTCCCAAAGCTTGCGGATAAGATCCTTTAAATTGTCATACGGCGGCTCGAGTTTTACGAACGGAATAAGGACCCAGCTCATGAGTGCGCCGGTCACGATCGGAGCTTTGCCTCCCAGCATGATCGTTGCGCCTTTTTCCTTGCCCGGACGGAGCGCTTTGGACATCTGGTTTATGCAGTGCATGCAGCGGTTGCAGTCCTTGTCGTTGATCTTGAGCGTGCTGCCATCGAAGCTCATGCAATGCGTCGGGCACATGCCGACGATTTCCGATTTGATGTCCATGGTCTTTGCGTAATTCTTGACCTCGTTCTGGTCGATCTGGATGCTGTCCCGCCAGGTGCCGATGATCGAGAAATCAGCACGCGCCACGGACGCCGTGCAGTCGTTGGCGCAGCCGGACACCTTGATCTTGAACTTGTAGGGGAAGGCAGGGCGGTGCAGTTCGTCCTGGAAAGTTTGGGTCAGTTCATGGCAGATGCCCATCGTATCGATACTGGAAAATTCGCAGCGCGACATGCCGGCACAGGCGCTCGGTGTACGGAGGCAGGAACCAGACCCGCCGAGATCCCAGCCTTTGGCGGTCAACTCTGCGAAGATCGGCTCCAGTTTGTCGGTCTGCGTGCCGAGGAAAATAAGGTCGCCCGTTGACCCATGGGTATTTGTCATACCGCTGCCATACTTGTCCCAGATGTCACACAGCTCACGCAACGCTTTTGAGGTATAGTAGAGGCCTGACGGCGGGTTCACGCGTACCGTATGGAAATGCGCAACTCCCGGATATTCTTCGGGGAGATCGCAATAACGTCCGATGATGCCGCCGCCATAGCCGAGAACGCCGACGATGCCGCCGTGCTTCCAGTGAGTGACTTTGTCACGATAGGACCGTTCGAGAATGCCGAGCAGATCCTGGGCCGTGTTGCTCTTTTTTGCGGCCTTCTTGATTTCCTTGACGAAACTCGGCCACGCGCCTTTTTCAAGGTCGTCTAGCATTGGTGTCTTTGCATCTTTGCTCATTAGGAAGTCCTCCTTATAGATTTAACATGTCATCATCGAAATGCGTACTGTCGTCACAAGCCCCTGTTTCAAAACGACAAAATAATAAAGTACAAACATGCTGCCTACTGAACGAACTTCAAACTTCAAAAAAACTCCCCCCCCTTTCAGAAGAATGTAATATATGAGATCATGTTTTGTTTAAGGAAAAAAGTGGCCGGCCAATCTCGCTGATTAAATATCCAGATGCAGGTTTTGCGATTCTATGTTTATACTCTTTTATAGTCAAATAAAAAAAACTCATGAAGTAATAAATTATCATAATTAGCACTGTTTAGAATATGCATGAAATCTAAACATAGTTACAAATAGTTACGTTTTTATCTTGGACAAAAAAAACCATGTGAATTTTTTGCAATTCATTTGCCATAAATAATCCAATTTTATAATTTGATATACTATTAATATTCACAATGTTATTATGAGATCATCTTGAAAATTTATATAAAACTATAGTGCTTTTTTTGGTATTAATACCTTTATTTTTATTTTTTTTTATATCAATACACTGATAATATTAATTTTTATATATATTTTATTAACGTTGGCTATTTTACCAAAATAACTGACCAATTTTTATCATCATTCTCTTTCCTTACTATTATTATTTGATGTTAAAATAATGCACTATTGCAGCAAATTTGTTTTCCGGAGGCTTTCATGAAGGTAGTAGCAAAAGTGAAGCTCGATCAGGAAATGCAATTCTCTGGGGCAGCTACATCAGGCCACACTCTGACCATGGATGCTGACGATACAGCCGGTGGCCGCAATGGCGGATTTCGCCCCATGGAACTGTTGCTCGTGGCATTCGGAGGATGTTCCGGCATGGATGTCATCTCCATTCTTCGCAAAAAGCGGCAACCCGTTGCCGGACTCGAGATCAATGTGAGTGGAGACAAGGTGGAAAATTTTCCAAAGATCTATAAGGAAATCCATATCGAGTATATTGTCAGGGGAAAGGGCGTGGACAAAGGAGCAGTGGAGCGCGCGATTGCTTTGTCCCTTGACAAATACTGTTCAGTCGGCGCCACACTGTCGAAAGCGGGTACGATCACGCACAGCTACAGGATCGAGGAGTAAAAAACACGAAAAGTTTTTTTCAGACAGCCGCTTCGTTCGGGATTAAGCAAATGCGAAGGATGCTTCTCAAACTCCGGAAATCTCATCCTCCCATTTTCCCGCTTCCGGTTTTCTTAAGCTCCTCCATTTCCTTTTTCAATGCATCGAGCTGCACCTGGAGGTCGATGAGTCGGTCGGCAATGGGATCAGGGATATGAATATGATCCATCAGCGTTTCATCGGCAACGCGTTCATCCTTGATGCGCACTATCCTTCCGGGAATGCCGACAACAGTGGAATGGTCGGGCACATCCTGAAGCACCACCGAGTTAGCGCCGATCTTCACATAATCTCCGATGTTAATCGGACCCAGCACCTTGGCGCCAGTACCGACAACGACGTGATTCCCCAGCGTCGGATGGCGTTTCCCCCGCTGTTTTCCCGTTCCGCCCAGCGTCACGCCCTGAAAGAGCGTAACATTGTCGCCGATTTCCGTTGTCTCGCCGATCACGACGCCCATGCCGTGATCAATGAAAAGTCCCGATCCGATGGTCGCACCCGGATGGATCTCAATGCCGGTCAGTAATCGTGCGAACTGCGACGTCGCACGGGGAATAAACGGCAGCCGGATCTTCCACAGCCAGTGCGCAACGCGATAAAACAGGAGCGCGTGAAATCCCGCATAGGTCAGCGCCACTTCCACGCGGCTCGTTGCGGCGGGATCCATGGCAAGTGCCGCCCTAAAATCCTTGCGTATTTTCCCGAATGTCTCAAACATGACTAAATACGTGCAGACTGCGGATGCCGGAACCTGAGCCTCAACAGCCTTCCTTTCAAATCAGGCGGAATTCCCGGGGCTATTCCCGCAGCCACCCGGGAGGGATGCCCTTCTTCCGCGCGTCGTTGGGAATGGTGATTTCAATTTCCGTGCGGGCTGCCTCGACCTCCCGCTGCACCTGATTCATTTCTTCTTCCAGCTTCGCAGCTTCTTCCCGGCCTTCCAGGCGGCCGGACGCTGGCCCGCCCCAGCTCATAACCGCCTCGTCCCGCTTCTTTTTGATTTCCTGATAGCGGCGCTCGGCATCCGCGAGCCGTTGTTTGGCCGACCGAATGCGCTGCTGCCATTCCTCTTTCAAATCCGCCTCGCGCTCCTGCGCATCGTCGTATACGGGGGGAGCTTTCTGGACGCGCGGGGATGACGCGCCTGGTTTCTCTTCCTCGCCGGCCTGGGACTCAAGCCTTCGCGCATTCTGCCGGTACTGCTTCGGCACTTTATTCAGGTCATCGCTGATATGCACGACGCCTTTGCTGTCAGTCCATTTATAAAGATATTGTTTCTGCTCTTCCTGCGGGGCCCCGGCCTGATCCGTCCCCGGTTCTGCCACGGCGCCGTGAATTGCCGCCGTCATCACCAGTCCCGCGAAAACCAGCCCGGCAAGAACAAATTCGCGAACCTTCATCAT
>DATHDE010000004.1:0-3578 GCA_035490495.1 Nitrospirota bacterium
CCTGGCAGCTTGCTTCGCGTTTTTTCTCGGTGAGGCGAACTTCGCGGCGCTGTCGTGCTTCACGGTTTCTGCGTTTTTCCTCTTCCGATTCGAGCATGAGAGGTGACACCTCTCGGGGCTTGCCATGGGCATCGAGGGCCACATAGGTGAGATAGGCGGATGCGGCATGTCGCACAACACCCGTAATAAGGTTCTCGGCCTCGACGCGGACGCCGATCTCCATCGACGTTTTTCCAACAAGGTTCAGACTTGCAGCGACGAACAACACGTCTCCCACGAAAACCGGGTTGTGGAAATCCATGCGGTCGATCGAGGCGGTCACCACATTGGATCGGGCATGTCGCGCGGCGACCACGCCGGCAGCTTCGTCGATAACCTTGACAACAACTCCGCCGTGCACGTTTCCCGCCGGGTTGGCGTCCTGGGGGTTCATCATCTGAGCCATAACAACGGTGCTGTCCGCCACGCGTTTGCCTTCCATTGGGCCACCTCCGGTATCTTCTGCACTGAGTGTATTTTAGCAGAAACAATGCAGGAAATCATTCTCCCGCCTGTCCGTCGCTTCAACGGATTCAAAGTCGTGGCGAAAAGCATTCGGGTGTATTTTGAGGAAGTTGGTCCTCAAGATGCTTTATCGTCATCCGCTCCTGCTGCGCGGTTTATACCGGAGGTGGTTACTCCTGCGGATCACTCACCGCCGGATTTATTGAAATGGTATTGAATTCTCATGGTGTTTTTGTTACAGTTAGTTAAAGTGCATACTACATTTTCAGGAGGCAGAGCCATGAAAAAAATTGCTATTATGACAGTTCTTAGCTTTCTCGTTGTCACTCAGGCACTAGCAGCGGATACGATCAAGGTCGCCCTCACCGGACCATACAGCGGCGGTTCGGCGCCCATGGGCGTTTCCGCGCGAGACGGTTCGAAGCTTGCCATCAACGAGATCAACGCGACCGGCGGCATCCAGGTTGGCGACAAGAAGATGAAGATCGAGGTCATCGAGCGTGATGATGAAGCGAAAAACGAGCGCGGCGCCCTGATCGCTCAGGAACTCGCCTCCATGTCCGATCTTTCCGGCGTTATCGGCACGGTCAACACGGGCGTTGCGATGGCCGGCGACAGATCCCTTCAGGAAAAAGGGATCACCAAGATCATCTGCCCGGCTGCGGGCTCCATGTCCATGATGCAGTGGGCTGACCGTCCTGCGACAGCGGACAAACCTGCCTTCAGCGGTCCCAAAGACCTCTCGATCTTTCGGTTCGCAGCGGACGACGCCATCCAGGCTGCAATGGTCGTAGAGGAAGCGATCAACCGGAAGTACACCAAGGTGGCGGTTCTCTTCGACTCCACAAACTACGGCGTCTCGGGCCGCGACGATATGCTGAACCAGATCAAGATTCAGGGCAACAAGCTTGATGTCGTAGCACTCGACAAGTTCAACATCGGCGACAAGGACATGACCGCGCAGCTGGTGAAGGCGAAATCAGCGGGCGCCCAGGCGATCCTGATCTGGGGCATCGGACCGGAGCTCGCAGCCGTGGCGAACGGTATGGCCAAGCTCGGGATGAAGGAACCGCTCATCGGCGGCTGGACGCTTTCCATGTCGAACTACATCGATAACGCCGGACCGAACGGCAACGGTACGCTTATGCCGCAGACCTTCATCGAAGAACCGATCACCCCGCGGGCGAAAAAGTTCATCGAGGACTACCATAAGGCCTACAACGTGAAGCGCATTCCGTCGCCGGTTTCGGCGGCGCAGGGATACGACGCGGTGCTGATCTTCGCCGCTGCAGTAAAGCAGGCCAAAAGCACGGACACGCACAAGATCAAGGAAGCTCTCGAGGATCTGAAGGAGCCGGTGCAGGGCGTCATCGCTCTCTGGCGGAAGCCGTACAGCAAGTGGAATCCCGCGAATGTGGACACGCACGAGGCTTTCCGCCGCAATCAGGTCGTGATGGGCATGGTAAAGGACGGCCGCGTCGTGTTCGGCAATGACGCTGACCGGCAGAAGCTGATCAAGGAAGCTTCCGGCACAAAGAGAAAATAAGGTAAGCGGCGGGTGAGCATGAACAGTCAACCGTGTCGGAGAAGCATGCCATGACGGCTTCCGTCGTCCCTCAGCTGATTGTGAGCGGCGCATTCATGGGGTTGGTCTATACGCTCGTTGCGTACGGCTTCCAGCTCACGTACGCAACGAGCAAGAGCATCAACTTCGGCCAGGGCGAACTGGTGATGGTCTCGGCATTCGTCAGCCTCTCCCTCGTGAAGCTGGGCCTGCCCTACTGGCTGATGATTCCGGGGGGCTTGCTCTTCGGCGTCCTGATCGGACTTTTCGTGGAACGTGCTGCCGTACGCCTTGCACTGGAGCAGAAGAGCGAGGGCTGGATCCTGCTGTCGATCATTCTCGGGCTGTTTTTTTTCTCAGCTGCCGAGAACATCTGGGGACGGGATGACCAGCCGTTCCCCACGCCGATCCCTTCTGCCGCCCTTCAGGTATTCGGCATTGACATCACGCCCCTCGAAATTTCAGTGGCGTGCGGTGTATTCATGATCATGGGCCTCATCGAGCTGTTCAAGCGAACGACCCTGCTCGGCAAGGCGTTCGAGGCGGTCTCGGCGGACCGTGACGCCGCCGAACTGATGGGCGTCTCCGCAACGCGAACCGTCATGCTCTCGTATGGCCTCTCGGGCATGTCGGCCGCATTTGCCGGCATCCTGGTATCGCCCATCACGACTGTCGGGCCCACTATGGCATCGGTCCTGGTGCTGAAGGCTTTCTCCGTCGCAGTCGTGGCGGGGCTTGACTCGGGTTTCGGCGTGGTCCTGGTCGGCCTCGTGCTTGGTTCGCTCGAGGGACTGACGAGTTTCTATATCGGAAGCGGCTGGCGCGAAGCACCCGGCCTCATGCTCCTCATTCTCGCACTTGCCGTCCGGCCCACCGGCGTTTTCGGCAAGGCCGTCATCAGGAAGGTCTGATCGATGGTGAAACGCCTGCTGCTCATCCATGGTGCCGAGGTCCTCGTCCTGCTCCTCCTGGCTTCTATCCCGATCCTGGTCACGAATCCTTTCGTCCTCGGACTTCTCACGCTTCTCGCAATTTACGGCATCCTGCTGATCGGGCTCGATGTTACCGTCGGCTACCTCGGCCAGGTGAACCTTGCCCAGTCCGCATTCCTCGGCCTGGGTGCTTATACGGCCGGCATCGCGGTCACCTCTTTTCATTCCGGCATGGTGGTCGCGCTCGGCGCCGGTCTCCTTATCGGCGCCGTGTTCGGCGGCCTTCTGGCTTTTCCAGCACTCAGACTTGAAGGTCCGCATTTCGCGCTCTCCACGCTCAGTTTCTCCGCACTCGTTGCCACGACGCTTAACGAATGGGAGTCAGTGACGCACGGCGCGCAGGGGCTCTCGCTCACACGACCGCCGATCTTCGGCGTGAACCTCAAGGCTCAGGGATTCTTCTGGCTCTGCCTTGCCTTCCTCGCCCTGGTCTGGATGGCCATGCGGAACCTGCTCTCGTCGCAGTGGGGAAGGGCCTTTGAGGCCCTGCGCGACAGTCCGATCGCGGCCGATGCCAT
>DATHDE010000005.1:0-27320 GCA_035490495.1 Nitrospirota bacterium
CACCTGAATCTCTTCAAAGCCGATCTTCTGGGCGGCAACTATCTGGTGAGCGCAATCGGCTACTACCGTCCGCATGACCGCTTCCGTTTCGGCAGCTTCGGGCAATGGACCGCCTCGGATGCGCTCGTGCTGTACTATGACGGCATCGTAACCAAAGGTTCGGATGCATTGTATCCGGTCCAGGACCAGGCCAATCCCTTCGGCGGATCGCTCCAGAAAAGATATGACGATTCGTCCCGCTTGCTGACGACGCTTACGGCCGGCGGGTCATACACCTTTCTTTCCGGCTCTACTTTGAGCATGGAGTATCTTTATAACGGCCCGGGATACAATGATGCTGAAGCAGCACAGTACTACCGGCTCCGCTCGATTGCGCATGATCATTTCTTCGACAAGAGCTCGCTTGCCGGCCTTTCACAAATGACGCTGAACGAAACCCTGAACAACGGCCTGCCGTTTCTGCGGCGCCACTATCTCATGGCCCAGTACCAGGTGCGCGAGATCAGGAATGTTCTCGACATTATCGTGCGGTATGTCCATAGCCTCGATGAAGACGCGGGCCAGGCGTCGACGATTCTCGAGTGGCAGCTTACGAAACGCATGAGCTTCTTCAATATCAATATGGTTGCCGTGGATCACGGCAAGGAGACGGAGTTTAATTCCGTTCTCCGCGAGAGTTATATGGCAGGAGTGGAAGTGCATTTCTAGTCTTGCAAAACATTTTCCGCTGTCACATGCTAGGCAGCATCTCTCCATTGAGCGGGCGATGGTTTATTGGACACCACTCTCCCCTCCCGGCCCCAGAAATTTCATGGGTCCGCTTCAGGGACGCGCCGGGTTTGAGTTTAAACCCATGCGGAAATCTAGGCGACCGATGAGCAACACATCCCCTCCTTATTCAGATTGACACCCTCGGTTGTCCATGATACAAGATTATTGATTCAATCGTCTTTCCATCCTTCCTGAAGGGAGCCTTCCATGAAGTTCAAATCACTCGTTCTGACAACACTCGTCATGTCACTCCCGGTTTTAGCGGTCCCGGCTTTTGCGGGCAGTCCTGCAGCAGTCGAAATGTTCTCACCCCAGGGAACGGTTAAAAACGTGCGACAGGTACAGGTGAGGTTCTCGGAGCAGATGGTGCCGTTCGGGGACCCGCGACTGGTCGAGCCCTTTGACATCAAATGCCCGGGAACGGGCAGGGCGCGGTGGGCAGACGGGAAGAACTGGATCTACGATTTCGACAAGGACCTTCCCGCGGGGGAGGTTTGCGAATTTACGGTAAAAGCCGGGCTCAAGACGCTCGCGGGAAATGAAGTCAGCGGAACGCAGAAATTCACTTTTTCGACAGGCGGGCCCGCGATCAGGGACAGCCGGCCCTATGAGGGATCTACGGTCCAGGAGGACCAGATATTCATCGTGACGCTCGACGCGGAACCGAAATTCGATACCGTGCGCGAGCACGCGTACTGCGCTGTGGAAGGCATCAACGAGAAGGTTGGGATCAAAATAATCGATGATGAGTCAGTACTGAAGGAGCTCTCTGCTGCAACGTCAGTACGGTATTCCCGGAGGCGGTGGAGGGGCGTGGCTGCACAGGGTGAAGCACCCGAACCCCAGCTTGTGCTCCAGTGCAAACAGCGGTTCCCGGCGAACGCAGAGGTGAAACTGTCTGGGGTAAAGGTATTGAATCAGCCAGCGGCGTAGCTACAACGCAGGACCAGGCCCTGGCCTACAAGGCGCGCGAAGCTTTCCTGGCGCGCTTTACCTGCGACCGGGAAAATCCGCAGGCAGGATGCATTCCATTTCTTCCGATGCGCGTCGACTTTACCGCTCCCGTGTCCTGGGATTATGCAGGCAGGATCGTGATGAAAGGACCCGGGGGCAGCGTGTATAAACCTTATCTGAAAGAGGAAACTGAAGGCAAGAAGACGCCGGAGGCCGTCTACAGCGTGACCTTCATGGGCCCCTTTCCTGAAACCGCAGCCTTTGTAATCGATCTTCCGAAAAACATCAAAGATGACGCGGACCGGCACCTGTCGAATATCGATAAATTCCCCCTTACCATTAAGACCGGTCCGTATCCGCCCCTCGCGAAGTTCTCCGCGCGCTTCGGAATAATCGAAAAATCCGATCCCCTGCTTCCCGTGACGCTTCGAAACGTGGAACAGGAAGTGAAAGCCCGCATGACCGGCATGGCAGAGGATAGAGGAGGGCTCAGCAGCATCGCGGACACGGCAAAGAAGATCGGGGGCGCCCTTTCCTCGATTCTTCCCGCCAAGGACGAGACGAAGATCTCAGGAGAAGTAAAGGGAAAGACGCGCCAAATCTCTTCAGATGTGGAGATCATTAAATGGCTGCGCTTGGTATCTTCAGCAGACCGGAGGCAGTCCCTGTTCAGGGAAGCGCCGGAGAAGCAGACGACAAGGGAATTCGCGGTGCCGAAGCCGAACGGTGCAAAGGCCTTCGAAGTTGTGGGCATACCGCTGAACAACGGCGGCTTTTATGTGGTCGAGCTCGAAAGCCGCATACTGGGCGAATCGCTCCTCGGAGCACCGCAGCCGCTTTATGTACCCGCGTCCGCCCTGGTCACGAATCTTGCGGCGCACTTCAAGTGGGGCAGGGAATCATCTCTCGTCTGGGTAACCACGCTTGACAAGGCGGAGCCGGTTGCGGATGCGTCGGTCGTGCTCCGCGACTGCGAGGGAGCGGTGCACTGGGAAGGGAAAACGGACAAGAACGGCATTGCCTTGATCAAGAAGGAACTGCCGTCCCAGGAAGAATTGCCGCGGTGCGAATCGCACGGGAGCGAGGAAAGCTGGCTCGATTCCTCGCAAAACGAGGCCCTGTCGGCAATGGGGAGCGGGTTGTTCGTGTTCGCACGGGCAGGGGGCGACATGACCTTTGCGCATTCATCATGGGTCAAGGGCATCGAAACATGGCGATACAATCTCCCCTGGGCGTCACACAACGGTCCGGTCATCGCGCACACGATCATGGACCGTACGCTTCTCCGCGCCGGGGAGACCGTATCCATGAAGCATATCATCAGAAAGCACACCATGGCTGGTTTCAGCGACGCAAAGCCTCTGCCTCAGGCGGTCGTGATCAGGCATGAAGGAAGCGACCAGCGGTACGAGATGCCGCTCCTGTGGGACAAGAACGGGATTGCGGAAACGGTCTGGAAGATTCCGCAGGAAGCAAAGCTCGGTGAGTATTCTGTCTTTCTCATGCAAAAGGCGAGCGGCAAGGAAAAGAAGCGCACTGCCGTCGGCGGATATGAAGAGGGCGATGAAGAATACTTGAACGCGGGAGGCTGGACCTCGGGATCGTTCCGCGTGGAGGAGTTCCGCGTTCCGCTCATGAAGGGCATCATCCAGCCTCCGAAGGAACCGCTCGTGCATGCAGCGGAAGCGAATGTGGACCTCTTCCTGAAATATCTCTCCGGCGGCGGGGCGTCGGGCGCTGCAGTGAAGTTCCGCGCCCAGGAAATGCCGAAGTACGTTTCTTTTGCCGATTACGAGGAGTTCCAGTTTGCGAACGGCGAAGTGAAGGAAGGAGTCGTCAAACGGTCGACTGCGAATGAATATGATGAGGGGCCGGGCCAGGAAGGAACGGCTAAAAAAGAGTGGTCCCAGAGCGGGGAGCTTGCGCTCGACCAAGCAGGCAGTCTCAGGACAAAACTTGTGAACCTGCCGAAGATTGCGCTCCCCCGCGACATCGCAATGGAAATGGAATTCCGAGATCCCAATGGCGAAGTGCAGACCGTGAGCGGCGCAGTCGCGCTCTGGCCGTCGAATCTGATCGTGGGCATCAAGCCCGACTCCTGGGCCGCGTCCAAAGAAGCGTTCAAGTTCCATGTGATCGTGCTCGACCTCGCGGGCAAACCCGTGCCGAACAAAGAAGTGAGCGCGGAGCTGTATCAGCGGATCGTCTACTCCCACCGCAAGCGCCTCGTGGGAGGGTTCTATGCGTATGACCACGTAACCGAGACAAAGAAAATAGCGCGGTTCTGTGAGGGGAAAACGAATGACAAAGGCCTTCTGATCTGCGAAGCCCAGTCTCCCGTTTCCGGCAACGTGATCGTTCAGGCAAGGGTCTTCGACAACGCGGGCAATGTATCGGTCGCAAACCGCGACATATGGATCGCGGGCAAGGGAGAGTGGTGGTTCGACGTGTCGGACAACGACCGGATCGACCTCCTGCCTGAAAAGAAACGCTACGAACCCGGGGAAACGGCAAAGTTCCAGGTGCGCATGCCCTTCCGCGAAGCAGCAGCTCTCGTGACCGTGGAGCGTGAAGGCGTGATCGAATCGTTCACCACGAAACTTTCAGGCAAGGCGCCGGTAGTTGAGATCCCGGTCAAAGGCACGTACGCGCCGAATGTGTTCGTCTCGGTCCTGTGCCTGCGCGGGAGGGTGGGGGACAGCAAGCCGACCGCTATGGTGGATCTTGCCAAGCCTGCGTACAAGCTCGGTATTGCGGAGATCAATGTGGGCTGGCGGGCGCATGAGCTGCGGGTCATCGTTCTGCCCGAGAGGCAGGTGTACAAGATCCGCGACAAGGCGAACGTCCAAATCAAGGTGCGCACGCGCGACAGGAATAATCCCTGGCCGCCCAAGGGCACGGAGATCGCTGTCGCGGCAGTTGACGAAGGGCTGCTTCAGCTCATGCCGAACAGAAGCTGGAACCTGCTTGAAGCCATGATGGGCCGGCGGGGCTACGAGATCCAGACCGCGACGGCCCAAATGCAGGTCGTGGGCAAGCGGCATTACGGAATCAAGGCTTTTCCTGCAGGCGGCGGCGGAGGCAGACAGGCGACGCGCGAGATGTTCGACACGCTCCTCCTGTGGAAGAGCCGCGTTGTGCTCGACCAGAACGGCGAAGCCCGGATCGCGATCCCGCTCAATGACTCGCTCACGAGTTTCAGGATCGTAGCTGTCGCGAACGGTGACACGGGGCTCTTCGGGACCGGCGATGCAAGCATTCGCACGACCCAGGACATCATGATCCTTGCAGGCCTTCCGCCCCTCGTGCGCGAAGGCGACCGGTTCAGGGCCGGGTTCACGATCAGGAATACGTCGGAACGCGCGATGGACATCGAGATCTCGGCGAAGTCGACGAGCGGCTTGCCGCTTCCTCCCCTTACCGAACCGCTGAACCCCGGCGAAGCGCGCGAAATCGGCTGGGATGCGTCTGCGCCGACGGGCGTCGAAGCACTTACCTGGGAAGTGACGGCGCAGGAAAAAAACGGGGCGGCAGCTGACAGGCTGAAAATAGCACAGAAAGTCGTGCCAGCGGTCAAGGTCAGGACCTACCAGGCAACAATTACACAGGTGGACAGGCCGCTCACCCTGGCAGTCGAAAAACCCGCTGATGCGCTCGCAGGCAAGGGAGGCATCAATGTCGCCTTCCGTTCAAAACTCTCGAACGGTCTGGGCGGGGTTACCTGGTACATGTCGCAGTATCCCTACACCTGCATGGAACAGCGCACATCAAAGGCGATCGCGCTCCGCGATGAAACCATGTGGAAAAAAGTTGTTGCCGATCTCCCGGCGCATCTTGACGGCGACGGACTGGTAAAATACTTCCCCACCTGCACCTGGGGAAGCGATACGCTTACTGCGTACATGCTCTCCATCTCCCACGAAGCAGGATGGCAGATTCCCGAAGACGTCAGGGAGCGGATGGAGCAGGGACTCCGCGGGTTTATCGAAGGCCGCGTGATCCGCTGGTCGTCACTGCCGACAGCCGACCTCTCAATCAGAAAAATGGCCGCGCTCGAAGCCCTGTCGCGAAACAACAACGCAGAGCCGAAGCTCCTCGGCTCCATCACGCTCGAGCCGAACCTCTGGCCCACGTCCGCAGTGATCGACTGGATGAATGTGCTCAAGCGGGTTCCGTCGATCCCTGACCGCGACAAACGTCTTGAGGAAACAGCGCAGATCATCCGCTCGCGTCTCAATTTCCAGGGCACCACCATGGGATTCTCCACGGAGAAGACGGATTATCTCTGGTGGCTCATGGTCTCCGGGGACGTGAATTCCCTGCGCACCATTCTCATGCTGCTCGATGTCGATAGCTGGAGCGAGGACATGCCGCGGCTCGTGCGCGGCGCCCTGGGCAGGCAGTATCACGGCGCATGGAATACAACCATTGCCAATGCCTGGGGCGTGCTCGCCATGGAGAAATTTTCGAAGAAGTTCGAGTCCGCGCCGGTGTCAGGCTTGACCTCAGCGAGCATGAATGAACAGACAAGATCTGTGGACTGGAAGGCCGCGCCTGCTGGAAGCAGCGTGATGCTCGGCTGGCCCAAGATCAAGTCTGACCTTATGATCTCGCACCAGGGTACGGGAAAACCCTGGGTCACGGTCCAGAGCCTGGCCGCGATCCCGCTCAAGGAGCCTTTCTCGAGCGGATATGCAATCAAGAAGACCGTCACTCCGGTCGAGCAGAAAAAGAAAGGCGCCTGGACCCGCGGAGACGTGATGCGGGTCAAGCTCGACGTAGAGGCCCAGGCAGACATGACCTGGGTGGTGGTGAATGATCCTGTGCCTGCGGGCTCGAGTATTCTCGGCACGGGACTTGGCGGAGATTCGCGCATGCTCACGAAAAGCGAGAAGGCCACGGGCTGGGCCTGGCCTGTTTTCCAGGAGCGGAGCTTCGAGGCGTTCCGCGCCTACTATGAGTACGTGCCGAAAGGCAAGTGGTCCTTCGAGTATACGGTGAGGTTGAACAATGCAGGGTCCTTCGAGATGCCCGAGACGCGCGTGGAAGCGCTCTACTCGCCCGAGATGTTCGGGGAGATCCCGAATGAGAAGGTTGTGGTCGAGCAGTAGCGCGGCTCATTTCTCAGATCGGCTCCTCCGCTCCGGCGCAAGGAGCGCTGGGCGCCTCGGCAGGATGAATTCGTTCGGTTGCCGCGGCGCTACCTCTTCGGCCGCGTCCGCTTGAGCGACGTGGCGACATGAACAGTGATCAGCAGACGCGCTCTCATTGCGTCAGGGCTCCGCAGCCGACCTGAGAAGTTCAGCATCAGAGAGTGCTGCTTCTGCAGTATGCTCGTGTGTCAACCCCGAATGCTTCTATCAGGGGTATGGTTTTAACACCAGATTCCCAATTAAACATTCGGGAATGGCAGCGTTTATGTTACAAACGCGTCTTCTTTATTTGAGATTGTTTTATCAGCGTCCATCTGCGTTCATCCGCGGTCAATTGTTGCTTTCGATTTATTTGAGGTTCTCATGAAGCGCTATACACTTCTTGGTATCGGCCTGTGGCTCATATTTTGTGCATCAGCGGGTCATGCCTTCCCTTCCTTCCAGGAAGTAAAGCAGGGTTACCAGGCATCTGATGCCGTGCTGCTCGACAGGAACGGGAAGGTGATTCACGAACTCCGCGTCGACGCAAAGGGAAGACGGCTCGACTGGACCCCGCTCAACAACGTTTCCCCCGCATTAACTAAGGCGACCATCTATTCAGAAGATAAGCGGTTCCGTGAACACCACGGCGTCGACTGGCTGGCTGCGGCGGCGACAGCCGCGGAGAATCTCTTCTCGAAAAAGCCGCGCGGAGCGAGCACGATAACCATGCAGCTCGCGGCTTTTCTCGACGACACACTCAAGCCGAGGAACGCAAAACGGTCGTTCGCACAGAAGTGGGACCAGATGCATGCAGCGCAGGAGCTCGAACGCTCATGGTCCAAGGACGAAATTCTCGAGGCTTATTTGAACCTCGTGAGTTTCCGCGGCGAACTCCAGGGGGTCAGCGCCGCGTCGCGAGGTCTCTTCAACAAGGAACCGGCCGGACTGGATGAAGGAGAATCCGTGGTGCTTGCATCCCTGCTCCGTTCTCCGAATGCGACGATTGAGGCGACCGCGAAGCGGGCGCACCTGCTTGCAGCTGCAATGATGCTTTCACCGACTGCACGGGAAATACGGTCCATCGCGGAGAACGCGCTCTCCCGCACCTATCATGTGCGGCCGCGTACCGCCCTCGCCCCCCAGGCAGCCCGGCGCATCATGCGAACCGCCTCATCCGACGGGCGTTCCTTCAGCTCAACACTGGACCGGGAAATCCAGCAGTTTGCATACGAGGTTCTTGTAAAACAGCTCTCCCTGCTCAAAAAAAAGAACGTGACCGACGGAGCGATACTCGTCGTCGAGAACAGAACCGGCAATGTTCTCGCCTATGTCGGCAACGCGGGACTGTCTCCCCGGACGCGGTATGTGGACGGAATCCGCGCACGGCGCCAGGCAGGCTCCACGCTCAAGCCCTTTCTCTATGCCCTTGCCTTTGAAAAAAGAATCCTGACCGCGGCCTCACTCATGAACGACGCGCCCCTCGATGTCTCGACGGACAGAGGCATTTATAAACCGGAGAACTATGACAAGGAATTTCGCGGGATGGTAACAGCCCGGACCGCGCTTGCCTCATCACTCAATATCCCTGCAGTAAAGACGCTCGGACTTGTCGGCATGCCGGATTTCGCTTCCCGCCTTCGGTTACTCGGTTTCGAAGCGCTGAAAGAGGATGACTACTACGGCCTGTCGCTTGCGCTCGGTTCTGCAGATGTGACGCTCTGGGAGCTCGTGAATGCCTACCGGACCCTCGCGAACGGCGGCATGTGGACGGGAATGCATCTTGTTCCAGGGAAGAAGGAACGATCCAGACGGGTATATGAGTCTGAATCTGTCTTCATCGTATCCGATATCCTCTCGGACCGGGAAGCACGAAGCTCCACCTTTTCCCTCGAAAATCCTCTTGCTACGCGGTTCTGGGCAGCGGTCAAGACCGGCACGAGCAAGGACATGCGCGACAACTGGTGCATCGGCTATTCAGCGGACTACACTGCCGGCGTCTGGGTCGGAAATTTCCCGGGCGCTCCCATGTGGGACGTGAGCGGCATCACGGGCGCGGCTCCCGCGTGGCAGGAGATCATGCAGTACCTGGAGCGCGGTTCCCGAAGCAAGGCGCCTGTTCCCCCCCGTGCCGTGGTCGCGCGCGCTGTTGTCATTCCCGACCAGAGTCAGTCTGCCCGGAAGGAATGGTTCATCAGTGGTACGGAGTCTCAAACCGTTGAACGCACGACCGTGCCGCAAAGAATTCTTTATCCCGCTCCGGGAACAATTATCGCGATCGATCCTGACATTCCGGCAGACCAACAGAAGATCTATTTCGAGTCGGCCTCAAGCGGAAATGCGATCTGGGTCCTGAACGATATGGTGATTGGAAAAACGGACACTCAACCCTGGACCCCCCGCCAGGGGAGGTATGTGCTCGTGCTGAAGGACGGCGCTGACCGCCGCGTTGATGAGGTGGAGTTCGAAGTGCGATGAACAGGGAGCCCGCACGTTCGGGGTGTGCCGGTCAATTTGTGCTGTGCGAATCACGCGTATTCCTCATGCCCCTCCCCGAAGACATGATGAATGATCTCCCACGACGTCTCCTCAATTGACTTGTTGGTCGTATCAATCACTTTCCAGCTCTGGTGTTTGCGCGACAATTCCCAGACATATTCGACTTCGGTGAAGACGTTCTTCAGGTCGCTGTAGCTCGCCTTGAGGCCTGATTGTTTCTGACGGGTCCTTCTTATTTTCTGGAGCACTTCGGGCTCCATATTCAATAAAACAATCTTGTCCTGGTCAACGGTCAAAAGTTCCTCGGGCAGATCGATGCCGGGAACGATGGGAATGTTCGCGACCTTGTACCCCTCCTGCGCAAGAAAAAACGATGTCGGCGTCTTCGATGTCCGGGACAGGCCGAGGATCACGATATCCGCCTCCTTCAGGCGTTCCGCACCCCTGCCGTCGTCGTGGCCGAGCGTGTACTCGATGGCATCGATGCGTCTGAAATACCGCTCGTCCACCTTCCTGAGCAGGCTCGGCGTTTCGAGCGGATCGAGCTTGAGGTAGGTTGAGAGGGTATTGATGAGGGGGCCGAGGATATCAAGCTGGAACACGGAATTTTTCAGGCAGAACTCGCTGGTATAATCCCGCATCTCCTTTCTCACGAAGGTGAACGCAATGAGCGCTTTGGCCTTCTTGGCCTGTTCCAGAATCGATTTGAGTTCCGTTTTCGTGTCGACGTCGTGAAACAGCATGATCTTGGTGCGGGCATGCTTGAACTGGACCAGCGCCGCGCGCAGGATATGCAGGCCGCTCTGCCCGGTGGCGTCCGAGATAATGAATATTTTTTTTGGCGTTTTCTTTTCCATGGGCGGTAGGATTCCTTAAAAGAGATAAAACACAACACCGACATTGATGGTCACCGGCGCGTAGTCGACCTTTACCGTGGCCGCCTGGATACCGTTTGCCACGTCCTTTTTAAGCTTCAGCGACGTGCCGGAAATGTCGACATAGCCGTAAAGACTTCGGGTCAGCGGCAGTTCGACTCCCCCGAACGCGGTGACACTGCTTCCTGCAACGGTGGTTTTCAGACCGATGACGTTCGTATCCCGCGCTGCATGCAGATAGCCGGCACCAAAATAAGGTTTCCAGCCCGAGGAGAGGGGAAGCCGGTAGAACACCCTGCCTTCATAGGATGTGAATGTGCCCACGCCGTAGGTGCCCTGCACAGCCAGGTCCTTGAGCGGCCAGAACACGAGCGTACCACCCCCGCTGAAGTTGAGTGTATTTACGTACCCTCCGATCCCCAGGTATTTTCTCTCTGCGTCAATGCTCCTCGACGGTTGTTCGATGACCTCGGCCTTTTTCAGTTTTTCCGGCTTCTTTGTCTCTGCCTTTGCAGGCTGACGAGTTTTTTCAGGCCGGGCGGGCGGTTCGGTCTTTTTCCCCGCTGCGGGTGCGGTCACCGTAAAAGTCTTCGAGAGGGTGGCGTAGAGATGCGTCCTGCCGACATTGTATACCGAATAAACGACTTTGTAGTTGCCGGGCTGGCCGATATCATAGCTGTGTGCGGTGGTATAGGATTTTCTCTGGTCTGCGGCGAACCGTACGTCCCGCCACACCATGCTTTTCTGAACACCTTGCGCATTCGTTATTTCCACAACGACATCGAAAGCCGCCTTGCCTCCAGCGTCGTTGCTCGAAAGCGAAGTGTTCCTGACAAACCCTTTTATTTCCGGGTAGGAATTTGTGGTCACTGCGCCGGGACTGATGGTGATTGAATACACCTCGGCATTATTGCCTGACCGGTCCGGAGTTCCTGCCTGCGCAGCGCGAGGCAAGCAGAACCATCCCCAGAGCGCAATGACCAGCATGAAGGAGAGCACGAAGCGGAGCACAGATCTGAGCATGAGGCATCCCCCTTGGTTACAATATATGCTGCAGACATCGTTAATATTATAGTATAAAAAAATATAAAACAAAACCAAAAATGTTCGAGATAGGCGCTCGTTACGGCAGGTTTCTGCATCGCACTCCTGCAGGGCAGTGCCTGCCAAACGCGTCTTGCCTGATCATCTATCCTGTATGCAGTGTTATAATTTTACAAGGAGTGTGCAGTCGGCCGAAATTGATTAGATATGTCCCCAGGTGCTGTTTCAGGCCGGCATGTACAGGAGGTCAGAAGAATGAAGGCAATCATTAAAATCCTGAGTGCCACAGGTGCGGCTTTTCTGCTTTCTTTCTGCGCGGAAAGTTATGTCGCCAAACCGCTTCCGTTTAAAATGCCGGGTGCTTATGAGAATGCCCAGGAAGCGGCGGGGGCTGTGATGGGGGCGCGGGCCTTTACGGATATGAAGGAAGCAAAGGAGAATTTCGGGTTTGATATCATAAACGCCGGTATGCTGCCTGTCGAAA
The DNA here is from genome assembly GCA_035490495.1 of Nitrospirota bacterium. Taxonomy (GTDB): domain Bacteria; phylum Nitrospirota; class UBA9217; order UBA9217; family UBA9217; genus JAJYKN01. The sequence continues at coordinate 11,760 of DATHDE010000005.1, forward strand.
TCGTGATCGACAACAAGGGACCGCACCATCTCGAGCTCAACGGAAGTCAGACGTTCCTTGAAGACCGGCAGAACAATCTCTGGTCTGTGCTCGACCGCAACATCGCATATGAGCGGGCGACAAAATACGCCCAGACGAAGGAAACATTCAGCGGCGCGGCGCATTCCGGCTTTCTTGGCGCAGCTGCGGGCGCTGCCATCGGCGCCGCCATCGGCATCCTGTCGGGTACGAATGTAGGCAATGCCATGGGTAAGGGCGCTGCCGTCGGAGCGGCGGGCGGAGCCGTCGTCGGCGGATCGCAGGCATACAGTGCGAACGATGCGCGGCATTCCATCATTGAAGATCTCCAGTCAAAGTCGCTGCAGGCGAAAACCGTTGCGCCCAATTCACTGGCCTACGGCTTCATCTTCTTCCCTGCCGAAGCAAAAACAGCCCGGACCCTCCGCGTTCAGCTCAGGGAACAGGACACGGGGAGGGTTGTTACGCTGAATTTCGCCCTTTGACACCCGGGTCATACCAGCGTGTTTCCGCTGGCATCGGGAATCGAGAATTTTCCGCACACGTGCAAGAAGATCACGGGGGCGAAGCGTGGTGAGGGGTTCATCATACTGGGCGAGGAGCAGATGCGGCGAAAAAAGGTGCTGTCTTTTCTTTTCCCCGGAAGGCTTCGTGCGAGCGTTGTTTCGCCTTATATCGTCTGGCTGAACAAATCAAGGACCAGGGTGGGTATCCTGAAGCCGCTGATGTCAACTCAGCCGAAGTGAAACCAAGCCCACCGCACGGAATCCCGAAGTTCACCTTACGCGGATTCAGCACATGCGCGTGTATCGCCAGTGTTACTCTCCACGGGAGAGAGCGTGTTGCAATTTTACTTTGTCAGCGCCAAATTTTTAGTTGTCCGATCTCGGAGGTGCTGTTTCTTCAACCGCTTTAAGAATTGGATATTTCAAATGTATTTTATTCAGCAGCCCAATTGATAATTGTTCCATGCAGCGGCAAATCTTGTGCTATGATTTGTATGCGATTCAGTATCAGGCTCTTCAATCGTGACAATTCCGAATAAAGGTTAAGTATGGCAGATCAAAGCAGATCCGTACTCCAGGATGCACTGCATACGGGCATGAACAGACACCTGGCCAAAATCATCGACTCAGTACAGGAAGGCATCTATGTGACTGACCGTGACCGGCGCTTCCTTCTGTGGAACGAAGCTGCGGAACGCATCTCGGGCTACAGCAGGAATGAAATGATCGGTCTGTGCTGCCAGGATAACATCCTGAAGCACGTGGATCGCAAGGGCATTCAATTGTGCCGGGAAAGATGCCCGCTCAAATCGTCCATCGACGACGGCGTCTTTCATGGACCGGTCGTCGTGTACCTGCAGCATAAAGACGGCAGACGCATCGCCGTGGAGGTTAAAACCGCTCCGTTCCGCGATGACGATGGCACTATCATAGGCGGTGTTGAAATTTTTCAGGATGTGACCGAGCGCATCGAGCGCGAATCCCTGCTGAAGGAAGGCAAAAAAAAGCTGGAGACTGTTCTGGACAATATCGGCGATGGGATCCTGTTTCTTGATACCATCGGCACCATGACCATGTTCAACAGCGCATGCGCGGAAATGTTCGGTCTTGAAGCACAGGCGATGGGAAGCCCGGTACATTCACTTTCCGTGCGCTCCCCCCTCAGAACTGTTCTTTCAGCCGTGGAGCGATTGTACCGGCAGTCGCTCAATGGAAACAGCTGCGCTGTCACCGCACAATGCGAGGGAGGCAGAACCCGGTTTCGGTGCTGGTCTTCGGGCACGGAACATACCACTGCACCCTTTATGGGACGGGGCCGCTGCAATGGGTGCGAGACCTTCCAGTCCATCAGGTCTTTCCTCGAAAAACCGCATGAAGTAATCATGGGGGACCGCTCCTTTTCTGTTGTTTCATCATTCATCGAAATGCCGGATACGAACGATATATGGGAAGTCATCATGTTTTATGACGTAACCGCTGAAAAACTCGATGCCGCGCTCAAGGTCGCAGGCGCAGCCGCTCACGAACTGCGCCAGCCGCTCCAGACGATCGTGATTCTCGCGGGACTGATTGAGAAAAGCAGTACCAATCACGGGTCGCTTGAAAAAATTTCGAACTCGATCATGAAGAGCTGTGACCGGATGGACGACATCATCAAGAAAATGTGCGAAATCTCACGGTACCGGACAAAGGACTATATCGACGGATTCAGGATCCTTGATCTAGAGCATTCATCAAAGAAGAAGCACTCCGGCTAAAAAAAGGAAAGTCGTCTGCTCTTGCGTTGCAAAAAAGGCATTCACGGATCGAGAGGAGCGGACGCGGTCCAGTGAAGATTCGACGCACCCGCCGGACATTTCTTTTCCCGCATTTCAAGCACCTTCATGCAAATCTCCGGCACCTCACGCCGAAACAGATAATAAACGGCTGTTTGAACAGGCACATCGATTTCCCCGGCGACAGTTCGACCTCCTTATCGTACAATCCCGTGGTGAGACTATCTTGGTCGGTATCTTCAGTTCTCATCTGAGGTTATCTGTGCTCTCAAATCGCCGTGCAGCAGGTGCCGCCGGTTTTCTGAGAAATGCGGTGAGCAGAATCGCTGCTCCTGCCGCCACCGCAGCCATAAAGAAGCTCCCTGAGAAGCTCCCTGTCTTTTCCGCCAGTATACCTGCAACCGCCGGTCCTGAAATCTGACCGATCCCGAAAATAAAGGTGATGAACCCGAAGGCAGCGAGCGCCTTGTCGACACCGACATATTCGCTCACTGCCGCAACCATGATTGACGGAATCGACCAGGCAACAATGCCGTAGAATCCGATCGAGAGGTAGAGAAAGAGCGGCGGAAGTTTTGACGCCACCATAAGATAGGCGAGCATCTGGAAGGAGAAAACGATCATAAGGCCGGCTTTTCTGCCGAGCCGGTCGGACAGCGTGCCGAACACGGGGCCTGAGAAGAGGCTTAGGAAGCCGACCCAGGCCCAAAAGTTGCCGGCAATGCCTTCTGAAAGTCCGCGTTCCTTTACAAGGGCGGTTACGATAAAGGTTGCATAGATCACATAGGTGTAGCCGAAAAGGAAGTAAATGGAGCCGAGCAGGTAGAGCGTTTTATTTTTGTAAATGCTTCTGCGTTCGGCATCCGTCTGGAACAGGGGCTTTTCGCGGCTGCCGCCGACCACAGAAAGGCCCATATCTTCAGGCTTGTTCCTGAGCAGCGTATAGGCAATACCGGAAATAGCGGCGACTGCACCGGCAAGGATGAGCCAGTTGGTTCTCCAGCCTTCCGGGCCAACGGCCACATTCACGACAGGGATGAGTTTTCCGGAAATCATGATTGCAAAGCCGCTTCCGATGACCACGAACCCCGCTGCCCGTCCACGGATGGAACGGTCGAACCATGCCGCGATAAGACCCATGACCGGTACATTTGCCGCGCCGCTGCCCATACCCGTGATCGTATACAGGATCAGCACCGAAAAGAAGCCTGATGCGCGGCTGATAAACGCCATGGAGGCGCTTATGGTGATGAGCGCGGCGACAATGAGGTTGCGGGAGCCGATTTTGCCCGCAAAGTGGCCGCAAAACAAAACTGCGGCGAGATAGCCGACAAAGTTTCCGGTGCTGATGAATCCGATCTGGGAATAGGAGAGCCCGAGCGTCGAGGCCATGGACGGCAGCAGCATGCCGAGGGCAAACCTCCCGAATCCGAGGCAGGCGACGATGCAGAGCATGCCCGTGACCACGACAAGCCAGCCGTAGTGGAAGGGGAGAGAGGCCCTTGACCGGCGAATCTCCGCCTTATTGTTCCGGGGAACCCTCACTTCAGAATTTCCCCGAGGCTTTCTTTTTTCCGATATACAGTCCCCTGAAAGAGCGCGATCTTGTTTCCCTCCTCATCCGTCACGTCGATAAGATACGTGGCGAGTTTCGGATTAAGCGCCACCTCGCGGCCTTCGGCAATCAGGATTCCTGTTTTGGCTGCCTTGAAGAAGGAAATGCTTACGTTGATCGCCATGGCAAGCGTACCGTGGGAATTGGAAGCAACGGAGAAAACCGCGTCGGCAAGGGAGAAAATCGCCCCTCCGTGAACGGTGCCCGCGCTGTTCAAGTGATGGTGCTGGAGCGCCATCTTCGCTTTGGCTTTGCCTTTGGAGTATTCGAGCATCTCGATACCGAGATGCTTTGCAAAGTGGTCGCTTTTCACAAATTTCACAAGGGTATCCATATGTCGCATCCTTTCTGGATAAAGAATGAACCGGAGGACAGGCTCGCCAAACGTCTTTTTGTCAAGAATGACGCTGTTTCCTTCCCCAGAAAAGGGAGGCCGGCTGGGGGGCCTTGCTGGCGCGCTGTCCGGACGGTTGTCAAATATCAAAAGAAGCGCGCCATTATAGCAAAAACGACAGTTCCGGCTCAACAGGAATATGATTTTGATTTACAAAACAGTGCATTCTGGTTTATAATAACCGCCGTTTCTTCCAATTTGACGACATCCAAGACGGATACTATCCTGCGCTGAGGAGACGCCCATGCCCTGGAACCCCGAGGAAACCCTGCCCCGACAAGAGTTGACCAAGCTGCAGAGCGAACGCCTGAAAAAGGTGTGCGAACGTGTCTATGCCCGCGTTCCTTTCTACACAAAAAAGTTCGACGAGAAAGGCGTTAAGCCTTCTGCCATCAACGGTATCCAGGATATCACCAAACTCCCCTACACCAGGAAGGCTGACCTTCGCGATAATTACCCCTATGGACTTTTTGCAGAGCCGCTGGAAACCATCGTACGAATCCATGCTTCATCAGGCACGACTGGTAAACCCACTGTTGTCGCCTACAACCGGAATGACATCAATCTCTGGGCAGAGGTCATGGCGCGCACCTTTACGTGCGCGGGTGCAACGAGTAAAGATGTGGTCCAGAACGCCTATGGCTACGGACTGTTCACCGGCGGTCTGGGCGCCCATTACGGGGCCGAGCGCGTCGGTGCTTCAGTGATCCCCATCTCCGGCGGCAATACGCAGAAACAGATCATGCTGCTGCAGGATTTCGGCAGCACCGTGATCTGCTCCACGCCGTCCTTCGCGCTGTACATCTATGATGTGGCCTGCGAAATGAAAATCAACCTCGACATGATTAAACTGCGGGTGGGGCTTTTCGGCGCCGAACCCTGGACCGAGGAAATGAGGCATGAGATCGAAGAACGGCTCAGGATCAAGGCCATTGATATTTACGGCTTGTCGGAAATCATCGGCCCCGGCGTGTCATCGGAATGCATTGAAGCCCAGAACGGCCTGCATATCAACGAGGACCACTTTTATCCCGAGATCATCAATCCCCAGACGGGCGAACAGCTGCCTTACGGCCAGGAGGGCGAACTCGTCATCACGAGCATGTCGCGCGAAGCCATGCCGCTCATCCGGTACCGGACCGGCGACATCACGAGCCTGAACCCCGAGCCGTGCTCATGCGGCAGGACGCTGGTGCGCATGAAGCGCGTGCGCGGCAGGGCGGACGACATGCTGATTATCCGCGGGGTGAACGTGTTCCCGTCGCAGGTCGAATCCGTGCTGCTGCGGTCCGAAGAGGTTGCCCCGCATTACGTTATCGAAGTGAACCGAAGGGGCAGGCTCGATGAAATGAACGTCCACGTGGAAGTGACGGCCAAGTTCATGGAAGAAATGGCCACGAAGGTGCTCTCCACGGACCTGAAGGCATTTGCCCAGGAAGAAGAGGAACTCATCCACCTTAAGCGCGAGATCCAGAAGAACATCAAGGACATCATCGGTGTGAACACGGAAGTCACGCTCCGTCCGCCCAATGCCATCCAGCGCAGTGAAGGCAAGGCCAAACGGGTGATTGATAATAGAGCGAAGTAACAGTTCAGAGTTCTCCGTTCGGAGTTCGGAGTGAAGCGGAAAAACCCTGGTTTTTGCTTCTCTCAGCACCACAGTACCTCTGCACGAGAACGGATTTTGAGGTGGAGTTTTGAAAAAAGCAATCCTTTCCGGAAATGAAGCAATCGCCCGCGGGTTCCTGGAAGCGGGCGGCAGGCTTGCGACAGCCTATCCCGGCACGCCAAGCACCGAGGTGCTTGAGCTCCTGTCGAAGCAGAAAAGCATCCACGCCGAGTGGTCCACGAACGAAAAGGTGGCGCTCGAGGTCGCCATGGGCGGTTCCCTGGCCGGTGTGCGGTCCCTTGCCTGCATGAAGCACGTGGGCGTGAACGTTGCCGCGGATCCGCTCCTGACCGCGTCCTACACCGGCGTGAATGCCGGCCTGGTGCTGATGGCGGCGGATGATCCCGGCATGTTCAGCTCCCAGAACGAACAGGATACGCGGCACTATGCGCGTATGGCCAAGATCCCCTGCCTTGAGCCGACGGACTCTGCTGAAGCTCATTCCTATGTTCGAGAAGCTTTCGAGCTGTCCGAGACGTTCGACACGCCCGTGATCCTGAGGACCACGACGCGCATCTCCCACTGCAAGAGCGTTGTGGAGCTCGGAGAGCCAGCTCCGGTGAAGGACCGGGATCTGGCCAGGGATGTTCCCAAATACGTCATGCTGCCGGCGAACGCGAAGAAGCGGCACGTCGTGGTCGAGGAGCGTCTCGCGAAGCTGAAGGACTGGGCCGAGACCACGAAGGTAAACCAGGTGATCGAGGGCTCAGGCGACGTAGGGTTCATCGCAAACGGCGTCGCGTTCCAGTATGTGCGAGAAGCCTTCCCGCAGGCTCCGGTCCTGAAACTCGGTCTGACGTATCCGCTGCCGGAAAAGAAAATTCGCGCATTCGCCGCGACGGTCAAGCAGCTCGCCATCGTGGAGGAACTCGACGGGTTCGTCGAGGAGCAGGTCAAAGCCATGGGCATCGCCGTCCATTTCGGCAAAGCCTCCTTCACCGTCTGCGGGGAGATGACGTCCCGTTTGATCAACGACGCGGTGACGGGAAAGCCGCTCGTGTGCAGGGCCCCGGTGCCGGGCCTCATCATGCGGCCGCCGACGTTCTGTCCCGGCTGCTCCCACCGCGGTCTCTATACCGTCCTCGCCAAGCTCAAACCGTTTGTTTCGGGCGACATCGGCTGCTACACGCTCGGGGCCCTGCCGCCGTTCTCCTCGATGCACACCTGCATCTGTATGGGTGCCAGCATTTCCGCGGCCCACGGCATCGCCCGGGGCCTGGCGCTCAAGGGAGTGCAGCAAAAGCCCGTTGCCGTGATCGGTGATTCGACGTTCATGCATTCCGGCATCACGGGGCTGATCGATATGGTATACAACGGCGGCGATGCGCTCGTCGTCGTGATGAACAACGACACCACCGGCATGACGGGCGGGCAGGAGCATCCCGGCACAGGGCGCAGGGCATCGGGCGCAGAGGCGCCGAAGATCAGCATCGAAAAACTCTGCCAGACCATCGGCGCGAAGCGCGTGCGCGAGATCGACACCTACGACATCAAGGCGCTCGAAAAGATCATCAAGGAAGAACTTGCCAAGCCGGGGCCTTCGGTACTGGTCTCGAACCAGCCCTGCGTGCTCAGATTCCGGGTTTCCAGCAAACCGTATGTCGTTGAAAGAAAAACCTGCATCGGATGCAAGCTCTGCCTGAAGGCGGGGTGTATCGCACTGTCATTCACGCCCGAGGGCAAGACAGGATATGTTGAGGTCGACCCGCTCCTCTGCAACGGGTGCGGGGTATGCGCGCAGCTGTGCACGACGAATTCAATGGCTCCGGCGAAATAATGCAGCCGGAGAAGACGCACCAGCCTTTTTTTGACACTGAAACTGCGGATTGAGATATGCTGAACACAGCTGAAACGCAGCGGATGCTGTGTACGAAATCATAAAAAATCAATGGAAATCCGCGTCAAACGCGAAGGGGTTTAAGAGTGAAGGTTTTTAATATTCTGATCAGCGGTGTTGGCGGGCAGGGAGTGCTGCTCACGAGCAAGGTGATTGCGGAGGCTGCGTTGCTGTCCGGCCTTGACGTCAAGCAGAGCGAGGTGCACGGCATGGCGCAGCGCGGCGGGAGCGTGCTTTCGCAGGTGCGCATCGGCGAGCGTGTGTTCTCGCCCATCGTGAGCGATGGCGAGGCGGATCTTCTGATCGGGTTCGAGCCGCTTGAAACCGCCCGGTATCTTCATTTCATGAAGGATGACGGCGTGGTGGTCTACAACACCCGCACCATCGGAACCATCGGCGTCTCGATCGCCGCGGAGAAGTATCCCGCCGATATCAACGAAACAATCAGGAAGAATGCGAAGACCGTCATCTCCCTGGACGGCACGCAGCTTGCCGTGAATGCCGGGGACAAGCGCGCGCTCAACCTCGTGCTGCTCGGCGCTGCGCTCGCCCATCTTCCCCTCAAGGAGTCTTCGGTTCTCGACGCCATCGTGAACACGGTGCCGAAGAAGGTGCTCGAGATCAACCAGAAGGCCTTTGCCGCGGGCAGGACGCAGGGAACGTAGCCCCCCGCAATCCTCGTCGTGCTGTTCTCCTCCGGCATCGCCGACCACACCCATCATGACAATCCCTGTTGCCTGCGCAATTATTGAGCGAGACGCGAAAGTACTCGCAGCCCAGCGGAGCGAGCGCATGAGCATGCCGCTCAAATGGGAGTTTCCCGGCGGGAAGATCGATGCCGGCGAGAGCCCCGAAGAATGTCTCAAACGCGAGTGCCGTGAGGAGCTGGGCATCGAGATCGACGTAGGCGACGCCCTTTCGCCCGTGACGCATTCCTATTCCACGGCTTTCACGGTCACCCTCTATCCTTTTCTCTGTTCCATCCGCTCAGGAGAGGTCACGCTGCATGAGCATAAGGCGGTCCAATGGGTAGCCCCGGCCGATATGCGATTACTGGACTGGGCAGGCGCGGACTGGCCGATCATAGAAGAATACGGTGGAAAAAAACGCGCAGGGTAAACAGCGGCGCATGCATGATGAGCAGGGGGTGATGTTCGTCCGCTGCTTCAGCTGCTTTTCAGTCCCAGCAGCCTTGCCGCATTCGTGTACACCATCTTTTCTTTCACCCGGTCCGCGATCCTGAGGTTCAATGTGCGTTCCAGCATTTCCTTCTGATCCGTCCAGGGGCTGTCTGTGCCGAACAGGACCCGGTCCTCACCGAACAGGGCTATGAGCCGCACGAATTCATCGTCGCTCACCTCATCCAGGGTCATCGACGTTTCTGTATGCACGTTTTCACAGTGCTTCAGGCACTCGATCCGGTCCCACTGTTTCCATCCTCCCACGTGCGTGCAGATGATGGTGAGGTCCTTGAACCAGTCCGCGATCTTCCTTACTTTTTCCACTCCTGCCTGCGTGTTGCCGGGAAATGCCAGATCAAAGCCTGTATGGAATATGACGAACAGCCCCATGCCGGCCATCAGCTCGTAGAAGCCGTACATATATTTGTCGTCGATCGAAAAGTTCTGGTACATGGGATGCATCTTGACCCCGCGAATGCCGAGCTGGTGCGCCTCGCCCAGCAGATCCTCGACGGCATACGTGTTGTTCGACGGATGGAAGGAAACAAGCGGATGGATAGCGTCGCTCATGATTTCCCTGCAGAATTCGAGGATGGGCTTCATCTGCTGCGGATTCGTGGCGATGTTTGCGACGAGGCTTGTTGAGATGTTCGCCCGCTTCATGGAATCCAGCAGCCCCTGCAGCGTGCCGTCGAGGACGGGCTGATATTCGCCGGATTCGGCGGCGAGCGATGCCATGGCCTGCTTGGCGATCTTGTCGGGGAAAATGTGCGTGTGAAAGTCGATGTAGATCATTTTTTTGACAGGATGACAGGAAGAAGGCAGATGAAGAAATGTGGAATATAAAAAAAGACCGTACGTCATTCTGAAGAAGCCGTCGGTACTGAAGAATCCAGGCCCGGATGCAATCTGCGAAGATTCTCGGTCAAACAGGCCAGTTCCTTCACCGCGCCTGTCCCGGGTGCTGTATGCAACGGGTTCAGGATGACATACTTACTTTTCATTCATCAGCCGGTAAAACCTCCTGTGACTACCCCTTCTCCTTTTTAGAACTTCCTGTTATCAATAACCCGCTTCGCCTTGCCTTCAAAGCGTTCGAGGGTCTTCTTTTCGACCAGCTTGACATTTACCGATATCCCGAGCTCCGAAGCCAGGCGCTTCCTGATCGTTTCCTTGAGCTCCGACTGTTTCTTCATCTCGTCGAAAAATATCGACTCCGACACTTCCACGTTGACCGTCGTTTCATCGAGTGCGCCTTTGCGCTCGATCACGATCTGATAGTGCGGCGCCACGCCCTCGATTTCGAACAGGACGGTTTCAATCTGCTGCGGGAAGACATTAACGCCGCGTATGATCAGCATATCATCCGTCCGCCCAAAAACCCGCGTCATCCTGGTCATGGTTCTGCCGCAGGGGCAGGGATCCGGCATCAAGCGGGTGAGATCTCGCGTCCGGTAGCGGATCACGGGGAAGGCTTCCTTGGTGAGGGTGGTAATGACGAGTTCTCCGGCTTCTCCGGGTTTGACTGGTTCGAGTGTCCGGGGATCAATCAGTTCGACGAGAAAATGGTCTTCAGCAATGTGCAGGCCGTTGCGCTCCAGGCATTCCCCCGCAACACCCGGCCCCATGACTTCGGATAAGCCGTAGTTGTCCGTTGCCACGATCTTGAGCTTGCTTTCGAGCTCCCTGCGCATGGCATCGGACCAGGGCTCGGCGCCGAAGAGACCGTATTTCAGGGAGAGGGAATTGCGGTTGATGCCCAGCTCCATCATCGTATCTGCGATCAACATTGCGTAACTTGGCGTGCCGACGAGTGCCGTGGTCTTGAAGTCCTGCATGATCTGAATCTGGCGGCGCGTGTTGCCGCTGGAAATCGGAATCACCGATGCCCCCACGCGCTCAGCGCCGTAGTGAAGACCGAATGCACCGGTAAAGAGGCCGTAATTGAACGAGATCTGGATTACGTCGTCTTTCGTGATGCCGCCCGACGTAAGAATGCGCGCTACAAGGTTGGACCAGGTCTTGATGTCGTTTTTCGAGTAGCCTACGACCGTGGCCATGCCGGTCGTGCCCGATGAAGCATGGACGCGCACGACCTCGCGGAGCGGCACGGCAAAAAGGCCGTATGGATAGTTCTCTCTGAGGTCGTTCTTCGTGGTAAAGGGCAGTTTGCGCAGATCGTCGAGCGAGCGCAAATCGTCCGGATTGAATTTCACTTCGTCGAATTTTTTCCGGTAAAAGGGAACATTCAAGTATACCCGGTTCAGAGTGGATTCGAGCCGCTCCAATTGCAGCTGCGCCAACTCATCCTTGCTGATACATTCGCTCTCCGGCTGCCAGTACATGTGCACCTCCGCGTTTACAGCACAATGCGATATCAAAATTCAACATTCAATATCAGAAAAACAGTCAGGCGGCTTTGCCCCTTGCATTTTGAATTCCAGCGTGTGCATCCCCGAATCAGTCAATATCTCTTCCCAAATACGCCCGCTGGACGTCGCGGTTGGCGAGCAGGTCCTCTGCCTCACCCTCGAGGATAATCCTTCCCGTTTCAAGCACGTATCCGCGGCTGGCAATTTTGAGGGCGCTCCGGGCGTTCTGCTCCACGAGCAGGACCGTGCTGCCTTCCCTGCCGATCCTTACGATGATGTTGAAAATCTCCCTGACGACAAGCGGCGCGAGCCCCATGGACGGTTCATCGAGCATGATGAGCCTCGGCCGGGCCATCAGCGCCCGGGCAATGGCCAGCATCTGCTGCTCCCCGCCTGACAGCGTTCCGGCAAGCTGATGTCTGCGCTGCTTCAGTATCGGGAAGAGGCCGTAGACGCGCTCGAGATCGTCCCTGATTTCGTCTTGCCTGCCCCGTTTAAACTGCACGTAAGCGCCAAGCAACAGGTTCTCCTTCACCGGCATGGCGGGGAAGACCTGCCTGCCTTCGGGCACGAGCGAACATCCGCCGGAAACAATCCGTTCTGTGCTATCATGCGAAATGTCCCGGCCGTCGAACGTAATCGTGCCGCTCCGGGGGCGAAGCAGGCCGGTAACCGTTTTGAGCAGCGTCGTCTTGCCCGCACCGTTTGCGCCGATGATCGTGGCGATTTCGCCGGGCTTCACATGGAGTGAAATCCTTCGGAGCACAGCCAGGCCTCCATATCCGGCATCCAGGTTGCGGATCTTAAGCATCGTCTTCCCCCAGGTATACCCGCACAACCTCGGGGTTTGTCTGGATGGCGCGGGGGACATCGTCGGCTATCTTTTCTCCGTAGCACAGGACGAGGATTTCATCGGAAATGTTCATGACCAGGGACATATCGTGCTCTACGACCAGCACCGTAATGCCGAGCTCGCGGATTCGGCTGATGAGCTTCGCCATGTCCGCCGTCTCACGCATATTGAGGCCTGCGGCCGGTTCGTCGAGGAGCAGCATGGTAGGGCCTCCTGCGAGGGCTCGTGCCATTTCCACGGAGCGCTGCTGGCCGTAGGAGAGGCTTGTCGCATTCGCTTCCGCCAGGGAACCGATGCCGAGGAAGTCCATCATCTGCAGGGCGCGGGCCCGGATGTCGCGCTCTTCGCGCCATGTCCAGGGCAGGTTCAGCATGCCCGCGAGAAAGCCTGCACGGCTCCGAACATGGCAGCCTACCATCACATTCTCAAGCACGGTCATGTGCGCGAACAAACGGATATGCTGAAAGGTTCGGGACACGCCGCGTCTGGCGATGCTGTGCGGCTCAAGCGCATGAATAGGTTCGCCCCGGTAGAATACTTCGCCGCCGTCGGGCGCCTGGAAACCTGAGAGCAGATTGAAAAGCGTCGTTTTGCCGGCGCCATTCGGCCCGATAAACGCCTTGATGCTGCCTTGCTGCACGGTGAAGCTCACGTCCTTCACCGCATGGAGGCCGCCGAAGCGCTTGTTCAGGTTTTTGACTTCAAGAAGTGGCATACGATATCTGGAACCGCTGATGAACTCAGACAAACACGGACAAAAACAGATGAACTAGAAGCGAGTCAGTTTTTCCTTCTGTCATGCCGGGCTGGATCCGGCATCCGGGTAGTCATAAAAAAACCGGATTCCCGCCTTCGCGTGAATGACTTCGCCGGTACAAAAACAACTGTCGTTTTTGGAATCTGTGTTCATCTGTGCTTATCTGCGGGTCCCTCCTGATCTTTACGCTTCACCAGCTCCCTTAATTTGACTCCCATGACCCCCTCCGGCGCGAACAGCATGATCGCGATCAGAATGGCGCCGAACACGGCGTCGTCATACGTCCCGAAGTAGCCGCGCAGGGAGAGGAAGTTCAAAACCACGCTCATGATAAGCGTGCCCCAAATGCTCGACATGCCGCCCACGGCTACAATCGCGACATAGCGCACCGATTTCATAATGGATGCTTCTGATGGTCCGATGCCGCCGTTGAAGTGAGTCAGAAACGCTCCGGACGCCGCGGCGAGTACCGCGGAAAGCATAAACGTAAGAAGTTTGAAGCGGGCCGTGTCCACGCCCATGGCGCTCGCCGCGTCCTCCGCTCCATGGATAGAGCGGAGCGCTCTTCCGACCCGGGAATGGATCAGGTTGACCAGGAGCGTCATAGCCGCGGCAACGAGGAACCAGGCAAAATAATAGTTTGCTACGCGCAGGGACGGCTTGCCGCTCACGCCGATTCCCGTGAACAGAGGGAACGGCGGAACGTTTGATATCCCGTCCGCTGCGCCAAACCGCTGTGTGCCGAGAACAATACTGTAGATAATCGTGCCGATTCCGAGCGTGGCCATTGCGAGATAATGCCCCTTGAGCTTGAGCACGGGGATGCCGATCGCCCACGCTACGGCAAACGCAAGGATGACGGCGGCGAGGAAGGCAGCCCACGGGTGAACATTCAGCATTTGGCTGCCGTACAGATCCTGACGCGGGACAAGCACGCCGGCCTTTACAAGAAGAGCAGCCAGCACACCGTTCGCGTATCCGGAGAAGTTGACTGTGGTGAGGACGGCCGTAACATAACCGCCGATGGCGAAGAAGCCGGCATGGCCGAGTGATATCTGGCCCGCAAATCCCATCAGGAGTGAAAGCCCAACCGCCACCAGGGAGTAATAGGCTGTCATCGTCAGCTGTGTCAGATAAAACGACTTGCCGCTCACGAGCGTCAGGAGCTGAACCAGCACGACCGTGCCGAGCAGCACGAGTACGGGTGTATAACGGGATGTCTTCATGTGCTTGAAAGTAAGATCATACTGCTTATGATATGGTCAACAGTAACGCACTCCTGGCGAATTGCATCCGCGCCCGCGCGTTCCGAAACCCCGGCTTTCCATTCCGTACCGTATTAGAAATCCTTCAACCGCATTGCTTCCCTGTTTCCAAACAGCCCGCTCGGCCGGATAAAGAGCATCGCAAGGAGAATGGAAATCGAGATGGTATCCTTGTATGCCGTGGGCAGAATCCAGATGCTGAAGGATTCCAGTACGCCGAGGATGACGCCCGCGGCTACGGCAGCCATGCTGTTGCCGAGGCCGCCGAGGATGGCGACCGTAAATCCCTTGATGGCAAGTCCCGTGCCGATATTGTATTGCGTATACGTGATGGGCGATACGACGCACCCGGCAAGGGCGCCGATGCCTGCCGACAGCACGAAGGAGAGGGTCACCATGTTGCTCGTGGGGATGCCGCAGAGCGCTGCCGCATCGCGGTTCGCGGCGCAGGCGCGCATTTCACGGCCGAGCATCGTATGCTTGAAAAACAGGTTGAGCAGCAGGACGATGATCGAGCACATCCCGATGCTCCAGACAACCTGCGGTGAAACGCGCACGCTTCCGAGGGAGATTGCCGAAATCTCATTGCCCGTGAAGTAGGGGAGGGAGCGGACGCCTTCTCCCCAGACGGCGAGTGCTCCTTCTCGGATCAGGATCGAGATGCCGATCGTAATGATGATCATTCTGAGAACCGATGGTTTTACCAGCCAGCGGATGAAGGCGATCTCGATCATGCCGCCGATGATCATGGTAATAAGCACGGCGCCGACGACGGCAAGCGGCAGGGGGAGGAAGCCGTGCAGGGTCACGGCCGTCATGCCGCCGAGCATGACGAATTCCCCCTGGGCGAAGTTGATGATGCCCGTGGTGTTGTATATGATGTTGAATCCGATGCCGACGATGGCGTATATGACGCCGTAGGTGAGGCCCGCGACGAAATATTGGGAAAAAAGCTCGATCAATACAAACTCCGGATGACGATGCAGAATACAGAACACAGCCGCGGACGAACACGGAACTGACGGATCGGAAAACAAAAAAGCCCACTTCGACGGGATGACGGGATAAGATCAGAACGAAAGAGCCCGCTCAATTGTTCTGCAGTGTCAGACCGTGTTCTTCCATGGTTCTCTGGTTCATTTCTCCAGCAGCGCGAACTTGCCGTCCCTCACGGTCAGCATGGCGAATGCGTCGATGCCGAGGCCGTTGTGGTCAGCGGGCGTGAAATTGAACACGCCGGCTGTGCCGATGAAGTTTTTCATGTTCTCGATGGCGCTGCGGACTTTCTCCCTGTCGTAGCCCGCTTCGCGGATGGCCCG
>DATHDE010000006.1:0-18873 GCA_035490495.1 Nitrospirota bacterium
CCCCGCTTCGTCAGCCTCTGCCGGGAGCATCCCCCGGTCGTGCGCATGGTCATTACGATCTGCGGGGCGAGCCGCTTCCTGTCCGCATTTATCACGACCGATACGGAGGAAACGTTCAGGGTTTTTGCCGAGCCGGCATATCTCGACCGGAGGGCAGGCCAGCCGGCGCTCCGGCGGCGTCTTGCTGCGTTCATGAAAAGCGCGGGAGACGCACGGGCGGTGTCCCGCGTGCTCAGGGTATTCAGAAGGCGGGAAATGCTCAGGATCGCGCTCCGTGATCTTCTTGGCAAGGCGGACCTTCAGGACACCATGGCGGAGCTCTCCGACCTTGCGGAAGTATGCCTGCAGAAAGCGTATGAAATCGCCGAAGCAGAACTTTCCGAGCGGTATGGGAAGCCGAGGGAGGAGGCGTCCGGCGGCCGCTCCGTACCGTCCGGATTCGCGGTTATCGCCATGGGCAAGCTCGGCGGGAGGGACCTCAATTTCAGCTCCGACGTGGACCTCATGTTTGTTTATTCGTCCGACGGCGAGACGGCAGGCACCAGCCGGCAGGGCGCGCCGCGGACGACGCGTATCGCAAATCACCAGTATTTCGTAAAGCTGGCAGAGCGGCTGAGCGTTCTCATCAACGAAAAAACGGAGGACGGGTTCGTATTCCGCGTGGATGTCCGGCTGCGACCCGAGGGGCAGCAGGGGCCGCTTGCCCTGAGCCTCGGCGGGTACGAGACCTACTATGAGTCGTGGGGACAGACCTGGGAGCGCTCCGCCCTGATCAAGGCCCGGCCCGTTGCCGGCAATGACGCCGTCGGCAGGGAATTCCTTGAGCGGATCTCGCCCTTCGTGTACCGCAAGTACCTCGACTACAGCGCCATCACTGAAATCAGCGACATGAAGCGCAAGATCAACCTTGATGTCGAACAGAAGGGCAGAATGCACCGCGACGTCAAGCTGGGGTACGGCGGCATCCGCGAGATCGAGTTCATCATCCAGGCGCTGCAGCTGCTGTACGGCGGGCGCGACCGGCTGCTCCGCGAACGCTCCTCGCTCCGGGCGCTGCACCGGCTCTCCCTCAAAGGGCTCATTTCGTACGAGGAGCAGGAAACGCTCGCAAAGGCCTATGTCTTTCTCCGGACCGTCGAACACCGCATCCAGCTGCTCGATGATCTGCAGTCGCAGACCATGCCGACCGACGAGCGGGAACTGCGTCTGCTCGCCCGGCGCGTGGGCTATCGAACTCCGGGGAGGGAGGCGGAGCAGCTGTTGCGGGAGTATGCGGAGCATACGGAACGGGTGCGGCGCATTTATGACGAGCTGTTTTCCCGCGTGGGCGATGAGGAGACGCCGGAGCTCCCCGCAGAACTGAGCGTCCTGCTCAACCCTGATGCGCCGGAGCGTGAAGCCGTGGCGCAGCTGGGCCGCGCCGGCTTCAGCAATCCGGACAAGGCGTACCGCGATCTGCTGCTGCTCCGGGAAGGACCTGCCTTCGTGCATCAGACGCCGCGCAGCAGGAAGTCCTTTGAAACAATATTCCCGCCGCTGTTCCGGGAAATCCTGGCGTCCGCGGACCCCGACCAGGCCCTGCACCACCTCGAATCATTTCTCGCGTCCCACGGCTCCTGGGATGCCCTGCAGTCGCTCGCGAAGATCGATGTTGCATCCGTCCGCGTGCTCATTGCCGTGTTTGCGAACAGTGAATACCTTTCGCGGCTCCTCGTGAGCAGGCCGGATTATCTTCAAAGCATGCTTGAATCGAAAAAGCGCGAAGGTGCGGGCATGCGCATATCCTACGCGCATGAACTCGGCGATCAGCTTGGCGG
The DNA here is from genome assembly GCA_035490495.1 of Nitrospirota bacterium. Taxonomy (GTDB): domain Bacteria; phylum Nitrospirota; class UBA9217; order UBA9217; family UBA9217; genus JAJYKN01. The sequence goes on from DATHDE010000006.1 coordinate 1,818, forward strand.
CCTGGCGACCATCGCAGAGAAACTTGACGCCATCCGGCATTTTAAACACCAGGAGGAAATCAGGATCGGCATATCGGATCTGCTGTCGGGTTCGAGCCTGCGTATCGTTTCTCGCGATCTGGCGCGCCTTGCGGATGCCTGTCTCGACTCGGCGCTTGCGGCGGCGGGGTGGGAGATCGGCAAACGATACGGCGGCTCGGGGTCGACTGACGGGCTTGCCGTCATCGCCGTCGGAAAACTCGGCGGCCGGGAGCTGACGTACGGCTCGGACCTCGATATCTTTTTTGTGTTTTCGGAAGAGCATGCCGAAGCGCCGTCTCCGGGACTCTCGGTCTTCGAACGATTCAGCAAGATAGCGGAAAAAACGATTTCCTATTTGACGACCATGACACGGGAAGGGTTTGTATTCCGCGTTGACACGCGGCTTCGGCCGATGGGATCCAAAGGACCGCTCGTACAGAGCGTGGATGCCTGCAGGAGTTACTATGCCTCGGAGGCAGGGACCTGGGAACTGCAGGCGCTGCTGCGGGCGCGCTTCGCCGCAGGCGACCGGACCGTGGGAGCGGCGTTCTGCGCGAGTGTCCGGCAGCTTCTCGGCCGCACACGCGATCCCGGCGTGCTTGCCGGCGAGATACGCGCAATGCGAAAGAGGATCGAGGAAGAACTGGGCAATGAAGATAAGACACGGTACAACATCAAACAGGGCAGGGGAGGGATCGTCGACATCGAGTTTCTCGTACAGTATTTTCAGCTGCTCTCCTGCGGCTCGCATCCGCTGATCCTGATTCCGGGGACGGACAACGGCCTGGCCGTGCTCCGGAAAACACATCTGCTGACCGATGCCGACTACCGGACACTCCGGCAGTCCTCCGCGTTCCTCCGCCGCCTGGAAAACAGAATGCGCATCATCTCCAACCAGACGTCGAGCATCCTCGTCAAAGACCCGGCAGCCCTTCGCGGCCTGGCGCGGCGCATGGGCTATGTTGATGCGGCTGTACCTGCCGGAGCGCAGCTGCTTGCGGATTACGAAAGCGTCCGTACACAGGTCAGGTCGATTTTCAACCGCCTCCTCCCTGCACAATCTCAGGACTGAAGCAGGAAAACACTGTCCAACCGTCCGCCGGGCGACAACAGCAGCAATACCCCCTTCTGAAAAAACAATATATTGCAATAATCCCTGTCCGGGAACGGACTCCCCGCTCTGACGTTTTAATTACAATTATTTGTTTTTTAAGCTTAAAAAAAAATGGCAGACCTTTTGCTTAGTATAATACTTGGGTATTCAATGGAGAACCGTGTCCGTAGTTGACCTTATTCAGGGCCAGCCTGAGAAAAACAAGCATTTTAACTCTTTGAGTAAAGAATACATTTCCCGGATGCAGGGATAAAAAAGGAGGCTCTTATGCACTTGAGAAGGATGGCGGGTTTACTCAGCATCATCGCTCTGCCGCTCATGATCATCGCATGCGGCGGCGGGGGCGGCGGAGGCGGAAGCACCAACAATAATAATAACAGCGGCTCAGCAGATGCGCTTCAGGTTGCCGACAAAGTGAGCGTCGTTGATGCAAAGGTGAGCGGATCCGTTGCAGGCAGCCCCTCGATAAGATCGTTCGCAAAAACACCGCTTCATCGGACTCCATCTGTCCCGGCAGGATCGGACTATGACCTTGACAAGGCCAATATGTACGTTCAGGAACGTTCGGTAGAGGCCTTCGAAAATGTCAATAATATTCTTTGTATGATTGCGCAGTCTCAATACGGGGAAATGCTGAATCAGGGCCCCTACCTGGCTCTGATTGATGCGAATAAATGCTCAAGCAATAAAAGCGATCCTTCGGCTGCCGGCCAGGCGTCAACCAATCAGTCTTCGGGTGCCGATGCCCCGGTGTTTGAACCATGGACGATGAAATCATGGCGGACGGACAATTTATCGCCGGAGTACGTGCAGGCCTGGATTCACGAGAAGGCCCATGACGCGTACGATATGGACAAAGTAATTCTCGCCACGGTTACCGTGACGGAAGGGAAAACGGACAGCAATCCGCTCGGTATTTTTACGGTGAACTATAAAGGGCTGGCTGCTGCCGATACATCGCAGGTTATTTTCAAGGGCACACTGAAGTCTGAACGTGACGAAGCCAGCGGCAAAATTTTGCTTAAGTTTGCCGAGGAAGAGGGACCCGCGGCAAGCCCGACGCGCAAACAGTATGCCACGCTGGATAAAGCCACCGACGGGAGCGATGCGGGTTCCGGCAAGGTCTATCAGTATGATACGCAAAACGGCGGATCGCCCGAGACGGTTGCGTTCAATATTGCCTTTAACACCAATTATTTCTTGCGCAGTGATGCCGTGGGCACTTCTCCGGATATCTGCCTTAATCGCAATGTCTTCGATATGTCTGCATGGCAGTACGGTTTGTATGATGCGACAACCGGTGCGCGGGTGGTGCGGAATTCCAGTTATCAGATCAAAGTCGGCACGGCATACGGCAATATCGGGTATTGGGGTATGTGGCTTCCTGATGGTGTGAGTGTTGCTTCCGGCGATACGGTCATGAAACATGATTACCAGAACAACACGGATACACCATATACGGTGTTTAAGTCCAACGGCAAACTGAAAAGGCATACGAGGCAAGCCCTGACGCTTGCAGACGTCAAGAACATTCCCCTCAATTACAGTATTTGTTCCGGCACGTGCAGCAATTATCAGGTGGTCTGGAACGGTTCCGCGCTTATGATGACTGCTCAACAGAGTCAGTCGGATTATACGTGGCAAACCATTACTCCGGCTGCGCTTGATCTCTCGGCGCTTTCATGGAATAACCTCAATTTCTGGTCGGATTCCCTTGGTGGGCAAGTCAGCATGCAGCTGACCGGCTGCACAGGCACCGGTCCATTTGACTGCACCGGGACGGTAGCAAATACCACACCCATCATATTCTATGCCGAGGATATTGTGTATCCCGATGATACGACGCTTGGATCAACTGTTACTTTTTCGTGTTTCGACAACTGCCCGAATGCAGGTGCCTCGGGAATCAACACAAGTACGCCGTTCCTCACCTATACCCAGAACGGGTACACGTATGTGTTCAGCAAGGCTGCGATGATGCTCACGTATAACGGCAATAATGTTGTTCAGACAGCCGCCATCTCGGGCTCGGACTGGGGTGTCATGAGCGGTGCTTTGTTTGATCCTTTGGCAACAAACGAAACCGGGACGACGTATCAAGATCTACTTAAATGCGATTGGGATCAGAACCAAACCTGTGGATGGAAAGCTTGGAGCGTGCTCCCCGTTTTCTATACATGGGAAACGGGATTGAACGATTATAATAAGTTTGTAGCGCTCAAGGACGGCAACAATGCGTTTGTGAAGTTCGATCCCCCGCTTCAGGTTGAATACGTTCACTCGCAGCCGTCCGTAACCGCATATGACCACAAGTACGATGGGACCAAATTCTATCTGAACTATGACGGGGCCGGTCAGCTCAACGGCATTCCCGGCAAATGCGTGGATGATGGCGGCACTAAGGTAAGCTGCAGCAATAACACCAGGTGGGTGCCGGAGTTTATGATTCAGGCCGGCTCCGCGGCCACGGCAGGCAGTGACACCTATCTGATCAAGCCGCTCGGAATTGAAGAGAGAATGATGGAAGATACGAATGGTGGATGTGATTCTCTCTCAATCGGAAGCTATACACTCCCGACGTTGTCTCAGTGGGTTGATCCGTCTGCCGGCAGTAACCCCGTAACCGTTGCGAACGAACCGGTTATCACGGTCGCACCCGCGGTCGTTGGCGGTATTGTACAGTAATAAAATGATAGAAGGTAGTTAGTCGCAGTTTTCTTTCCTCCTTGTTTCAGGGCGGGTCAGCATTCCCGCCCATTTTTTATTCCGAAACTTTTTTATCCCATAAATGGTTTTTATAGGATCACAGTACATTAACATTTCCCTTGACAACTTCCCACTCATTATAATATCATTATCAGCCGTGCAAAATGGAACTGGATGCTTTCAATTCGCAATGACCCGGCAGTCTCTATCATCACGAATTTACAAAAAGAAAAAGTCCTACATGTTCTGGGGGGAGGAGCAAACGCGGCGATGCTACGTTTTTTTACCGGCAGTATAATCCTGATCTTACTTTGCATTTCATTGATACTCAGTCAGGCCTCGACGGCAGCTGCAAATGAGCCGGCGCTTCACTCAACGGCCGCGGGTACAGCTGCTCCGCAGGAAATGCACGGCGGTACTCACGCCGAAGCGGAACAGCCGTCATCCATACCCTGGTGGATCTGGCCGCTGGCCCTTTTCGTTGTAACGTTCATTCTCGGCATCCTGGCCGTGCTCGGCGGTGTGGGCGGCGGTGTTCTGTTCGTCCCAATCGTGGGCGGGTTCTTTCCCTTCAACATCGATTTCGTGCGCGGCGCAGGACTGCTCGTAGCACTTGCCGGCGCGCTTGCTGCAGGCCCCGGTCTGCTCAAGAGAAATCTTGCCAGTCTGCGGCTCGCCCTTCCCGTGGCGCTCATCGCCTCGGCAGCGGCGATCGTCGGCGCCATGATCGGTCTGGCGCTCAAGCCGCACGTGATCAATATCATGCTCGGTTCGACCATCCTGCTTATCGTCCTGATCATGGCGACGGCAAAGAAGTCCGATTTCCCCATTGTCCCGAAGCCCGATGCCCTTTCCCAGAGCCTCGGCATCATGGGCATCTACCGCGAAGAGTCACTCGGCAGGGACGTCGAGTGGAGTGTGCACAAAACACCGCTGGGGCTGACACTATTCATCGTCATCGGCGTCATGGCGGGCATGTTCGGGCTCGGCGCGGGTTGGGCGAACGTGCCTGTTCTGAACCTGATGATGGGCGCGCCGCTCAAGATATCGGTGGCCACGAGCAAATTCCTGCTCTCGATCACCGACACCTCGGCTGCGTGGGTGTACCTGAACCAGGGCGCCGTGCTGCCCATGATCGTGGTCCCGTCTCTCGTGGGCATCATGCTGGGTTCGATGATCGGGGTGAAGCTTCTTGCCAAGTCGAAGCCGAAAGCGATCAAGTGGATGGTCATCGGGCTGCTGCTTTTTGCGGGCCTCCGGTCCCTGCTCAAGGGGTTGGGCATCTGGAAATAGGAGACGAACATGAGTACGGAGAAAAACAATAAGGCATCAGAAGAACAACTTGCCTATGCAGCGATCCTGAACGTCGGCATGTGGCTTGGTCTTGCCATACTGATCGTGACGTTCATCGTCTACCTCTCGGGGCTGCTGCCGACCTACGTGCCGATCAGGGATCTGCCGAAGTACTGGACCATGCGCGTGCATGATTTCAATCATATCATGAACGCACCCACCGGCTGGAACTGGCTCGCTCACGTCGGGAAAGGCGATTACCTCAACTTTGTCGGAATCGCGATCCTGTCCGGCTTGACGATCCTCTGTTATATGGTGATTCTTCCCATCCTGAAGCGGAAAAAAGACACCGCCTACTTCATTATCGCCATCGCCGAGATCCTTGTTCTCGCTCTTGCCGCGAGCGGTCTGCTGAAATCAGGGGGGCATTAGAGTCCGGGATCATAGCGTGTCCTTCCAAGGCGGCCGACGGGCCGCCTTTTTTATTCCAATGTCGCCATGAAAAATTGACAGCGGTTGTCCCATCGCATATAATTAAGTATCGAAAGATTAAACTTCAAGAATATATAAGCAGTGTGGCGGACTGACGCGCCCGGAGGAGTATGCTCCGGGAAAGTGGGCTGGCAGAGAGCATTGATAACAGGAATGCTTTTCGCCGGCCTTTTTTGTTTGGAGGTAGTATTTGGAGGTATCTGTCTTCTTTCTGAAGCTGCTTGTCGTCCTGCTTTCAGCGAAGTTGTTCGCCGAGCTGTTCAGCAGGATGAGCATCCCGGCGGTTCTGGGCGAAGTGACGGCCGGCCTCATCATCGGTCCAAGCGCCCTCGGATTCATTGCTCCCGACGCCGTGTTCCATCTTCTTGCCGAAATCGGCATTCTGCTGCTCGTGTTCGAGGTCGGGCTCGAAACGGATGTGGGCCAGCTCGTGCGGGAAGGTGTGCGTTCCTCCCTTGTTGCGGTGACAGGCGTACTCGTACCCGCTGCCTTGGGGTACGGGGTGTCTTCACGCCTGTTCGGAATGGGCACGGTTCCGTCGCTCTTCGTGGGAGGCACGATCGTGGCCACGAGCATCGGCATTACGGTACGCGTGCTCAAGGATCTGAATAAGCACCACACGCGGATGGCCCGGATCGTCATAGGCGCTGCCGTGCTGGACGACGTGATCGGAGTCGTTGTCCTCGCCCTGCTGTATGATTTCGCGGTAAAAGGGACGGTCAGCATCATTGCAGCGATACGCATCCTGGTATTCATAACGACATTCCTGCTCGTCGCGCCGGTGCTGGCGAAACTGTTCGTGCCGCTCATGGCCAAGCTCGCTTCCTCGAGCCGCACGAAAGGCATGATCCCGACCATTGTCGTTTCGCTTATTCTGGGACTTGCCGTGGTATCGCACGGCGTCGGGGCGCCGGAGATCCTCGGGGCGTTTGCCGCCGGAATCGCCCTGGAGCGACGGTTCTTCCTGCCGCTCGGCGCGACCATCGAGCATTACAGCCATCAGCTGGCGGAGAAGATCGAGGAAAGCATGACGCCGATCATCGATCTCTTTGTACCGGTTTTTTTTGTTATGGTCGGCGTGTCCATCAACCTGCGCGCGATCAACATGACGTCCGGGACCTTCTGGGACTTTGCCGGCATGCTTGCGTCAGTGGCGATACTGAGCAAAATTGCGAGCGGCATCTGGGCTGCGGGCGGCTTTCGTGAGAAGCTGTCAACAGGCGTGGCTATGGTTCCGCGGGGCGAAGTGGGGCTCATTTTCGCCGAGGTAGGAAAGCGGAACGGAATATTCGATGATGCATCCTATGCCGTCGTGGTCTTTGTCGTGGCGCTGACGACCTTGTCGGCTCCCCTTGCGCTGAAGTTTCTTATGAAGAACGATGGCGGAGAAACGGCAGATAAGAAGTGAATGAACGCTGCATACCATCATCCTGACCGATCTTGACGGGACGCTGCTTCATCCGGGGACACATCCTTTGAAGCGGCGCCCCGGGTTCGATCTTGCAGCCAGACGCTCGGTCCCAGTCGTCCTGTGCTCGAGCAAGACGCGGCCGGAAATCGAGGTTTGGAGAAAAACACTCGGAAACCGACATCACTTCATTTTCGAAAACGGCGGCGGCTTATTCATTCCGTCCGGGTATTTTTCCACGGCTGCTGGAGGGGGAGGGGGGCAGGAAAGCACGGAGTCTATTGAACGCTGACCGCTATGAACCCTCTTGCGTTTGCTGGTCCACTTCATCATACACAAGCCGTGTCAGATCGTGGATGGCTTTGGTGATTTGATCGCGGTCCTTGCCCTGCACCACGAACCCGAGAAGAAAAGGGCGGCTGGGATGGTAAATAATGCCGAGTTCATGCATCCGATACTGCGCAGCCGCCTCTTCATCATCGGATGTTCGGATCGTCTGTTCCCCCCGTTTCCCTGAAAAGGCGATGCCGGCAGGAAGCCCCGATGACATGGCGGTTTTTGATGCCGAACGGGACAGAAACCGCAGCGCCTTTTCAGACATCTCCTCGGAAAGATAGGAGGCATTGAACAGCACGCGGAAAAATGAAGCGTAGGCGCTGAGCGACAGGTACTCGTCCTGCCGCTGCGGATCATAGTCAACGTACAGCTCCTTGAATATTTTTTCCAGCCGTGGCCGCGGGAGATTGGCGAACAGAATTGCATATGCCGCCTGGTCGTTGCTCACGATCATCCGGTGGAGCAGATCATTGACCGTATATTTTTTACCCGGTTCGAGCGTCTCCGACCGTCCTTCGTCTCCTGTATAGAGCAGGGCTTTCCGAAGAACAACGGGGCTTGCCTCGGACCACTTGAAATACGCCATCATGAGCGGTATCTTCAGCAGGTCCGCGGCGAGGAGTTTGTCGCGCTCCCCGATGCCGAAGCGGTTCCCGGTGTTCAGGTCGCGGAAGTAGACGGAAACGAGGTCTGCATCGCTTTCCTTGATCAGCCGTTGGATTGCCTCGTTGACCTTGTATCTGAACGGCTTCAATTCCTTCCCCGCGCGGCTGCCCGGAGCGTCTTTCTGCTGGACCGGCGGCCGGATGAAACTGAATGCACTCTCGGGATTCTCGCCCTCGTTGCCCCCCTTGGTTGTCTGTATCGGCGTGAACAGACGCATTCCTGCTCCCACGAATACGCCGATGGCGAATCCGGCGGCCACGAGCGTCAGCAGGAACGGGCGGGTGATTGAGATTTTATATCGGTCTTCCGGTTCAACCATGCAGGCGTACTTTCATAAAGGTCACAATATCCAGTATTCAGTGTAACTCTTTTCAGCCTTCAGGCGAAGGGGAAAATTGCTTCAGATATATTTTCGCTTTCATCGTCTTTTCCCTTCCGTGTGAACCGAGCACTCCCTTTATTTCTTCATCCGGGCGCGATCGAGAAGCCTGCGTGAAGTTTTGAGGAAAGGCCTGCGAAAGTTCAGACGAAAAGAATCGTGAGGGCGCAAGGCAATATTTCCGATTTACTCCCGTCAGCGTATCTGCTACAGTACTACGGGTATGCTGAAGCAGCCGGTGGTGCAGCAGCGGGGAGGAAACCATGCTCACGATTATCCTGGTTATCGCCATTGTCATAGCAGTTGCCGCGTTTTCCGTCCAAAACGCCACCCCGGTTGCCGTTTCCTTCCTGACCTGGAAATATGAAGCTTCGCTCGCCGTCATCGTCGTTCTGGCATTGCTCGCCGGCATCGTCATCGGCATGCTCTTGCTGTCCCTGCTCAGTCTCAGGCGGTCTCTGCGCAGGCGGAGGAAATCTGCCGGAGGACCCGACGCAGGGGGCCGTGGTGCGGCGGGCCAGACGCGGGAGGGAACGGAAAAGCGCTGAGAGCGCGGCGCCGTATGGTTTTCGCGGCGAACTCCTTTGAAATTTAGAAACCTGATTCAGAATGTAGAATGTGAAGACGTAAAGTCCTTTTAACTGCGGAGGTTCTGAAGATGGACGCGGCATATATGAAGTTTGTTCTCCCCGCTGCGGCAGCCCTTGGTTTCACGGTTGTCCTGCTGATTGCGCGGTCCATCGTCTATCGCATTTTGCATACCTGGGCAAACAGAACCTCCACCCAGGTCGATGATATTGTCATTGAGTCGACGAGGAACGCCTCAATCCTGGTCGCCGTAGCCGTGGGCATTCACCTGGGGTTGTCTTTTTCCGGCATCCCGGACAGGCACATGGAGTACCTCGGCAGGATTCTCCGCGTCATCATCATCCTGGCGGCAACGTTCGCTTCGGCCACGCTTGCGGGCAAACTGTTCACGAACTACATCCAGAAAAGCCGCATCCCCATCCCGACGACCGGCCTTGCCTACGGCATCCTGAAAGGCACGATATTCGTCATAGGGTTCCTGATCATACTGACGGATCTCGGTATCTCCATCGCGCCCCTGATCACCGCGCTGGGCGTGGGCGGACTCGCCGTAGCCCTTGCGCTCCAGGACACGCTGGCCAATCTTTTTGCGGGCGTGCACATTCTGATGGAAAAATCGATCAGGATCGGAGATTTCATCAAACTCGAAACCGGCCAGGAAGGGTATGTGGACGATATCACGTGGAGGACAACGCGCATTCGCATGCTTCCGAACAACATCGTCGTGATCCCGAATAACAAGCTTGCCCAGAGCGTAGTGACGAATTATTCGCTGCCGGAACAGGCTACGCTTCTGTATGTGCCGGTGAGCGTCGCCTATTCAGCCGAGCCGGAGAGCGTCGAGGCCATCCTCATTGATGAAGTAAAAAAGGCAATCGGTGAGGTTCCTTCTTTGCTCGGGAAACCGGAACCCGGCGTGCTCTTCGTTCCCGGGTTCGGAGAAAGTTCACTCGACTTCACGCTCGTCTGTACCATCGCCGAACTGCCGGCCCAGAACCGCGTGCTGCATGAACTCAGGAAGAGGATTCTTGCCCGGCTGAAAAAAGAGGGGATCGAGATCCCGTACCCCCAGCGGACCGTACATCTGCGGGACGAGCGGGACCGCACATAATGGGACGTTTCCCTTGCTTCTCCCGCGGTGCCTTGTACCCAGCCTGAACGGATGCCTCACCATCGACTTTCCCCTTGACAAAACACCTTATTGGAATATACTACCACGTCATTGCGTACCTCATTGCAGACCCGATTTTTGACAAGGCGGGATTGATGTCGTGCTCGTTTCACCGATCAGTTTCATAAGTGTTTCTTTTGCGTTGTTGCTGGTTCTTCTGGCGCTTGCGCCCCTTTTCAGCCGCAGTCAACGTCTTCTTATTAAAATCGGCTTTCTTCTTGCTGCCACGGCTTCCTTTCTGACGACCGTCGCGGGAATCTGGACGGTTGCTGCCAACAGTACAACGCGGATCGTCATCCCCCTCGGGCTCCCCGATCTTCCCTTTCATATCAGGATCGATCTTTTGTCGGGATTTTTCCTCGTCGTTGTGGGACTTCTTGCGCTCTTCGCCTCCATCTATTCCATCGGATACGTGAAGGGATTTCTCGGCCGCAGATCGATCACGAGCCTGGTCGTGTTTTATGCGCTCTTTCTCGCGGGCATGTTCATGGTGGTCATTGCCGACGATGCCTTCTTCTTCCTGATAGCGTGGGAGCTCATGGCCGCGTCATCCTACTTCCTCGTTCTGTTCGAGGACGAGCGCATCGAAAACCGGCGTGCCGCATTTCTCTACCTCGTCGTCGCCCATGTCGGCGCCATCGCCATCCTCCTGTCCTTCGGTGTCATGGCAGGACTCGCAACGGGCTTCAAGGGATTCGAGGGATATACCTTCGATGCCATGCGGGAAACCGAACTTCCGGCGGGATGGGCTGCTGCGGCATTCCTTCTCGCCTTTTTCGGATTTGCGGCAAAGGCGGGCGTGATCCCGCTCCACGTGTGGCTGCCCGAGGCGCACCCCGTCGCGCCGTCGAACGTATCCGCGCTCATGAGCGGCGTCATGCTCAAAACCGCGATCTATGGCATCGTGCGCGTTGTCTTCGATCTCATCGGCGATTTCCCCTGGTGGTGGGGGGCGCTGGTCCTCGTATTCGGCCTTGTATCCGCGGTCCTCGGCGTCCTGTACGCCCTGATGCAGCACGATCTGAAGCGGCTGCTGGCGTATCATTCCGTTGAAAACATCGGTATCATCCTGATCGGCATCGGCCTTGCCATGATCTTTACTTCCTTCAACCTGTCGCTGCTCGCGGCGCTGGCGCTCATCGCCGGGCTGTATCACACATTGAACCACGCCATGTTCAAGGGCCTCCTCTTCATGGGGGCGGGTGCCGTGCTCCATGCAACGCACGAGCGCAACATGGAGGAGATGGGCGGACTCATCAAGCAGATGCCCTGGACCGCCGTGTTCTTTCTCATCGGATGCATTTCGATCTCCGCACTGCCGCCGTTCAACGGATTTGTGTCCGAGTGGCTTACGTACCAGGCATTCCTTCTGTCCCCCGGGCTCCCGAACCCGCTCCTGAACCTGCTCATCCCGCTCGGCGCCGCGCTCCTCGCGCTCACGAGCGCGCTGGCGGCGGCTTGTTTCGTAAAAGCCCTCGGCGTTACCTTTCTCGGGCATCGGCGCGGGCATCATCACGGCACCGTGCATGAAGCGAACTGGCCGATGCGCATCGGTATGCTGCTGGCGGCGCTCACCTGCCTTGCACTCGGCGTTCTGCCCACCCTCGTGATCGGCTGGATGGATCCGCTTGCCGAGGAACTCGTGGGGGGCACGATCGCGGCGTCCGCCTCGGGCTTCGGCTGGATGTGGCTCACGCCCATTGCCGCCGAGCGCGCATCCTATGCCGCACCCATCGCTTTCATCGGCATCCTCTCCGTGGTTGTCATCACGTACCTGCTGCTGCATGCGCGGCCCGGCGTGATGCACCGCGTGCCGCTCTGGGACTGTGGGTTCGAGAAGGTGACAAACAGAATGCAGTACACGGCAACCTCCTTTGCCATGCCGCTCAGGAGGATCTTCGGCTTTCTGTTCAGCATCAAGGAGCGCGTGCGCCAGATGCCGCCGGAGGCGAATCCCGCGTTTCCGGAGCGGCTGCAGTACCACCTGCGCGTGCGGGACCGTTTCTGGATGTGGATCTATCAGCCCGTGGTGGACGCGAGCTTCTGGCTTTCGCGCAGGATCGGGCGCATGCAGCACGGCAGGATACAGATTTACCTGATTTACTCGTTCGTCACGATCCTCGTGCTGCTGATATTTTCTTAACCGCGTCTCGAAGTCATTTTTGGGGACGCGGATATTCGCCGGGGGATATAACAAAAGAACAATGCGGGAGCCGGCTTTAACCGCGTGCACCGGCGAAATTCCGCATCCAATGAACTCTTTTGCATGCTCAGGGTAACTAGCACATCATGGATATTCATCCCTTTCTTATAGAAATCGCACAGGTTCTGATCCTGCTCTTCTTCGCCCCCCTGTTCGTGGGCTGGGTGAAGACGGTGAAGTGCTGGTTCCAGGGCCGCACCACGCCGGGGCTGCTCCAGCCGTACCGCGACATCAGGAAACTCCTGGCCAAGGACGTAGTGATCGCCGAGAACGCCTCGTGGATATTCCGGTTCACTCCCTATCTCGTGTTTGGCGTGTCGATCATGGCGGGAGGCATTGTCCCGATCCTTTCAACGGACCTGCCGCTTGCCGCGACGGCGGATGTGATCGCCCTGGTGGCGCTTTTCGCCATTGCCCGGTTCTTCACCGCGCTCGCGGGCATGGACATCGGCACGGCATTCGGCGGCATGGGATCGAGCAGGGAGATGACGATAGCTTCGCTCGCCGAGCCTGCCATGCTCATGGCCGTGTTCGCCGTGTCGCTCGTGAGCAAGTCCACGTCGCTGTCGCATATGGCGTTTGTCATAGCGCAGGGGAACTCGCTCCTGCGTCCGTCGCTGGTTTTTGCGTTCCTTGCCTTTGTGCTGATAGCGCTGGCGGAAACCGGCAGGGTGCCGGTGGACAATCCCGCCACGCACCTGGAACTCACGATGATCCACGAGGCCATGATCCTCGAATATTCAGGACGCCACCTGGCGCTCATCGAATGGGCGTCCATGATGAAGCTGTTCCTGTTCGCAGCGCTCGGCATAGCGACGTTCTTCCCGCGCGGCATGGCGGTGGGAAGCGATCTGGTTTCCGTTGCTGCTGCTTTCCCGGTCCTGCTGGGAAAACTGGCGATCGTGGGCGTGGGACTCGTGCTCATCGAAACCGGCCTTGCGAAGATGCGCATCTTCCGGATCACCGAATTTCTCGGAAGCGCGTTCCTCTTCGCCACGCTCGGGATGCTGTCGTATTTCATGCTGGAATAGAAAGGCAGGTAGCTGGTAGCCCGTAGCAGGTAGCCGGGTGAAGGCGTATACTTCACACTGACTGTGGCTTCCCTTCCCGGCTACCGGACCCTGGCAACGGGCCTCGGGATTTCTTATGAACATTCAACTCGCAACGCAGCTCAACAGCCTCCTCGCCGCGATGATACTGCTGACGGCGTTCGCGCTCATTGTTCAGCGGCGCATGAACGCGCTGCTGCATCTTTTCGCCTGGCAGGGGTTTCTGCTCGCCGTGAGCACGGCCATGGTGGGGTATCTGGGCGGGGTGCGGGATCTCTATATCTCGTCGGTCCTGACGCTTGCGATCAAAGTAGTCCTGCTCCCGTATATCCTGCATAAGCTGATCGTCAAGCTCAAGATCCACAAGGAAGTGGAAACCGTCCTGAATATCCCGACGACGATGCTGCTGGGGATCATGCTTGTGATTTTCTCGTACCACCTGACGTCGCCGATCCGCGAATTGTCGACGCTCGTGACCCGCTCGACCCTTGCCGTGGCCCTTGCCACGGTCATGCTCGGGTTTCTGATGATGATCACGCGCAGGCATGCGGTCGCGCAGATCATCGGGTTCCTGGCCATGGAGAACGGCCTTCTGTTTGCGGCAACGAGCGCCACCTACGGCATGCCGCTCGTCGTCGAGCTTGGCGTCGCCCTCGACCTGTTGATTGCCGCATTCATTTTCGGCCTGTTCTTCTTCCACATCAGCACGACCTTCGACAGCCTCGATGTGGACCAGATGGCGAGGTTGAAGGAAGAAGATTAGTCCAGTTCAAAGTGCAGCGTTCTAAGTTCAGAGTAAGGGCATAGACACGCTGAACTCTGCACTTTGAACTCGTGAGGCGTACATGGAACTTCTCGTACTCTTAGGTGTTCCGCTGATTTCGTCCCTGGCCCTGGCCTTCATCGGGGACCGGAAGCTTGCGCCGGAAGTCAACATCCTCGGGTCCGCGGGGACCTTTGCCGCGGGCGTGCTGCTCGCGCTCCAGGTCTATGAGCGCGGGCCGATCCTGGCCTGGAATAATTTCTTCTTCGTAGACGCCTTCAGTGTGTACCTCACGGTGCTCACCTCCTTCGTTTCCATGACCACGGCGATCTTCAGCAGGCGGTATATGCGGCGCGAGCGGGAGCACGGCACGATAGGACACCGGCGGATCCGGTTTTATCATGCCATGTTCCAGCTGTTCATCTTCGCCATGCTTCTCTGCCTCCTGACGAACAACGTCGGCATTCTCTGGATCGCCATGGAGCTGGCCACGCTTTCCACCGTGCTGCTCGTTTCGCTGTACCGCACACCGTCCGCGATCGAGGCCGCATGGAAGTATTTCATCCTGTGCGGCGTCGGCATCTCCCTCGCCCTCTTCGGCACCGTGCTTCTCTACTTCGCGGCGGAAAAGGTCCTGGGCGAAGGCGGTGCGGCCCTGCACTGGACCAACCTGGCCCAGGTGAGCGACCAGCTGGAGCCGACCATCCTCTCGCTGGCCTTCGTGTTCCTCATGGTGGGCTACGGCACCAAGGTGGGGCTCGTTCCAATTCACAACTGGCTGCCTGACGCGCACAGTGAAGGCCCCACACCGATTTCAGCCGTGCTTTCCGGCCTTCTCCTGAACATCGCGCTCTATGCGCTCGTGCGGTGCAAAGTGCTCGTGGACGGCTCCACGGGGACGCACCATGCCGGCACCATCATGATGGCCTTCGGGATCATCTCGATTATCGTGGCGTCGTTCTCCCTCCTGCGGCAGAAGGACATCAAGCGGCTCTTTGCCTATTCCTCGATTGAGCACATGGGCATCGCGACCTTTGCTTTCGGCCTGGGCGGCCCGGTGGCCACGTTCGGAGCGCTTTTGCACATGCTCGTGCACAGCCTGACCAAGTCATCGATCTTCTTCACGGTGGGGCACGCTTCGCAGATGCACCGGACGCAGGACATGGAAAGAATCAAAGGGCTCATACGCGGCAATCCGCTCGTGGGCTGGGGGCTCGCGCTTGGGGTGATGGCCATTGTGGGCATGCCGCCGTTCGGCGTGTTCACGAGCGAGTTTCTGATTCTCACGGCAACGATTAAGGATGCGCCGTGGTTCGCGCCGTTCCTGCTGCTGGGACTCGGTGTATCCTTTGCAGCCCTCTTCCGCAGGATTCAGCCAATGGTGGGCGGTGAAGTCCCCGTGTATCAGAAGCGCATCAAAGCCGCGAACGTGCCCGTGGTCCTGCATATGCTGGTGGTGCTAGCCCTCGGCCTGTATATGCCGAAGTTCCTGTCCGGCTGGTTCCAGACAGCGGCAGGGTTGTTGAAATAGCTTGAGGCTTTTGACAGGATTACAGGATAACATCGGATAGAATCGGATTCTATTCAGGTGCATCCTGCGGATCCTGTTATCCTGTCACTTCGTTTTAATGAGAGCCTATGATCAGACTGAAGAATATCATCCTCGACCTGTTCGGTCCTGACGCGAAAGAGGACGACACGATCGCACCCTCGACCGTCATGTCCCTGGTCGTGCCGCGTCACCGCTTCGCGGAGGCCGCGCGGGTGCTCAAGAAGGAGTACGCCCTGCTTGCCGCCGAATGGGCATCCGACGAGACGGCATTCGGCAGGGGGTTCGGCATATACGCCTGCTACCGCCGGGAGCAGGAATACCTCGTGATCAGGACCGGGGCGCCGGTCGACGACCCCACGTTCCCGAGCTTGACAAAAAAGTTTGTACCCGCCTACCGCTTTGAACGGCAGATGCAGAGCCTCCTGGGCGTCATCCCGGTCGGCCATCCGGATTCGCGGCCCTGGATCAAGCACGAAGACTGGCCGGCAGACGCGTGGCCTCTCAGAAAAACCTTCAATGCGGCCCAGAAACTGCCGCGTGTTCCCGGTGAATACCGCTGGATCCGAGCGGAAGGCGAGGGAATCTACGAGATTCCGGTCGGCCCCGTGCACGCGGGCATCATCGAGCCGGGGCACTTCCGTTTCCAGGCTATGGGTGAGGACGTTCTCAATCTCGAGGAAAAACTGGGGTATGTTCATAAGGGGATCGAGAAACGTTTCGAATCGATTTCCTGGAACGAGGCAGCCCGGCTGGCCGCACGCGTATCCGGGGATACGACCGTGGCGCACAGCCTCGCCTATGCGCGCGCCGCGGAAGCCATTGCCGGTTGCGTGGTGCCGGACCGGGCTCACTGGCTGCGGGCATTGTTTCTCGAGCGTGAGCGCATTGCAAACCACCTCGGCGACCTGGGTGCGATCTGCAATGACGTGGCCTTTGCCTTCATGCTGTATCAGATGCACCGCCTGAAAGAGATGATCGTCCGCACGAATGCGAAGCTTTTCGGCCACCGTTTCCTCATGGACCGCATCATGCCGGGAGGCGCATCGGACGACGTGGACGGGGAGGGCATCAAAATCATCCTCGATGAGATGGAATGGCTCAGCAGGGAGTTTGAACGGCTTGTCGTAATTTACGACGAAAACCCGTCCCTCGAAGACCGCGTCAGGGATACGGGAACGCTCAACACGCAGACGGCGCGCAACCTCGGCGTCGTGGGATTTGTGGCCCGGGCGAGCGGGTTCCACCTCGACTGTCGCATTCACCATCCTTTTCCCCCCTATGACCGCATTCCCGTAACGGTTCCCGTGCTGGTGTC
>DATHDE010000007.1:0-24383 GCA_035490495.1 Nitrospirota bacterium
GGCTTCTCGCATCCATGCGGGCGAACATCCTGGATGTCGTCCACGACCGCTTCGCAGCGGACCTTCCTTTCGGCATGACCCGCGTGGTCATCACTGCGGAGATCCGGGGAAAGGAACACCTGGATGAAATCCGCGCAGGCCTTATGAAGCGGGGATACCGGCTTTCCTGATATTGACCCCGGGCCCGGGGCAATGGGATCGCTTCGCAGGTCGTGAGAAGGAAAAAAAGATAAAGAAACGACCCCCATTAACCCCTCGAATCCACCGCGTTGTTTTACCCGTGGGTAAGCCGGGAAAACAGCCTTCATCACGCGGATACCGCATCGCATTTTTGACAAAAAGCATGACCCGAATCAACCTTATCTCTTTTCTGGACATTTGAAGAAATTCATAGTACATTTTCAATCAGATGTATTTTGTTCGCGCCCGTGCGATAAGTGCACCTGATGTACGGTATTTCAGGAACGTGCTCCAGCAGGAGCAGGCATCAATAAGTCAGACTTGCGAAGAGGGCGCGGGTTTGCTTGCTCCAGGTTTGCAGCAGCACCGTCAAATCCGGCCTCAATGACACAGGAAAGCATACCGAAGTTCAACCATGCCTATGAAAAATATTATAGCCCGATTCGTGATTGTATGCACTTACGCAGTCAGTCTGCTGTTTACGGCTCAGCTTGCATGTCCGCTTTCCGCGGCTGAGAAGTCCCCTTGTCTTAAGTGTCACCAGAAGCTGGTCAAAGGGAAGGTCATTCACAAGGCCGTGGAGATGGGCTGTGAAGCCTGCCACGGCGCGATCAACGCCGGGACCGTGCCGCACAAGAAAACGAACACGCTGCCGCGCGGGCTCTCATCTGATCAGCCAGACCTGTGCTACGGCTGCCATGACCAGGCCATGTTCACGAAAAAGAACGTTCATCCCGCAATCGGCATGGGATGCACGACCTGCCATAATCCTCATTCGTCGATGAACAAGAAACTGCTGACATCCGTCATTCCGGCGCTGTGTTTTACGTGCCATGACAAGGCAGGATTTACCGCCAAGTTTGTTCACCCGCCCGTGGCAGGGGGAGAGTGCCTGACCTGCCATTCCCCTCATTCGACGGACGGGATCGCCCTGCTTTTGAAAAAGCCCGTTGCCGTCTGCCTCGACTGCCATCCCGATGCCGTTCACGGCCAGCATGCGCCCTCGCGCCAGCCGCCCGTCACGGAACAGGCCAGTGAAGACTACAAGGGTCCGGTGCTTCAGGATCCAGCGCGTCCCGGCCGGCCGTTTTACTGCGGCAGCTGTCATAATCCGCACAGCGGCATGAGCCCCATGTTATTCAGGTTTGACGTGAAAACTCGAAAGGACCTGTGCATACAGTGTCATAAGATGTAGCGTACCTCTTGGGAGGCTTTTTGTAATTGCCTGACACTGCGAAATTCCGATCAACTATGCACTGTTATATAACAGTAAAGACTCCCAGCCAAGCTTCTCCCTCATGAACCGTGGACCACTACCTCCCGCCTTGTCTCTCCTGAATATAAACGCTCCAGACGAGAGGCGGGATTCTGAAAGAATGGTAAATCCAAGCCGCAGGACCTGATCCGTGCGGTGACCCTTCACCCGCTCATCCGCACTAATTGCCGGCAGATACATCCCTCTCAAGAGAAATGTCCTTCAAAACGCGCTAGAGTCATTGTAGTTCCTTGCAAGCGGCCAGGAGATTCTCTGCGCGTGAATAGTCCCGGATGGACTCACGAGGAGGCAAAAATGAAAATCATGCGAAGGTTGTTGATTGTTGTGGTCATGTTTCTATCGGTGTCTGTCTTTATCGATCCGTTGAGAGCGGAAACAGCGAGCCCGAAAATGCAGCCTGAAAAATCCGATAGGAAAATGATTGAGCGCGGGCGCTATTTGACGAAGATCGGGGGGTGCAACGATTGCCATACGCCCGGATATCTGCTCCGTGAGGGAAACGTGCCGGAAAAAATGTGGCTCACGGGCGACATGCTTGGCTGGCGCGGACCATGGGGAACGACGTATGCGGTGAATTTACGGACCTATATAGCCTCGCTCGCGGAAGAGCAATGGATTGCAGCAGCGCGAATTCTCAAGACGAGGCCGCCAATGCCGTGGTTCACCTTGAATATTGTATATGATGAGGACCTGAAGGCAATATATCAATTCATCCGGCACCTCGGTCCTGCGGGAGAACCGGCTCCGGCTTATGTTCCGCCGGACCAGGAACCCAAAACACCGTATGCATTGTTCCCGTCGCCTCCGGGGGATGCGCGTAAATAGGGGGACGCTTATTGTCTAGATTCTCAGGATGTGAAAGCAAAGAACCCTGAGCATGAAGGAACCTGCTCAGGGTTCTTTTGTTATGCTGTTCCTGAACAGCCGGTTCATGCAGCTTTCTTCATCATCCCCTTTACATATTCTCCTGAACGCCGCAGCTCGTCCCTGAACTGGTCATAATCCACCTGCATGCCGTTCAGATAGGCGCTCCAGCCAGCGCTCGATTTGGCATAGTGCACGGCTTCCTCGATTTCCGCATCAGTTGCGCCGAAGAGCTTTGCCATCTCCGTATGGAACAGCGTACAGTAACGGCATTTGGAAACGGCCGAAAGCCCCAGGCCGATCAGCTCACGATATTTGTTCGGAATTGCACCTGCTTCAACTTGTATTTTCTTGAAAAGCTCCCACTCATACTCAAGCGTGGATTCGGGGATGGTTTTGAGGAACGTCGGAACAAGCCCGAAGGTCTTTTCAATTTCCTTATATAGTTCACCTTTGGTCTTCATAACATTCTCAGGGTTGCCCCTCTCCTTTCTCCGTGATTCCGCTCCGCCGTTTCAAGCCTGACAAGCGACTTCGAAGGTCCTGAAACGGCATGATGCATTTCATAATTTAAGTCTACCACGGGACAGGAAGCCGTTGCGGGGGGCTTGTTTGCATCCATTGCTACGTGTGCCTGGAGGCAATAGGAACAGGTCTTTATGCTTCACCTCCCTCAAACGGATACCTGCACTCTGCCGATCGGGAGGCGCGGCGTCCGCGCTATACTTGATAGAAAGTGTCCAAAGGGGAGCGTCATGTCAAAACTTAAGGTTGCAAGCTTTTCTGTATCCCTCGACGGGTATGGCGCGGGTACGGACCAGGGCCTTCAGAACCCGCTCGGCACGCACGGGCCGGAGCTTTTTGAGTGGTTCTTTCGAACGCAGATGTGGCAGCGCATGCACAGGAAGGAGGGAGGCGAGACGGGTGTGGACAACAGGATGGCGGAGCAGAGTTTTGTGAACATCGGCGCATGGATCCTCGGCCGGAACATGTTCGGTCCTGTGCGGGGTCCCTGGCCCGACGAAAGCTGGAAAGGGTGGTGGGGAGAGGAGCCGCCGTATCACGTACCGGTGTTCGTACTGACGCATCATGCGCGTAAACCGCTTGCGATGAAGGGCGGCACGGAATTCCTGTTCGTGACCGAAGGCATCCACGCAGCCCTGGAGCACGCACAGGCCGCTGCGGGCGGAAAGGATATCCGCCTGGGCGGCGGCGTGGCAACGATTCGTCAGTATCTCAGCGCCCAGTTGATCGACGAGCTGCATCTCGTGGTCCGGCCGGTGCTGCTGGGCGCGGGGGAGCATCTGCTGAATGGACTCAATATGCGGGAGCTGGGGTATGCCTGCGCCGAGTCCCTGCCGGGCGAACGGGCGACTCACATGATCCTGCGCAAGGTCAAGATTGCGTAGCATGGCTTTCGGGATCAGATCTTGCGGTTTGACAATACGAAACCTCACTGCCAGGGTTGCCCATGCCTCGCCCCTGCCGGTGTCGTGTATCGTGTGATGTTGTTTGGCACGGGAAAAAACCGATAATCAAAGACAGCTTGGAACGGTAGACTTTCTTAACACCTGAAGCACACGAACAGACGCTGCAGGCGATAAGCAGGATTTAGAAAAGGGAATGAAGAATTCGAGCCGCAAGACCCAACCCTTGTGGTGCAAGCGACCTGCTCTGTCCGCCTTTAATCTCTTCTTGCCAAGCGCAGGTTCTTGTGCCAGAATACGGTCATGCGTATCTGAGAATGAATAACGTACGAGGTGGCGTATGAACAAAATGACGCTCTACTGTGGTATCGTTCTTTGTCTATTGATCAGCAGCTGCGGAGGATATCAGCTTCACAGGAAAACCATGGCGCGAAACGATGCGGTGGACCGTTCCGGGCATGTGCACGAGGCGGGGCCATTGGCACACAAAGACGGCTCGTCCGCGGCACCTGTTCCCCCTGTTCCCAATGATGCTGTTCAAACCTATGCATTTACGGGTACGGTCGAGAGCATAAGAGCCGACACCTTGTCTATTGCCAAAATCGGCGATCGCGTTACCGGGGCCTTTATCATTGACCATAGTGCCGTCAGCATTCCGGTCAATGGCAACCGTGTTTCTTACCGGTTCGCTTCAGGCACTCCGCTCGTCTTCACGCTCAATACTCTCGAGTTCGGTGCTGGCCTTTCTCTGCTTCCCTGCATGGCTGCGGTGGCCGACAACGAGTCAGTCGAGGGCAAAATCCTGGATTATTTCAGGATATCCTGCACCGACGACGCGTTGCGATCGTCGCTCGGTCTCGGATTCTTTGCCGCGACGCTTAATCTGACCGATTCCACTGCAGCTGTTTTTACCGGAACCAGCCTTCCCCGGGACGTCAACCTGCAGTCGTTCGATAAGGCGTGGCTCGCCCTGGTTGCTACGAAACGCTGCGACAGGGACGAGCAGTGCACCGAGCCGGTATTTGACGTCATGATACGGATCGAGACGATTGCAAAAAAACAATAGACCCGTGGGCGTGCACATTCAACGGGGCGGGCCTGAACATTCGCCTTCTTTCAGGATCAGTAATCATCCGCGACCAGGCTGTGAAGATCTCGCAATGTATCGATGATCCGATGCGGAAGGCAGGACTGAGGCCGGATGCTATCGACGTCGTTTTAACTACCGGAGGCACATCCCTCATCCCTGCGTAAAAGAACTCTCTATTTAGTGGTTCGGCCCCGATAAGATGCAGCACCGCGATACCTTCACGAGTGTTGCCTGCGGACTCGGGTTGAGCGCTTCGATGTTTTTCCCTTAGCCAGGAGGGTAGTAGTACGAATCAGGAGGAACCGGGAGTAATCAGTGGTCAGGTATGCGGAGGGTGAGCCGCCGGCCGGAAAACGGGACCGGCCCGGCCGGATAAAAAGCCCGTGAATCAATGATTCACGGGCTCTTGTTTTTTCTTTCGCGATTTTGTATCCGCGGTAATTATACGGCGACTTTCCTTGCGCGCTTGCCGGCCTTGTCGTATTCCACATCCACTTCGTAGGAGATACTGGCATGGCCCTGCCGGAGCGAGGAGCTTTTTCCGCGGCAGAGAATACGGCCTTTCCCCGATTTTTTTCTGTTCCTCACCAGACTTCTCACAATGGGGGTAAGGTCGAAACCGCCGTCCGTACATTCTTCGCGCAGGCAGTCGAGGTGAAAACAGGCATAATCACGAGGAGAAAAATTCATAATGCGGGTCATTAACACAGGACCTGCAGTCCGCTGATGATACGTCATGCGGCAGATAATGCTGGAAACACCCGGCATCCGCTCAGAAACCAGCCCTGAAGCGAGCATGGCATTCTTTTTCATTTCAATACGTTCTTTGAAACTCTGCTTTGTCGTCATGTTTCTCTTCCTTCTTGCGTAGAGTGATGATTATTGTAAATAAAAAGCCGCTCAGACCCATGTCTCAGCGGCCTCCCTAACTTACAATAGTACTAATATGACACTTCATATGGCATATGTCAAGACATGTTTTTGGTTATTTTATGTTTTATTGTTTAAAAATGTATTATATTCAATATGTTATTTACCTCTCGCATGTTTATACGTCTTGCTGTTAAACCAAAAAAAGTTTATAAATATATAATACTTTTTAATTAAAACAAGCATTTCACACCTTCAGCGACGAGTGAAATATGCAATATTTTATTGCAAACTACGTTCCTTGAATGACAACTATAAATATCAATTACTTGCAGAAAAATTGCCTGTTGGTTTTCGGGCAGGTTATTCCTGTGGCGTCAGAAATTGGACAGTATTGCTTTTAGCGGCAACGGTAAAGGTAGGGCAATGCAAGATACAGGGTGTACCGAATTATTGCTGATTCTCAGACATCTTTAGTGGTAAAACGTTCTATGATATTGCCTTCAGAATCCAATCTGCATGCGAGCACCAGGGGGTCGTGATAAAAAGTAAACCATGCTTTGGCTTGAGCGCCGAGCCCGAACCATTTCTGCTTCAGGGCAACAGTATCCAGAGGGAAATTGTCGTATGCCATGACCCAAAGCGGGTTGGCATGGGCGTGCGTGGGAAAGAGATCTCCGAGGTGCAGCATTGTTTCATTGCCCGATTCCACACGGACAATCTGGTAACCCCTGGTGTGCCCGCCTGTACGTACTACGGTGATTCCCGGCACGATGTCTGCGTCGCCATCCACGAGTTCCAGTTTACTGTTACCCCGGAGCATTTCATTGTTGACGGGCCAGTAGGTATTGATGGAGCGGGCATTCGGGTTCACTACGTCTTCCCATTCGGTTTTCTGGACGATGTGAAGCGCGTGGGGAAAGGTGAGCTCCGGATTGCCCGCGTCATTCTGCATGATGACGCCGCCCGCGTGGTCGAAATCATAGTGCGTCAGAACGACGTAGTTTATGTCGCCGCGGTCGATCCCGATTTTTTTAAGCTCATCCGGTATCGACCACTCCTCCTGGACGCGAAAAATCTTCTTCTGTTTGTCCGTGAGTTTGTTCCCGAATCCCGATTCGATCAATACGAGCGCCTTCGGTGTCCTGACGAGGATGGGCCAGGTGCTCATGCTGATGTAATTATCCTCCGTGGTCGGATACTTCTTCTGCCAGAGCGCCTTCGGGACAACGCCGAACATGGCTCCGCCGTCCAGCTCGAACCTTCCGCCGTTGAGCCACGTTACGGTAAATTCGTTGAGAGAAAAGCCCGATTTCATACGACGGCCCTCATGGACCGGAACCGAGTGTTCTGCTTCGCAGAACACTCGGCAAAACACGAATAATTTTTTTATTTCATGCGCCGGCTACATGCAGCGCTATTTTTTCGCGAATCCGATGGTCTTGAGCGCGTCCTCGATCTCGTTCAGGATTACCGGATCGTCGATGGTCGAAGGCATGGTATAGGTTTCCCCATCCGCAATCTTGCGCATGGTGCTGCGTAGGATCTTGCCGGACCGCGTTTTCGGAAGCCGCTTCACCACTACCGTTTCCTTGTAGCAGGCGATGGGGCCGATGGTTTCCCTGACCATCTTCGCAAGTTCCTTCCGCACGCTCTCCTGTGTGCCGTCGACACCCGCCTTCAGCACGCACAGCCCGATCGGGATCTGGCCTTTGAGGGTGTCATGCACGCCGATGACCGCGCATTCCGCGATGTCCCTGTGCGTGGAGACGACTTCCTCCATTTCCCCGGTCGAAAGGCGGTGGCCGGCGACATTGATTACATCGTCCACGCGGCCCATGATGAAAACGTATCCGTCCTCGTCGATATATCCGCCGTCAGCCGTGAAGTAGTATCCTGGAAAGGGCTTGATGTACGATTCGAGAAAGCGCTGCTCGGCGTTCCAGAGAGTGGGCAATGTTCCGGGCGGGAGAGGCAGCTTGACCGTAACAAGCCCTTCCTGCTTGGGGCCGAGCTCTTTGCCGGCTACGTCGAGGATCGCGATGTTGTAACCCGGAACGGGTTTGGTGGAGGAGCCCGGCTTGGTCGCGAACTGCTCGATGCCCCTGCAGTTCGCGGTGATGGGCCAGCCCGTTTCGGTCTGCCACCAGTGGTCGATTACCGGTTTCCCCAGCAGATCGTGCGCCCAGTGGTATGTGTCGGGATCGAGCCGTTCGCCGGCCAGGAACAGGGCCTCGAATTTCGAGAGGTCGTATTTCCTGAGCAGTTCTCCTTTAGGATCTTCCTTCTTGATGGCGCGGAACGCGGTCGGCGCGGTGAACATCACTTTCACCCCATGCTGCGAGATCACGCGCCAGAATGCGCCCGCATCCGGCGTACCCACGGATTTTCCTTCATAGACGATCGTGGTGCAGCCGGCGAGGAGCGGGGCATACACAATATAGGAATGTCCCACGACCCAGCCGACGTCCGAGGCCGCCCAGTATACGTCGCCGGGCTTCACGCCATAGATGTGCTGCATGCTCCAGTGAAGGGCCACGGCATGGCCACCGTTGTCGCGCACAATGCCTTTGGGCTTGCCCGTGGTTCCTGAAGTATAAAGGATGTAGAGCGGATCGGTTGCCTTCACCGGGGTGCAGCCGAGGGGCTCCGCCTTTTTCTGGATTTCGTCCCAATCAAAATCGCGGCCCGCAACCAGCGATGCTTTTACGAAGTCGCGCTGGTAGATGATGCACGCGTCCGGTTTGTGATTTGCAAGCTCGATCGCCTTGTCGAGCATGGGCTTGTATTCGACAAGCTTGGCCGCTTCCCGTGCGCCCGCTGCGGAAATGATGACTTTGGGCTTTGCGTCGTCAATGCGGATCGCGAGCTCATGCGGCGCGAAACCGCCGAAGACCACGGAATGGATCGCTCCGAGGCGGGCGCAGGCAAGCATGGCAAAAACCGCCTGGGGGATCATGGGCATATAAATGATGACGGTTGTTCCTTTTTGAACGCCGAGCGACTTGAGTGCGCCGGCGAAGCGTGCGACTTCATCGCGCAGCTGCAGGTATGTGAATTTCCGGATTGTGTTCGTAACCGGGCTGTCGTAAATAAGCGCGGTCTGATCCGCTCTGCCCGCTTCCACGTGCCGGTCAACGGCATTGTAGCACGTGTTCAGTTCTCCACCCGTGAACCAACGGTAGAAGGGTTTATTCGTGTCATCGAGGACCTTGTCCCATTTTCTGGACCAGGTAATGCCCGCAGCAGCTTCGCCCCAAAACGCCGACGGATCGTTGATGCTTTTCTGAAACAGCGCGTTGTAGTTACCCATACAATCCCCCTTTATTTTTTTTCATCCCCCGTATCCCCGGAACTGGATGATTTTGTTTCGCGAGCGTCTATCTTACCAGAGAGCAGGCTGTCTGTACAGTGCCGGAAGAAAAAAGCCGCGGTAATCGCAAACCGCGCGCCGGATCTAGCCCGATTGCCAGTGGCTAAGTGCAGCCGGATAGATTGATTTAAAATCAAAAATGTGTGAAAAATACAGCAGGAGCAGCTTACATCTCTCGCAAATCTGTATGCCCATGAACAGGCTGGTACGTTCCTTTGCGACCAAGATTCCCTAATTGACTAGTAAAACTTTTGCATCATGAAATAATATCTATCTGCTGAATTTTTCGTTTAATATTATGTTTACTTCCTCTACGAAGTCAAGCGGTATTCGGGATCCTGAAAGGCGGCATGTCCAGGTATATTTTGGTGCAAATGATTAAGAGCAAGTATCATTCCATAATTTAAGAGGGACTAGAATGGGAAAATAACCTATTGATATAAGGAATGGAATTCCATTGTTAATAGAAGTTTTTATTAGCCGATACTGCAAGATTTTTCACTTGTGCCAGTTCCTGCAGGCTGGTGATTGCATGCGAGTAAAATAGAGAAGTGCAAAACTAATGATCCTATAACAGATATGGATACAGAAATAGCAGATCAGAATATGAGAAAACCGGATAGATCTTTGAATTTTTTTTAAGTATTAATTTGCTTTTTGTCCGGTTAGCCAGTGCGGGCATCACTGGCTGTTATTTCCATGCGACCGAGAACTCAGGCTGGACGGCGATGTCCGTGAATAAGCCTCTGCTGACCAAAGAAGGCAACGGCGGTTTTGCGGGCCGGCTAATCTTCGTCCTGTGCTTTGATTTTGTATTTCTTTATCTTGTAGTAGAGGTTTCTCACCGCCATGCCGAGCAGGTGCGCAGCTTTTTCGCGGTTGCCGCGCGTTTCTCTGAGTGCGTGCCTGATCGTGCTTTTTTCCGCCTCGGCCAGCGCCTGGGTCAATGGCCGCGTCTTTATGAGCGCTGTGTCGTGACGGGGCTGGTCGCTTCCTTCAAAGAGCGGGAGATGCACGGTCTGGATGATCGTTTCCGACAGCTTCATGTTGATCATGGCGCGGCTGAGCGCATTCTCGAGTTCCCGCACGTTGCCGGGCCAGTGATGGTCCTGAAGCGATTGCATTGCGTCGTCGGCGATTCCCTCCACGTGGCGGCCGTAATCCTGGTTGAGTCTTACCACTAAATGCCGTGCGATCTGGGGGATGTCATCCCGAATGCTCCGGAGCGGCGGGATCGGAATGGGAACCACGTTGAGGCGGTAGTAGAGATCCTCGCGGAACAGGCCGTCCTTGATTTTTTGCTCCAGGTTCGCATTGGTGGCTGCGATCACGCGCACGTCCACGGGCACGGGCGTCGTACTTCCCACCTTCATGATCTCTTTTTCCTGGAGCACGCGCAGCATTTTCTTCTGAAGCGGCATCGTGATCTCGCCGATTTCATCGAGGAAGAGCGTTCCCCGGCTCGCCTCCTCGAAAAGACCCCGCTTGCCGCCTTTGCTTGCACCGGTGAAAGCGCCTTCTTCGTAGCCGAACAATTCGCTCTCGAGCAGCTGCTCGGGCAGCGCAGCGCAGTTGACGCGCACGAACTGGCCCGCGCTCCTCGCGCTCGCATTGTGAATGGCATGGGCGAAAAGTTCCTTCCCCGTTCCGCTCTCTCCCCGCAGCAGCACCGTGGCGGGCGTTTCCGCGGCGCGCGTTGCCAGGTCCTTTGCCCGGCTCAGGGCGGCGCTTGTGCCGACGATGTCGTCCCACGTGTAGCGGGCCTCGAGGCGCCGGATCAGTTTGCGGGCGCGTGCAAGTTCCTCCGTCAGTCCGATGATCTCGGAAATATCGTGAATCACGCCCGCGCTGCCGCGGATTTTCCCGTCAACGAAGATGGGTGCGACGTTCACGATCACCTCGCGCTTCGCCGGCCCCACTTTCATGCGTACGTTCCGCACCGGCTTGCCGGTCCGGAGCACCTGCAGGTGCATGCTCTCGCCCTCGGCGATGTCCACGGTCGCGGATTTGTTCAGCACCGCCTCCTTCGGAAGGCCGGTGATGCGCGTGTACGCCGGATTCACGATGATGTTGTTGCCGTTCTCGTCCGCGACGGAAATGGCGTCGGCTGTCGACTCGATCACTGCTTCGAGCAGGCTTCGCACGTTCCAAAGGCCGGTGATCCGCTCCGTGAGCATTCTCAACTCGGTGATGTCGCGGAAAAGGGCTACGGCGCCGATGATCATGCCGGCTTCGTCCCTGATCGGCATGCGGCTGGTGACGATGACCGCGCTGCCGAGGTTCTGCTCCTGGTTGATTTCGGGCTCGCCCTCCTCCAGCACGATCGGCAGCCGGGTGTTGGGAATGACGGCGGCCGCGGGCCGGTCGACAACATCTTGCCGCTTCAAACCGGTGATGCGCTCCGCCGCCTTGTTGAAGAGCGTTACGATGCCCGCCGCATTTACGGCGATGATGCCGTCATGGATGGAGTCAAGGATGATGGTGAGTTCGTGCGCGCTGATTGATGTCATGATGGCTTCTCCTGCCGGTCGTTCTGCGGCGGCAAGCGGTCCGGGTTCACCGGGGCCGGTCCGCCGCTCCGCAACCCGTCGAAGAAATCCCTGAAATCATCCCTCCGGTCCGTGATCCTGCATGCGGGAAGGGACTTCAGGAACGTTTTGCCGTAGTTTCTGGTCATGATGCGGGAGTCGAGCACGGCCACGGCGCCGCGGTCGGTTTTGGTCCTGATGAGCCTGCCGAATCCCTGGCGGAACAGGAGCGTGGCCTGGGGGACCTGGTACTCGATGAAGGGATTCTTAAGCCGCTCCATGCGCGCCTCGATGATCGGGTCGTCGGGAACGGCGAACGGAAGCTTGGCGATTACGACGCACTGAAGCGCTTCTCCGGGGATATCGATGCCCTGCCAGAACGAGGCGGTGCCCATGAGCACGGTCCGCGTACTGTTTCTGAACTGCTCAACAAGACGGTATGCCGGCATTTCCCCCTGGCACAGGAAACCGAGGTCCGGCAGTTCCCTCCTGAGGGTATCAGCGCTTTTTCTGAGCTGGCCGTAGCTCGTGAACAGAACAAGCGTCCGGCCTTCCGTGATCGAGAGCACGGCCTGCAGCTCCTGGTCGAACTTCGCCTGGTAGCCCTGCGACTGCTGATCATCAAGGTCGGGAGCGATATACAGCAGGGCGTTCTGCTCGAAATCGAACGGCGAATCGAGCATCAGCTCCGCGGGTGCATCGAGGCCGAGCCGGTTCTTGATGTACGTGAACGAGCCCCCCGCGGAGAGCGTGGCGGAGCATAATACCACGGTGTCTGTTTTGGCGAACAGATGCTCGCGCAGCATTTCGGCGACGTCGATGGGCGAAGCCACGAGGCGCTGGCGCTGGTTCTCCCGTTCGGCCCAGTACACGAAGCCGTCGGCGCTCTGCTCCAGGTTCACGCGTACGGCGGATGCCAGGGCCTGGCAGCGCGAGGCGAATGCCTTGATTTCGAACTCCTCCTCCTGCGTTTCCGCACCGAGGGCGAGCAGGCCGTCGCGCAGTTCCATGAGCGGCTCGCTCAGAATATCGGGGATGATACCCGGCCTGCGGATGCGCAGGGACGGCTCCTTTGCAAGCAGGGGGTGCAGGTTGAGGAAAAAGTTCTCAGCGACCACGCGAAGAGCGTCCACCATGCCGCGAAGTTCCTGCACCTCCGCGCCCTCGCCGCTGATGCGCGTGAGGAGGCCTTTTCGCGTTCTGGGGGATACGAGCTGGTCGAACAGGTAGCGCACGGAGAAATTCGTGACTTCCACCCCCAGGTAATCGGTGGCAACGTCCTCGACCTGGTGCGCTTCATCGAAAACGACGGCCTTATACTGCGGCAGGACGTTTCCGCCCGTTGCCAGATCCGCGAAAAACAGATGATGGTTTGCCACAAGAATGTGGGACTGCTGCTCGACTGCCTTGGCTTTCATGTAAAAACAGTCCCGGTGAAAGGCGCAGTCTTTCCCCAGGCACAGGTCGGCCTGTCTGCCGGCCTTTGACCAGAGGCTGGCAGGAGGTTCTCTGTCGAGCTCCATGCGAAGCCCGGTGTGCGTCCTGGTCGACCAGTCGAACAGCCTGTTCAGCGGTTCGATTTCGTTCTGCTCGTAGAGATTCCCGATGCGCAGAACATCGAACCGGCGCAGGCAGAGATAGTTTTCACCTCCCACGCACAAGGTATAACGGAAATCTCCGAGCACGCCCTTCAGAAAAGGGAGGTCCTTTTCCACGAGCTGCTGCTGGAGCGCTTTTGTGTAGGTCGCAACCACGGCACGGCAGTTCTCAGCCTGCGACCATCGGATGAGGGGAACAAGGTAAGCAAGACTTTTGCCCACGCCCGTACCCGCTTCGGCGATGAGATGCATTCCCGCGGCAAGGGCTTGCTCGACGGCGCGGGCCATTTCGAGCTGCTGGGGCCGGTGTTCGTACGCCTGCTGCATGGCCCGGGCGATCATGCCCGCCTCTCCGAAAATCTTGAGCGCGTTCATCAGGGTCGTAGATTAACATGGCATGGCGGAGAAAGCAAATGCTTGTGCAGGAGCTTCATTCGGGCCGATTTCCCAGCCTTTTTGTTGCACTAATCGGCATGTTGTGTTACTATTCATGGCTGTATGCGAATTCTCACCCTTTTTATTTCCCTGGTGCTTCTCGCCTCATCCACGGGTCTCGGCGCTGAGAAGGGACTGGTCGTGAAAGGCGTGCGGTATTCTTCGTATCCTGCATTCACTCGCATCGTCTTTGAGGTGGAGGCGGCTGCCCCCTACGTCCTGACGCGATCCCAGGACAGCCGCAGCATCATGCTGGGTTCGTACGAAGGCACACTGGTGCTCAAAACGCCGCTGCCCCAGATCCATGACGCCGCGGTAGCCGGCCTCGAACCCTGGGAAGAAGGGGGGAGAACGTACGCGGTTATCCGGCTCGATGCGCCAGCCGGTTCGTTCAAGGATTTCACCCTGCGCGGGCCTGACCGCATCGTCATCGATATCTCCAGAAGTGGAACGGCGTCTCCTCCCCCCCGCACGGAACAGAACGTACTTGTTGTTCTTGATCCCGGCCATGGCGGCAAGGACTCCGGCCTGATCGCGGGCCCGGGAACAGAGAAGTCCGTTGATCTCGAGCTTGCCCAGGCGGTGAGAAAGATTTTGCGCAAGGCTGACCGCTTCAGGGTGCTGCTGACGAGGGAAAAAGACCAGTCGCTTTCCCTGGATGAGCGGGCGGCTGCAGCCAATGCCGCGGGGGCGGCGGTTTTCGTGGGAATTCATGCATCGGCAGGCGCAGACGCGCGCGTGTATATCCAGGATCTCGTTGATGAGTCCGGTTCCGTTGCTGTTCAGACAACCAGGCCGGCGGGCAGCGACTTCATCGGCTTCGAGTCGGAAAGTGCCCAGCAGAAGCAGCTCTGGGGGAAACAGCAGGCTCCCCACGCCCAGCAAAGCGGAGCGCTCGGCCGGGTGATTATTCGCAAAATCACGGCTCAGGAAAATGCCGAGCCTGTTCAGGCGCCGCTTGCCGAACTGGCCGCCGTAGATGCAGCCGCGGTCATTGTTGAGATCGGCATGGAATTTGACCGCGTGCGCGCGGCTGAAGCAATCGCCGGGGGGATCGAGCAGTATGTCGGAACCAACCGATAGAAGCGTTAGCGACAAACGCATGCTGATCGTCCTCATCATCGGCCTGGGGACGCTGGCGGCCGGCGCGGCCTTTTTTTTCTGGCTCCGCTACCAGGCGACGGCGCCCGAAAGCAGCCGCGTGGAGCAGACTGCGCATCAGCTGATGCAGCCCGGCCCCCGGAACGAACCGCTTTCCGTGGTGCTCTATTACCCGCTGAACAGCATGCTGACATCGGTTTCCGCCGCGGTGAAACGGCAACCGGATTTGCAGTCACAGGCGCGGGAGACGCTGCTCACCCTGCTACACGACCAGCGTGCAGTGCAGACAGCGGTGCTCCGGGACGTGAAACTCCGCACTTTTTTCCTTGATGGACAGGGGACGGCATATATCGACTTAACGCTGGGACAGGAGCAGACAATCAGGGCGTCGGCATGGGATGAACTGCTGGCGCTTTTTGCCATGGTCGACACGCTGATGCAGAATTTCGAGGATCTGAAGCAGGTGTGCTTTCTCGTGGACGGCAGGGACGCACAGACGCTGGCTGGACACCTCGACTTGTCCCGAAAATATACGAAGCGAATGGATCTGGTCAGATAATGCAGAAGGCCATCGGCATATTTGATTCCGGAATCGGCGGGCTCACGGTGCTCAAGGAGATCGTGGCGAAGCTTCCCCAGGAAAATATCATCTATCTCGGCGATACTGCCCGCGTGCCGTACGGCATTCGGTCCGCGGAAACCGTAACGCGGTACAGCTTCGAAAATACTCGGTTCCTGCTCAGCCAGGAAATAAAACTGCTGGTCATGGCGTGCAACACAGCCTCCGCGGTCAGCCTTGAAGCGGTAAAAAAGGAATACCCCCTGCCGGTCATCGGCGTCATCGACCCCGGCGCCCGTGCGGCGGCCGCGGCGACGAGAACGAGGAAGATCGGCGTCATCGGCACGGAAGCCACGGTGGCGAGCAATGCCTATGAAAAGGCGATCAGGAAGATCGCACCTGACGTGGAGGTGCGGAGCCTTGCCTGCCCCCTGTTCGTTTCTCTTGCGGAGGAAGGCTGGACGGACAACGATGTGGCACAGCTCGTGGCGGACAAGTATTTGTCCCCGTTCCGGAACAGCGGCATTGACACGCTGGTGCTCGGCTGTACCCATTATCCTCTGCTCAAGGCGGTCATCAGCCGCGCTGTGGGCGGAGAGATCGGCCTTATTGATTCCGCGCAGGAGACGGCCAAGGAAGTCGTCGAAGTGCTGGAAAAGCTGAAATGGCGCGGCGCTGACGGCGGTGAGGGGATGCGGAGATATTATGTAACCGATACTCCCGCACGGTTTGAGAGGATCGGAAAGCGATTCCTCGACGATTCGCATTTGCTCGCCGAGCAGGTGCAGGTGGGAGGAGTCTAGCAGGAGCGCACGTGAAGTGACGGGGGCCAGAGAACGGCTATGAAGAAAAGCGAGTGCAAGCGAATCAGGAAGGATCTGCCGAAATACCTGAGCGGACATCTGTTCAAAACAAGCCAGAAACGGATTGCCCGTCACCTGCAGGAATGCGTGGTGTGCCGCTCCGAGTTCGAAGCGCTGAAGCACGCCGAGGAAACCAGGCTCCTCCTGAAGGACATCAGCGCACCGGATGATCTCGTCGGAAGAGTGAAGGAGGGGGTGTCCCGGCTCGGGCAGGTCAAGAAATTGCTCTACCGCCCCCTGTGGGTCGCCGGCCTGCTGCTTCTGGCCGGAGGCGTGTATTATTACCTGGTTACGCCCCGACAGCTGGAAATAGAAATTGAACGGATTCAAAAAACGGAGTCGACTGCGACTACACCCGTTCCCACGCTCCCCGCGACAACAGCCTCGCCGGCGCCGGCAAAAGGCACGGAACCGCAGCAAACGGAGCCGGCTACCGCTGCGCCTCCTTCACCGGCGCCTGAACCGCTCGCAGTTTCCCTTACGCCGGTGAATGACCAGGCAGCAGTGCAGACAATCAACGACGTCTTGCACCGGAGCGGGAGTCTGCATACGTCGGCGTTCACCGATACACAGAAGGAAATCACCGGATCCCTCACCGCAAAGGAACTCATGGCGCTGTTCAGCGGGATCGAAGGCGCAGCGAAGGTGAGCTTCAACAAGAAGCGGTTTGATTCGTTTCCTCCTGATCAGGCGATTCCGTTTGTCCTGAGGTTGAAGCCCGCTCCCCGGCCCGCACAGACACCGGCAGTACCGGCCGCTCCCCAGACGCCGGCACCGCCATCCGAACGCACGGTGTCAGTGCCTTTGCCGCCGCAGCCTGGCACCGCACTTTCGCCGACCGTCTCCCCGTGACGACGAGCGGAGGCACGGGACGCCGGAACCCATTCACCGCGAGGAGTAATGGATGCCTCTTGCTGATTCATATCGTGAAACCATTGACTACCTTTTCGCCCTTCAGAAATACGGCGTCAAGCTGGCGCTCGCAAATACGCAGCAATTGATGCATCTCATGGGGGACCCGCACAGGAAATTCAAGTCCGTCCATATTGCCGGGACCAACGGCAAAGGGTCAACGTCAACATTCATTGCGTCCATGCTGATGGCAGCGGGCTTCCGCGTCGGGCTCTATACTTCACCCCATCTGATCAACTTCACCGAGAGGATCCGCATCAACGGAGTCCAGATCCCGGAGCCTGATGTAGTGGCGTTGACCGGACGCGTGCGGAAGGCGTACTTGCAGAACTCGGACAA
Source organism: Nitrospirota bacterium (assembly GCA_035490495.1). Taxonomy (GTDB): domain Bacteria; phylum Nitrospirota; class UBA9217; order UBA9217; family UBA9217; genus JAJYKN01. Next base: position 17,416 of record DATHDE010000007.1, read on the forward strand.
CACCAGCAAGCGCCCCCTGAATCCGACATTTTTCGAAGTGACAACCACGGTGGCGTTCACCTATTTCGCTGAATCGGGTGTCGATATCGCTGTTCTCGAAGCAGGCATGGGAGGCAGGCTTGATGCGACGAATATCGTCGACCCGCTTGTTTCCGTGATAACGAACATCGACCTGGATCATATGGAATACCTGGGCCCGACGATCGAACTGATCGCACGCGAGAAGGCCGGCATCATCAAGGCCGGAGTTCCCCTGGTGTTCGGTACGCGGCAGCCGGAGGCGACCGCCGTGATAGAAGGCGAAGCAGCCTTGAAAGGATGCCGATCCGTTCAGCTGGGCAGGGATTTCTCCGCAGAAACGATCAGCGGGGTGCTAAAACCGACGTTCGACTATCGCGGCATCACGTCGGATTATCATGGTTTGCAGGTGCAGCTGGCCGGACGCCATCAGGTTGACAATGCATGTATCGCTGTGGCGGCGATTGAACTTCTCCGCGATTCCGGCATTTCCATCGGCGATGATTCCGTGCGACGGGGGCTCGCGCAGGCGCATTGGGAAGGGAGGATGGAGCAGCTCGCGCACAAGCCCGATCTCTACCTCGATGGCGCGCACAACCCGGCTTCCGCGCGTGCGCTCGCAGCCGTTCTCCGCGAATTGAAGCCCCGGTACGGGAAAACCGTTCTCGTTCTGGGCATTCTCGGAGACAAGGATTACCGGAGCATCATTTCCGAACTCGTTCCCCTTGCTGATCATATCGTCGTGACGAAACCGCTCTATGCGCGGGCGCTTGATGTCGAGGCGCTGGCCGGGGAAGTCCGGAAATTGCACGATGCTATTATTGTGACCGAGACGGTGCCGGATGCCCTTCGCCGGGCGCGCAGCACTGCTTCTCCGGACGATCTTATCATTGTCACCGGATCGCTCTATGTTGTCGGCGATGCGCGTGCGGCGCTTCTCGATCATACGGGAGACAACGGCATGCTCGCAGGGTTAAAAGGATGAGAACCGGCCTGCGGCGGTGGTCCCGCGAGTTCATGAAGAAGCGTTTCCCCCTCTGCGCGTTCATGGCAGCGACGCTTCTGTGTTTGCTGCTGATCGCCGCGCCGCTCCTTGCTGCAGCTGCAGCAGAGCCGGAAAAGAAAATTCCCGTCACCGTGATAGCCGATAAGCTCGATTATGACCATACTACGGACGTGTATACCGCCTCCGGCCATGTAAAGATTGAACAGCAGGGGATCCGGCTCGAGGCGGACAGGGTCGTTTTGAACAATAAAACCGGCGAGGCGGCGGCGGAAGGGCATGTCTATCTGCAGGATAAGAGCGATACGGTACGGGCGGAGCGGCTGACTACGAATCTGAATACACGGCAGGGGATCATTTACAAGGGCGCGCTTTACATGAAGAAAGACAATTACTACCTCAAGGGAGACGTGATCGAGCGGAAATCCGATACTGTCTACCATGTGGAAAATGGAGAGTTCACGACGTGCGACGACAATGACTGGTTCCTGAGGGCTGGCGAAATGAATATCGACATGGACCGCTATGCGACAGGAAACCACGTGTCCCTGAATATGGGGGGCGTTCCTGTTTTGTACACGCCATATCTGCTTTTTCCCGTGCGGCGGCAAAGCGGATTTCTGCTCCCCATTCTGTCCTATTCCCATAAAGACGGCATATCAGCAGAAAATTTTTATTTCTGGGCGATATCGGACTCGAAGGATATGACGATTATGTCCGATTATCGTGAAAAGACGGGGCACGGAACGGGCATCGAATACCGGTACAACAATTCCCGCGAGTCCCGCGGAGAACTGTTTACGGAATATTGGGATATCTACCATTCGGGAACGGCGAGATGGGAATTTGATTTCCGGCATCAGGAAGAATTCGCCGAGGACCTTTCGGCCAAGGTTGATATTAAACTCGTGAGTGATGAAAAATACTATTATGACCTGAACAAACAACTCGAGATGAGATCACTTCCGTATGTGGACTCAAATGCTTTCTATGTTGAACGCTGGAACACGGCATCCCTGTACCTGCTGGGACAATACACGATCGATCTTACTAACCCGAATGGCAACGGTGCCACCATCCAAAAACTTCCGGAACTGCGTTATACAATCTACGAGGAAAATCTCGCAGGACCCATGCACATCAACTTCGAGGGGTCAGCGACGAACTTCTACAAAAAAGACGGCGACGGTACGCGACGCGTGGATTTCAATCCTGAACTGACCGCGGCATTAGGAGCGGGTGGTTTGAGCCTTACGCCCCGGGCAGGCGCTCGGGCGACATTCTACGACCGCAGCGCAACAGGCGTTGAGCCGACGGAGCGGAAGTATACATACGCCGGTGCCGATTTAAACGCCCGTATCTCGAAAGTCTATGGTTCAGACAAGGAGGCAGGGATCGGCCTTATCCGGCATTCAATCGAACCGACGGTATCCTATACGTATACGCCGCATATCGATCAGGGGAATATTCCCCAGTTCGATGCCGTGGACAATATCATTGCACGCAATATGACAACGTATTCCATTATCAACCGGTTAAGCGCACGCTACCGTGAGTCGAAAGATTCGAACCTCACTACAAGTTTTGATCTGCTGGTCCTGAAGCTGTCCCAGAATTATGATTGGAATGCCGCGCGAGACCAGGCGAGCGGCGCGCATACACGGTCCGATATCACCGCGGACCTCGCCATCAGGACGCCGAAGTCGTTCAGCCTGACGGGCAGCACTTCGTATAGCACATACACAAATATGATAACAGCCCGGACCGTGGGTGCAACCTATACCGGAGACGCGTTGTCCATGGACCTGTCCGATAATTATACGCAGAATCCCGCATCGCATTATATCATCACCGGAGGATCGGCAAAATTCAAAAGATGGAGCATCTCCGGCAGGTGGTGGCGTGATGTTGAGAATTCAAAAACAACGGAACAGGATTACACGATCAGGTATGCTTCACAATGCTGGGGAGTCACAGTTCTCTATTCTGAGAAGCCGGGAGACTACCGTTTTACGGCGCTCTTTGATTTGAAGGGCCTCGGAAGCAAGGGAAAGTCCCGGTAGAATACCAGGGAGGAACCATGGCCGGGGAAATAGTAGTATTCGTAACGGCTGCAGCCAAGGATGAGGCGGAAAAGATCGGAAGTGCCCTTGTCGGAGAACATCTTGCGGCATGCGTGAATATCATACCGGAAATCCGGTCCTTTTTTTTCTGGCAGGGCAAACTGCAAGCCGAACACGAGGTTCTGCTTGTGTGCAAGAGCAGGCTGCCGCTTTTGGACAAACTGACTGCGCGGGTGAAAGCACTTCACTCGTATACGGTACCCGAGATTGTGGCATTGCCAATCATCGGCGGGGCACCGGAATACCTCGCATGGCTGCACGAGTCGACTCCGGATTGAGCAAATCCGCAGCATATCTTGCTGAAAAGGTAATAAAGCATAATGTTGCAACATAGGAAATGGTGTTTTACCGACCCTCCCCATATGTCGACAACATCTCAAAATATACACAATATCTTGTAGTTGTAATCATATTGAGCGATTGAAAAAAGAATAAAATCTTGACAACTGACAAGTCTTTATGTTAACCTTTAATCGGTTGTGTACGCCTTTATGCGGAGGACTAATGAGGGGAAGTAGATCCAGAAAAGTAAAGAAAAAAGAGTACTTCACCTTTATGTTCGTCCCTGGTCCGAATGAACGGGTGAGAACGCTGAGCATATCCAAATCAGCACTGAAAACAGCCCTTCTCTCACTTGCCGCGGTTCTTGTTTTTTCCCTTTATCTTGTATACGAATATAATGACGTCAAGGACAAAGTCTGGGAGTTGCAGTCAGTGCGGGAAGAATTGATGCAGCAGAAAGCCCAGGTGCAGAGCTTTGCGCTCAATATGCTTGATTACAAACGGCAGATGTTCCTGTTGCGTGATCTTGACACGAAGCTGCGGCGTGTTGTCAGCCTCGGCCCCCGCGATCGCGCCCAGCAGGTGCTCGGCATCGGAGGTCCTGATGAACTGGGGCTGCAGAACCTGACCTCCTTGGGCGAGAAAAAACAGGAAGAAGCGCTCAAGGAGATGCATCAGGAACTCTCCCAGCTGAAAGGCGCGGCGTCCCGACAGGAAACAAGCCTCCAGATGCTGATCGAATATTTCGAGGACAAACGGTCACTTTTTGCGTCGACGCCGTCTGTCTGGCCCGTCCGGGGGTGGATCACCTCTCCTTTTGGGAACCGCACATCGCCGTTCAGCGGCATTCAGAAATTCCATGAAGGACTCGACATAGCAGCCCAGACCGGCACACCGGTGATGGCCCCGGCGGATGGAGTCGTTGTCAAGGCTGGATTCAGCACGGGCTACGGGAATATGATCGAGCTCAGTCACGGGTACGGAATCAAAACGATCTATGCGCATAATTCACGTCTTAATGTAAAGGCAGGCCAGCGGGTAAAACGCGGTGATGTAATCAGCTTTGTCGGTGACACAGGTTCCAGCACGGGTCCACACCTCCATTATGAAGTCAGACTGAACGGCCTGCCGGTAAATCCTATTAAATATATGAATTAATTCGAGCTTCACGAGCGAATTCTCTTCTTGCATTTTTTTTTGCATCTTTATATACTTATCCCAATGTTTGTTATGAGGAATTGAGCGTGGGGGAAGGGGCAAGCTCTTTTCCTTCAGCCATACCGTTTCTTCTCCGTGATCAGGCGGAGCGGGAAACATTCAAGGAGGAGTACGTTTTATGTCAACGGGGAAGGTGAAGTGGTTTAACGAGGCAAAGGGATATGGGTTTATCGAGCCGGACGGTGGTGGCAGGGATGTATTCGTTCATTATTCGGCAATCCAGGGCGAAGGATACAAAACGCTCGCTGAAGGCCAGACAGTGGAGTTTGAAGTGATCCAAGGGGAGAAGGGCCCCCAGGCCTCCAACGTATCAAAAGCTTCCTGAAAAGCAGTCTCCATTCCATCAAGGTTCATCAATCAGATAACACACTTTGAGAAGTCCCCGAGGGTTCCCCCCAACCTTCGGGGCTTTTTATTGTCAATCGATGTCCGTACCGGACATCCTTAAATCTTATCTCAGCAATGGATATAATTGATTTCATATCCATTCCGCACAAACGCCCGCCTGAGGTCCTTTCTCTGGTCAGCGGTCAATGAAGCGTATATTTTCTTCACTTTGGCGCTAGTGTGATCCGGGCCGCAGTTCGACTCATATAGCTCATCACGCGTCTGCTGGGTGAGTGCGGTATCGGCGAGTATTTTTTTCAAGTCCCCGGACTGGCAGAAACGGTCATGAGCCGCATTGCTGCTGTTCCCGAGGTAGTAACCCTGTCCGTTCTTATATGCCAAAAAAGTCGAGTTCGATGTGCATGCGCTGAACAGCAGTGCCAGGCCTAGGATCATGATCGCTTTTCTTTCCATTATCTCACCTCTTGTCAAGCAATTTGGTAATTTTTTTTATGCTCTCCGGCGAATCCCATTCACGCGGTCCGCTGAACGACTCCAAAATTATTCCATCCCTGTCGATCAGATAACTTGCAGGGAGGCTAGGCGCTGCAAAATCGTCGAAGAACACAGCTTTCTCGCTGTCCAAAAGAACGGGGAAAATGATCTTATTATCGCTGGTAAATGTTTTTACCGGTTTCCCGGACTTGTCGATCGATATCGAGAGAACGGAAAAACCCCTGCTTGACAGGGACGTGTGCAGTTTGTTCAGAGAAGGCATTTCAGCAACGCAGGGGGCGCACAGCGTGGACCAGAAATTGAGCAGTACGATCTTGCCGCGAAAATCCGCGAGGGTGACGTTCCGTCCGTTCAGATCCTGAAGTTCTATTGCAGGGGCGCGATTTCCCGGTTCGATGCCGATCTGCGGCTCAGCTGCAGCAGAAACCGCTATGAAGGCGGTAAGTGATAAAAACAGTAGTGGCAAATAAGGAAACCGCATAGAGGGGCGCCCCTTTGTTTCGGATATGCTAAACCGCTGAACAGTGGGAAGTCAATATATTTTTCAAGTGAGAAGGCTATACGATGAATAGGCGTAATTGGCAGAAAAAAAAGGAGGGGCTTGTTTGCCCCTCCACAAGAAAAATAAAAACTCTTCTAGAATCGAACTTCAAATGTGAGATAAATGTCAGTAGCTTTTTGAAGCGGCGCTAGCATTTGATAGTTATTGGGGTTCGAAACATCCTGGCTCAAATCGGATATCTTCACGGGAGCGCCAACCCAGAAATTGCTGCCAGTGTAGTCAAACTTATAGTATTGATAACCCAGTTTGAAAAATGCTTTGCCATCTTTAGAAATGGGCTTATTCTTCAATTCCTGGATGATATAGATCTCATAGACGCTACCACGCGTCCCGAGTTTGCTGGTCCATACATCATCCGCTGCCGGCACCATTCCGATCCAGTATTTTGAACCCTGATTATACTCAGCACCAATCTTCGTTCCTGTTGAATCGATGTCATAGCGTCCACCTAGATATATTGCATTACCACTATGACTTTCTTTTGTTCCTGTCCAAAGCAGGCCTGTTTGGCCGTTATTCATGAAGGTATTGTCATTTGGAGACGTGTGGCTGCGGGCGGCTGAGAAAAACCAGTTGATTGATTTTACTTTGCCCATAACAACACCGCCGATCCAATCGAGATCTCCTAAGTTTTGAGTCGGGCGGGTTGTCCCGAAGGAGGCAACACCGTCAGAAGGCATATCAAAAATGTGCCAACCTTTCTGATATTGCAATTCAGCATGAAGAGCGTCTGTATCAATAATCGCTGCGTTGATACCCATAAAATCTGTGTCTTTAAGCGTTGTACCAGTTGTCGAATACTTATCGTTAAATCCGCTCTCGAAACCTCTACCGTAGCACAATTTAACGTATGCACCTGGCAATTTATCGATATCAGGTGCATATCCAAGCGTCATACCATCGAATGCATAATCCACCA
>DATHDE010000008.1:0-17230 GCA_035490495.1 Nitrospirota bacterium
GTATGACGGCAGTCTCCATGCAAAGACGGCATTGGATTATAGTTTTGAAAAAGCGAGAGAAAAGCAGGGAGAGCTTGTAGTATTGCTGGTATTTCAGAGCAGCCTCTATCTTGATTATGATGGGGGAATCATGGCGCAGAAGACTGCTCGCGCGGAAATGGAACAGCATATCCGCTATGTTGAGCAGTTCAAGAAAGAAAAGCAATCAGGGGCAAACATACGGGTCATTACGGAGGATGGGGAGCCTGGGCAGGAACTCGTAAACATCGCCAGGTCAGAGCAGGCAGACCTGATCATTGCTCCGACGCGGTATAGAGCGATTGCCCGTAAATCGCCCTGTCCGGCGTTGTTTTTACCCGGAACGATCCTCGTGCCTGTAGACAGTTCGGATATGTTGTTGAGCAAGGTTGATGATATTGTTCTTGAGGCAGAGAAGATGGCGTCGAAGGTATTGATACTGGGTGTTGTTCCCGTGCATCTGTATGGAAGTAAGGAGATTCAGGAACTTGAACAAGTCAGGAAAAAAACGGAATCATCGGTTTCAAGCATGAAACGCGCTCTCCAGGAACGAAAAATAAAGACGCACGAGCTTATCCGGTCAGGATATCCGTATCAAGAGATACAGCGGGTTGCCGACGAATGCGCCGTGTCAATCATCATGCTTCCCTCCGGCGGAACAGCCCCCTCGGAATTAACGAAAGCTGCCGCTATTTTGCTCGATGAACCATCGATGCTGAAGCGTCCGATCCTTCTTTTTGAAATGTCCCCGGCATTTTGAGCCGGCGCAGCGCCTGCTGTTTATTTTCAAAAGGCCCCGCATAGAGCGGGGCCTTTTGCATTTTATCGGCAAAGATCCGCAGTTTGCCTCTGAGGGCGGCAAGGCTTTCTCCTATTTCTTCGCTTGCCATAGCCCCCAAAATCCGATAAAGTTGATGTCATGGAAGAAAAAAGACTCGGAAATAAAGGCCTCATCATCGGCATTCTCGCCGTGGTCCTGATTCTTGCGGGATCGCGCGAGCTCGTCGGATTCATGGCAGACTGGCTTTTTTTCGACGAAGTAGGATACGGCCAGGTGTTCCAGAAGATGTTCTTCGCGAAGATCCTCTCCGGCACAGCGTTCGGCCTTTTCGCTTCCCTCTTCCTCCTGGTGAATCTTCTGATCGCGGGAAGCCGCACCTATGCTTTTGCCGGCCTCCATGAACTCTGGGAGCACATACCGCAGCTCAAGGGGATTGACCTCAAAAAAATCCTGCGCTGGATCACCTTCGCCGTGTCAGCTGCGGGGTTCTTGGTCGCCTTTCCCGTGGGCACGCATTTCTGGGAGCAGGTGCTCCTGTTTCTGAACAGCACGGCATCCGGCATTGCGGATCCGCTGTTTCACAAAGATGTGTCGTTCTATCTTTTCACCTTTCCCCTGATCGACGAGACGAACACGGTGTTCCGGAGCCTCATCGTTCTCACCGCGCTTCTCGTCCTGGCACTGTACGTCGTCCGCGGCAGCATCGCACTGTCCGGCGCGCGCATTATCATTGAGACGCCCGCCAGGCGACATCTCAGCGTACTCGTGTCGCTGTATCTCCTGAGCCTTGCGCTCGGGTTTTACCTCGACCGCTTCGGGCTGCTCTTCTCCGAACACGGAGTGCTGTACGGTGCTTCGTACACGGACGTTCATGTGCGGCTCGTTATGCTCCTGGTCCTTGCAGGCCTTGCCCTGCTGTGTGCACTCGTTGTTCCCTTCTTTGCCGGAAGAGCTTCGTTCAAGCCCGTTCTCGGCGCGGTCGGCGTCCTGCTGACGGTTTATATCCTGGGTTTGCACGTTTATCCTTCGACCATCCAGAGCTTCAAAGTTTCGCCGAACGAGATCGACCTGGAGAAGCCTTTTATCACGGACCATATCAAATTCACGCGCTTTGGCTACGGACTGGAGAACATGGAAGTAAAGCCATTCGCCGCGAAAAGGGAACTGACTTTTGCGGATATTAAGAAGAACCTGCCCACGATCCAGAATATCAGGCTCTGGGACGAGCAGCCGCTGCTGAAGACCTACAGCCAGCTGCAGCAGATCAGGACCTACTACCACTTCAACGACGTGGACAACGACCGCTATACGGTGAACGACAAGTACCTGCAGGTCATGCTGTCCCCGCGCGAACTGTCCTATGCGGATCTGCCGAACAAATCGTGGATCAACGAACGGCTTGTGTTCACGCATGGCTTCGGGCTGGCCATGGGGCCGGTGAGCGGTATTACGAAGGAAGGCCTGCCTGAGTTTTACATCAAGGACATTCCGCCGGTCGCCATCGCCGGGCCGAAGGTCACCCGGCCGGAGATCTACTACGGCGAGAGCCCGAACGACTATGTGATCGTGAACACGAAGACAAAGGAGTTCGGCTATCCCACGACGGGCGAGAATGTATACAGTGTATACCAGGGCAAGGGCGGGGTGCGGCTCCAGTCGATCATGATGCGGCTCCTCTATGCGGCGTATTTCGGGAATATGAAGCTGGTATTGTCGAGCGACGTGACGAACGAGAGCCGTATTCTGTATTACCGCAGGGTTGTTCCGCGGGTCCGGGAAATCGCGCCGTTTCTGGCCTTTGACCCTGATCCCTATCTCGTTGTCGGCGACGACGGCAGGCTCTTCTGGATCATCGATGCCTACACGGAAAGCAGCTATCTTCCCTATTCCAAACCGGTCGGCGGCGGCGCAAACTATATCCGCAACTCCGTCAAGGTGACGGTGGATGCCTATGACGGATCGGTGTCGTTTTACATCGTGGACAAGGCCGACATCCTGGCAAGAACATACAGCGCCGTGTTCCCGGGCCTGTTCAAACCTGCGGACACGATGCCCGACGACGTCAGGCGCCACATCCGTTATCCACGGGGCCTCCTCAAGATCCAGGCGCGCATATTTACGACCTTCCATATGACCGATCCGTCGGTGTTCTATAATAAAGAAGATCTGTGGGAGATTCCCGCGTACCGGGAAAAGACGATCGATCCCTATTATCTCATCACCCGGCTGCCGGGACTCACGGACGAGGAGTTCTTCCTGCTCCTGCCGTTTACGCCGTCGAAGCGAGACAACCTGGCCGCGTGGATGGCCGCGCGGTGCGACGGCGAGCACTACGGCAAGGTTACGGTCTACACCTTCCCGCGGGACCGGTTGATCTTCGGTCCGCGCCAGATCGACGCGCGCATCGACCAGGATGCCTATATTTCACAGCAGCTCACGCTGTGGGGTCAGCATGGATCGGACGTGATCCGGGGTAGTCTGCTTATCATCCCCATTGAAGACTCGCTCATCTACGTGCAGCCGCTTTATCTTGTTGCCACGGACAAAGGGGGGCTCCCCGAACTTCGGCGCGTGATCGTTGCCTACGGCAACAACGTTGTGATGGAGGAGACGCTCGAAGCCGCGATCCAGCGCATGTTCTCCGGAGCGCTGCCGAAGCTGCAGGTGACGGACGGGGGGAAGGCCGCGCCCGCGCGCGGGGCGCGGGAACTCGGGAACCGGGCATTGGAGCAGCTCAGAAAGGCGCGCGAGGCGCTGCGCAAGGAAGACTGGACAGGATACGGGAAATACCTGAAGGACCTGGAAGAGACGCTGAAAGAAATGTCGAAATAGCGGTGAGCCGCACTGAGGCGCGAAAAAGTGGTTGCCGCGGCACAGATCGCAAAAGGCGGAATTCAACGTGAAAAACCATGGGACACTGAAGAAGCAGAACACTATATGATAATGTCGCATGAAGTTGAAAAGAAGCATTGCCGCTCGGGTGAAACATATATCATGAATTCATCCGTCAAATGCCGTCTTTAGATGTAACGGTTGCAAGCAGGACTGCTCTGCGGGATCGTTTGTACCTGCGTACGTCCGTGGAGATCTTCGGCGCAAACAAGCAGGTGTTATTATCGGAGGGCGTTCATGGGGATGAGATTCGTTGTCATTATCCTGTGTGCGGCGATGCTCGCGGGGTGCAGCATCGCGGTACTGCCAAAACACATTCCGCCTGCGGGGTCCGATGCCGTGGACTTTTCGGGCGCGGTTATCATGGTCGCGAATGCGGAGCAGGATGCAGGGGAGTACGCGGTCAGGGACGACAAGGGAGGCAAGACACCCATTATCGTCAACCGCATGAAGTGGTCGAAGAAACTCGTGGAATCACTCGCGGGCGAACTGGCGCGGAGGGGTGCGCGGGTGCGCTCCAATCCCAACGTGACGCTGAACATATCGATCCCGGAGATCGCGTTCAGCCAGTTCGGCGATATCTACCAGTTCAAGGTCACGGCAGGGGTGGCGGCTTCCACGGGTTGGTCGCGCCAGTACGACGGCATCGCGGAGACGACGCCGGGGGTCGTCGAGTCGTCGGCCGGCACCGCGGAACGGCTTGCGGGCGACGCCCTGGCGAAGGTCATCAAAGCCATGCTGCGGGACGAGGATTTCGCGGCGGTGGTGAGAACACAGGCAGAGCAGAGCCAGAAAAGCAGGGAAGGCGCGCCGGCTGTGCAGACGCGTTGACAAACCAGAGGGAAGCTGATAGGCTTAGTAAAGTATCCAGGTGGTCATCCCGCCGGCATGAAAATCAAACAGCAAAAAAAGGAGATAGCATGAAATTATGCATGACAGCAGTTCTGCTGTGCGCAGCGCTTGCAGCCGCGCCGGCCATGGGCGCGGACAAATCCGAGCTCAAGACGCAGAAGGAAAAACTGAGCTACGCCCTCGGCATGAATATAGCGGGAGGGTTCAAGGCGAACTCCATCGATGTTGATGTCGACATCCTTGCACAGGGCCTGAGGGACTCCCTCGCAGGCAAGAAAATGCTCCTGACGGACCAGGAGGCGCGCGAAACGATCATGGTCGTTCAGCGGGAGCTTCAGGCGAAGATGCAGGAGAAGATGAAGGCGGAAGGGGAAAAGAACAAAAAGGAAGGCGAGGCATTCCTTGCCGCGAACAAGAAAAAAGAGGGTGTGAAGACGCTGCCGAGCGGTCTGCAGTACAGGGTGATTACCGAGGGGAAAGGCGCCATGCCCAAAGCCACGGATACCGTGACGGTTCATTACAAGGGGACCCTGATCGACGGCACGGAGTTCGACAGCTCCTACAAGCGCAACGAGCCCGCGTCATTCCCGGTGACGGGGGTGATCAAAGGCTGGACCGAGGCCCTGCAGCTCATGAAGACAGGATCGAAGTGGCAGCTTTTCATTCCCGCGAACCTGGCATACGGCGAACAGGGCCGGCCGGGCATACCGCCGAATTCGGTGCTTATTTTCGACGTGGAACTGATCAAGGTCGGGGCGAAGGACGCGAAAGAAAAATAGGTGCGATACCAACGATCACTCAACGTGAAACGGGGGACCGGATATATCGGCCCCCCGTTTTTTTGTTTCTTGAGAAATGAGTATCTCGCCGCACAGAGGCGCGACATGCGGGCGAGAGTCGAAATAATCAGCCGCAGCCAATTCGGAGACGGCTGCTCAATGAACGTCGCAAGCAATCAGGTTTGTATCCCCGAAAATCTGCGTCCATCTACGGCTGAGAGGTCAGTGCTTTTTATCATCCTGCTCAGCCGTCTGTCCACCCCAGCTTTTCAGCTTTTCCGTGATGAAGTCGACGATCTTCTGATGTTCCTCGGACCCGCGGTCCTTGACCACGAGGGGATCGCCGAACTCGAAGTAGACGGTCTTGTCCGGATCGATCGGTCCAAAATCCTTTAAATGTTTGCCGTTGCTCCAAGCATCGGTCTTGAGCGCAATGGGGATTGCGGGCACGCCGGCTTTTTTCGCGAGCTTGATGCCGATGCTGTTGAACTGTTCGGGATCGAACACGGGCGTGCGCGTGGTCTGGGGGAAGATGATGATGGACCGGCCCGCCTTGAGCCGCTCCACGCCGCCGTCGAGGACCGCCTTGAGATCCTCGCGCGGATTCATGCGGCCCACCGTGATGGGATTGCGCGAGCGCATGACATGCTTGAATATCGGATAATCCACGAGGCTCTGCTTGACCACGAAGGTCGCGTCCTTGATCGGCGCGATGATCACGGGCAGCACGAATGTCTCGAGCGTGCTCATGTGGTTGCCGATGAACACGCAGGGGCCTTCGACGGCGCGGAACTTGTCGATGCCGCTGATCTCGACCCGGATCCCGACTGCTTCGAGCGCGCGCAGAGTGGAAATGCTGCTGGTGCACCATTCCGGCGTCCCGTAGCGCCCCTTCTTTGCGAGGCTGCTGGCCTGAAATACGATCTTCACAACGTGCGTATAAAAGTAAAGTGAAGGCGCGAGCCGCGCAAGCAGGGGAACGGCACGAGGCGGCGTGGCGTATGAATCGGTTTTGAAACGAAGATCGTCCATGGGAATCAGAAGCGTCCTGAGAGCCGAATGAGCCTGAAGAGTCGGATCTCCCGGGATAAAATGTTCTCCCGTCGCACAGCAGAGACTCGCTGCATATTCGACCCGGGAGTATACCATGGGGCCGGTGAAGAGGAAAGGAAAAAGAGGAGAAAACGCCTCTGCGCGTGATTTTACCGGCGCGCTTTGAATAAAAGGCTTGCAAAGGTCGGAGGAAAAAGAGAAAATATGCGCCATGACGACGCGTTCTCTGGCGCGGGACGTCGCACAGATGGTGATGCCGAGAATCAACGGCGATCAACTGGGCGATCCGCGGTACCTCATTCAACTCAGGGAAATCATCAAAGCAGGGATCGGAGGCTTCATCCTTTTCGGGGGGACGCTCCAGCGCACGCCGCGCATGCTGGAGACCCTGCAGGCGCTGACGGATGTTCCCCTGCTCATCGCCTCGGATGTGGAGCGGGGACTGGGCCAGCAGCTCGCGGGCGGCACGCGGTTTCCGAACCAGCGGGCTGTCGCATCGGCCGTCGACCGGCGCTCGAAGCGCGATGTCGCCCTGCTGAACCGCATGCTTGACGCCGTGCGCACGGAAACGCGCGCCGCAGGCATTCACGCCGTCTTTTCACCCGTTGCCGACGTCAACAACAATCCGGGAAACCCCATCATCTGCACCCGCGCCTTCGGCGAAGAGCCGGAAATCGTCGAATGGTTCTCCTCCCGCTATATCAAGCGTCTTCAAAAGCCCGCGGGCAAAGGGCGGCTTGACCTGCTTGCGTGCGCCAAGCACTTTCCCGGTCACGGCGATACGGATCAGGATTCACATTCTGTCCTGCCGGTGATCCGCGCGGACAGACGGAGACTGAACCGCATCGAACTGCCGCCGTTCCGCGAGGCTGTGCAGGACGGAGTCGCTATGGTGATGGTCGCCCATCTCCTTGTCCCTGCGCTGGACCCCGACCAGCCTACTACCTTCTCCAAAAAAACAGTCACTGCGCTTCTTCGCGAGGGGATGAACTTCGACGGGCTTATCGTGTCGGACGCCCTGGACATGGGCGCCCTCGCAGGGATCCACTCGCAGGAGGAGATCGCGGTCCGGGCGGTGGAGGCCGGCATGGATATCCTGCTCCATCCCCATGATGCCATGGCGACGATCAAGGCCGTGGTGGCGGCTGTGGAACAGGGGCGCATCCCGCATGACCGCATCACTGAGTCGGTCCAGCGGATCATGAGCGCAAAGAACCGTCTCGGCCTGCTTGACAGCATGCCCGCGCAGGAAGTTGAGATCGATTACCTGAAAAACCGGCGCACCGCCCGGGACCTCAGCCGAAAGGCGGTAACGATCATTGCAGGGAATCGGAAACAGCTCCCCGTGAGCGCACGGTCGGGGATCGCCTGCTTTATCCTTGATGACGACAATAATACGGAGTCCGGAAATGCGTTTATCCACGCCATGCGCGACCGGTACAAGAACCTGTCCGTGCTGGTGATGACCTCCGAAGCGGAAGCACCCGAATCACTTGTTTTCGACAGCATCCGGGCAGCGGAATACTGCATCCTGGCGATTTTCTCCACTATCTCCGCTTACAAAGGCAGATCGGGAATCGACGACCGGCTTGCAGCCAGGGTTGTGCGCATGCTGCGGACGGTTCGCGAAACACAGGCATTGTCCGTGCTCATCTCGTTCGACAGTCCGTATCTCCTGGACCGCTTTCGCGACGCCGATATCAGCATTGCGGCATTCGACCGGATGGATGAGATTCAGGAGTCGGTTGCCGAGCTTATATCGGGCAGGTAGAAGCACCATTCACAGTACGGAGCACGCAGTACGCGGAAAAGCCATCCTCATGATCATCGTCGCCGGTATCTTTTTTCTCTTTGCCTTTATTCACAGTATAACGATAACCCGCACGTTCAAGGAAGCGTGCAAACGCCGGTTCGGCGATACGTTCATGCGCGTGTATTATCGCGCGGTGTACAACGTCGTCAGCGTGGCGACGGCAGCGGCTGCTTTCTCCTGGATCCGTACGATTCCGGATCGCACGCTCTGGACCGAACCGCTCTGGCTGCGACTGGGCATGTACTCCGCGCAGGCAGGCGCGCTCCTGTTTGCTTCACGGGCCTTCGATTACCTGGATTCAGGAGAGTTTCTCGGCATCAAGCAGATCAGGCGCTACCTGAGAGACCGCGAAATAGGCGGAAACATCGAGGGACTTACCCAGAAGGATCTGGTTACCCGCGGCGTGTACGGCATCGTGCGCCATCCGCTGTATGTCGCGGGCATCGTTTTTTTTACATGCAATCCCCACATCACGGTGAACGGGTTGACCGTCACGGTCCTGGCGGACGCGTATTTCCTGTTCGGGATGTTCATCGAGGAGAGACGGTTCGTCACAATTTTCGAAGACCAGTACCGCGAGTATATGAAACAGGTGCCGAGGATGATACCGAGGGTGGGGAAAAGGGGGAAGGACACGTTACTTTAGTTGACTGTCCTTGCTGCCGCTTCGATTGTACAGCTGAACCGTCTTCTGCCTTTTTTCGAGTTCCGACTGGCAGGTGACACAAGAGCGAACCCCCGGCACCGCCTTCCGGCGCGCCTCCGGAATATCAGCACCGCAGTTCTCGCACTGCGTCAGGCCGTCTCCTGCAGGCAGCCGGCTTTTTGCCAGTTGAACCGCGGATTCCACCGTCGCATCTATCTGATCCTGCACAGCCCCGTCCCGGGACCAACCGACTGCCATCACCCATCCCCTTGGCACGGACCATTGCATAATGACGAATGGCCGGACAAAACTTATTAACTTCATGCTATGACTTTACCGCCATGATGTCAATATCAGTGATGAGGGAAAAGGGGTGGCGGGAAAATCATCGGGAAAAGAGGCGGCTCATTATTGAAAAAATTCTCAGAAGCGGTATTCTTAAATAAGATATACAGATATTCCGGTTTGGTCCAAGGGCAGTCCGGAAACAGGTTTCTCAAGGAGGCGGCCATGAAGACGAATTTTTTTGATGATATCGTGAGAGGGGTGGTTGTCGGAACGCTCCTGTTGTTCGGTCTGAGAGCTGTTTTGCCGCAGATTGTTCAGAGCGGGCAGCTCTCTGCCTTGTTCGGTTTCGGCGGGTTGGCTATCTTGACCTATGCAATCGGCCGGTATACAGCAGAATGCAAACCTGCATGCGATCCGGAAGTATGCCGCACGATGTAATTCGGTCGGAATGCAGTTCTCTGGCAGCGGTGCGTGGAGGGACCAGGTGAACGCTTGGTTCCTCTTTTTTTATCCCGGACAGAGAGGAGCGTATCCTGTCCAGGCTGCTTTTATGCACGGATTGCCTTTGCATTCTATCTCTGCAGTAATGTGAGCGAGCTCGATCATACTAATAAAGGGGGCAACGATATATTGCCCCCTTTCTCTTCCAGAAAATCTGCCGGTCCTGATCGCCAGGATGCTCCCTCCTATCAAGGCCGGTGGCATGTCCCGCATTCATTGAAAGCGCCTGTTCCGTTATGGCACGCGAAGCAGGCTTTGCCGTTTTTGTGATCTTCTGAGGTGATCAGCGCCTTCTTCCTTGTTTCGAAAATGCCGAGATGGCAGTCATTGCACACAAAACCGGCTGCAGCATGTGTCCTGCCGTCGAAAATCACCTTCCCCTGCCCGCCGCCCCCATAGAGCAGTTGCCTGCCGTCGTTTGTTGCACGGGCGATGTCGGCGGACGCGATAAGCGCAAGGACTACGGCGATGGCTGATGCAGAGCGCATGAATCCTCCTTGTACGTGTGCCCGTCCATACTCAGGCAATAATATTTCTACCGACCTGCGTTACACTGGCTACGCCGGTCAGTACCATCGCTTCGGCAAGTTCCTTCCGCATTTTGTTCAGAATGAGTGCTACGCCCTCCTGTCCGCCGCCGACCGCTCCGCGAATGATGGGGCGGCCGATCATGACCGCATCCGCACCCAGGGCGAGCATCTTGAGGACGTCGTAGCCGTTCCGCACGCCGCCGTCGGCAAGTATCACCAGTTTTCCCTTTACCTTTTCCGCGATCTTCGGAAGTATTTCGGCGGTTCCCGGCGTATGGTCCAGTACGCGTCCGCCGTGGTTGGACACCACGATGGCCGCCGCACCCGCATCAACAGCCATGAGCGCTTCATCCACGGTCATGACGCCCTTGATCATGAAGGGTACTTTTGTGCTCCCGACGATGGAGCGCAGCTTCTTCATGCTCTTGGGTTCCACGATCTGACCGGGCAGGGCCCGTGCTGCGCGACCCGCGCCGTCCACGTCCATGCCGAAAGCCAGGGCCCCTGAATCTTCGATGAGCTTGATCTTTTGGAACACTTCATCCTGCCCCTTGGGTTTCATGATGGCAATGCCTTTTCCATTGTAAGCCTTGATCGCGTTGAGCCGCTTTTTGTAGACGTCAAGGGGGTCTTCGATCCCGTCTGCTGCGAGGCCGATGGTGCCCGCCTGCACGGACCCGCCGATGACCGCATTAATATAATCCTCCTCCGACATTTTACCGGCAAGCCCCATGTTGTACGTTGTGCCGCCCGTTGAAGCTGAAAGAATCGGCATGCTGAGTTTAAGGCCGAACAGCGTCATGCCCGTATCCGGCTTGGCGACATCGTGCAATGTGCGCATCTGGAGCTTGTAAACTGCAAGTGCCTTGAAGTTGTTGCGGAACGAGGAGCCCGAACCGATACCGCCCATGCCCGGCACTTCTCCCCCGCATGCCACACCGTCGCATTCAGGGCAGACCCTGCACCGGGGGTAGAGCTTGTCCCTGGCTGCCTTCATCAGGTCGGCGAATTTCTGCGCATCGCTCGTTTTGGGCGGTGTTGCCGCGGCTTTTGCAGTTTCGGGCGCAGGATGGGGCGCACTCTGCGCCAGAGCCTCCTGCCGGGCGATATTCGTGAACGCTACGGCACCGGCCCCCACCGCCGCCGCACTCGCGATGAATGCACGACGGCTTATGCCCGCACTTTTTATCTCTGCTGGTGTGTGCTCTTCCCGCTGTCCCGCACCTTTCCTCTGATTCTCAGACATGGATCCGCCTCCCTGAACAGGAATTTAAGAACATGGACAGCATCAAATATAGCACAGCAGTGAAGAAAGTGCGGAAAAGTCGGTTCCGGTCAGTTCATTTGACTGTGCTGAGATGATCATATCTACCGGTTGGCCTGACACTGCCACGAATAATAACAGCGGTAAACGAGAAGAAGTCGCGTCCAGGGCGGTCTTGGAGAGACATTTTCACATCCTTTTGTCGCCCGTGAGGAGAATTGCTCCAGGCAGGAATAGCAAACCGCTCACCGCAGATCACTCCCCAGGTTCGACGATCGCGATATACGGCAACGTTCGATATTGATCGCGGTAATCCATGCCGTAACCGACGACGAATTCGTCCGGGACCTCGAACCCGCAATAAGCAACAGGGACTTCGGTGCTGCGCCTGCTTTTTTTGTCGAGCAGGACAACAATGTTCATGCTCGCCGGTTTTCGCTCCGCCAGCAGGCCGAGCAGTGCGTGCAGGGTGTGCCCTGTATCGATGATCGTATCCACAAGCAATATGTGGCGGTTTTCAATGTCTTTATGCAGATCCTGCACGATGACGACTTCACGTGAGGATGCAGCCGACATACCGTAACTTGCCGCCTGGATGAATTCGATTTTGGCGGAAACAGACAGGCGCCTCATCAAATCCGCAGCAAAAATGGCGGCGGCCTTCAGAATGCAGATCAGGACCAGCTCCTTCCCCGCATAGTCCGTCGAGATGCGCTGTGCCAGCGCTTCCACTCTTGCCGCGATGACGTCCTGGTCGAAAAGAACCCGTTTGATTTCTGGCATGACCGGATCTCCCGAAGATCGCAACAGCACCGCCTCTTTCTTGCAAAAGATACCGCATCTTGTTAAAATTGTAAAGAAGGCGCAGTGCAGGGAGGTGAATGCCTATGAAAGAAGCCCTGCTGATCATTGATATGCTGAATGATTTTGTGCTTCCGGGTGCGCCGCTCGAGGTGGCGGATGCCCGCACCATCATTCCGGTCATTAAAAAAGAGATAGAACATGCCCGCGAAACCGGTTCGCCCGTGATCTATGTTTGCGATCATCACGAGCCCGACGACAAGGAATTTGCAAAGTTCGGATGGCCAGCCCATGCCGTCCGGGGCACGAAGGGCGCGGAAGTCGTGGATGAATTGAAACCCGGCGCCCAGGACACGGTGATCCGCAAAACAACCTACTCTGACTTTTTCGAGACCACACTCGACGCGACGCTGAACAATCTCGGCGTCGAAGCGCTGCGGCTGACCGGCGATGTGACGCATATCTGCGTGATGTTCACGGCGTCCGACGCCGTGCTCCGCGACTACCGCGTCACTGTCGTGGAAAGGGGCGTCGCCGGTCTGGCCAGGGAAGACCATGACGCAGCGCTCCGGATTATGAAAAATGTAATGGGGGTAATTATAGAATAACGGTACATAGTACATAGTACATAGTACAGATAACTATGTTCTTCGCGTCTATATTTTGCTTCGTATTGTGTACTCTGTACTGTGTACTGTCTTTAATGAGGTGACTTATGTTCCTGACTGCTGATCCGAAAGACATCATCGACGGGAAAATCACGGATGTCTACTTCGAACGGGCGCTCTCGATCCTGAAAGCGAAAAACATAAATCCCGTGGTCAAAGCCGAGTTCATAGCCAAAAACCTGCCAAGAAACTGGCCGTGGGCTCTGCTGACGGGCACGGGCGAAGCACTCGAACTGATGCGGGGCCTGAAGGTAAAGGTGCGTGCGATGGAAGAGGGCGCGGTTTTCTACCCCTACGAGCCGGTGATGGAAATCGAGGGGCGGTACCGTGATTTCATGGTGTATGAAACGGCGATTCTCGGCCTGCTGTGCCAGGCGTCGGGCATATCCACGCAGGCCGCACGCATGAAGAAACTTGCCGGCGACCGGCTGGTGATGAGCTTTGGCGCACGCAGGATGCATCCCGCCCTAGCGCCCATGATCGAACGCAATGCCTATGTGGGAGGATGCGACGGCGTTGCTGTCGTCAAATCCGGCGAGGTGATCGGCGAGGACCCCATGGGCACGATGCCGCATTCCCTGATTTTATGCATGGGCTCGACGTTGGAAGCCTTCAAGGCGTACGATGAGGTCCTCGACAAGAGATTGAAGCGCGTGGCGCTCATCGACACATTCCAGGACGAGAAGTTCGAGGTGCTGAACATGGCCCGGGAGTTCGGCGAGAGGCTCTTTGCGGTCCGCTTCGACACGCCGGGATCGCGGCGGGGGAATTTTTTCCGCATCCTGGAGGAGACGCGCTGGGAGCTTGAACTGCGCGGCCTCGGGCATATCAGGTTCTACGTCAGCGGCGGCATCGGAGAAGAAGACATCCCGGTCCTGAACCCGGTTGTACACGGCTACGGGATCGGCACATCCATCAGCAACGCGCCGGTCGTTGACTTCGCCATGGACATCGTTGAAATCGACGGAAATCCCCTGGCCAAGCGCGGCAAGTGGTCAGGCAGCAAAAGCGTGCTCGTGTGCGACAGCTGCGGCAAGCGCGTGATCAAGCCCTTCGGCAGGAGCAGCGATGGTCCCTGCAGCTGCGGGGGCGGCCTCCATGACGGTCTGGCACTCGTTCTGGATAACGGCACGATGCCGCCGCCGCAATCTCCCTCCTTCATCAGGACCTCGGTCCTGCAGCGCATCAAGGATCTGCCCCTCTAGGCTCCCCGATTCCTCGATTCCGGTGAGAATGCCGGTTGCTGACCGCCGCGACCGGCAATCTTGACGTGCCCCGTTTGCGCTACAATTAGATTAACATTAAATCAATAAGGATGAAGTCGCCATGACTATCCGTTCCCGGGGTACTGCGAGAGAGAAAGCCGCATTGAAAGCGTTTGTTAAACTGGTGCGTGCGGCGGAATCCGTTTCCGGCCGCGTGGAGAGCCGTTTCAACTCACTTGCGCTCACGGTCAGCCAGTTCGGCGTGCTCGAAGCGCTCCTGCATCTCGGGCCTCTCTATCAGAAGGATCTCGGAAGGAAGATCCTGAAAAGCAGGGGAAACATCACCTTCGTTGTCAACAATCTTGAAAAGCGCGGACTCGTAAAAAGGATCCGCGATGCAGATGACAGGCGGCATTGCGCTGTTCACCTTACAGGAGCGGGCAGGAAGCTGATCACGTCGTTGTTTCCGGGACAGGTGTCACGCATCATGCATGAAATGAGCGTGCTGAGCGCAGCGGAGCAGCGGGAGCTCGGTAGGTTGTGCAAAAAGGTGGGGTTGGGCGGGGGTGTTGACCGACGCGCGATGAAAGGAGAACGCCATGTTGAAAAAGATGCTTTCCACCAATAACGATGTCGCCGTATTGATCCTGAGAGTGATGCTCGGAATTGTTTTTTTCCCGCACGGGATGCAGAAACTCTTCGGCTGGTTCGGGGGATACGGGTTCTCGGGTTCGATGGGATTTTTTACCGCTAAACTGGGTATTCCCGCGGTATTCGCTTTTCTTGCGATCATGGCGGAAGGGCTCGGTTCGCTCGGCCTGATCACGGGCCTGCTGACCCGTGTCGCGGCATTCGGCATTGCTGTAAACATGGCCGTGGCCGTGTATATGCTGCACTGGCAGAACGGGTTTTTTATGAACTGGTTCGACAATCAGAAAGGCGAGGGGTTCGAATACCATCTCCTGGTCATCGCCATTGCAGTGGTGCTCATGATGAGGGGAGGAGGGGCGCTGTCCCTTGACAGGGCCCTGTCGGGGAAGAAATAAAGACATTCTTTATCGGTCTTGATTTAACACGCAAGGTTCCGGCGGAGGAATATTTTAATCGATTTGCTCCCGGTTCTTCGGCCGCTTGTTTCCTTCGAGCACGCGTTTTCGGAGCCGGATGGTCTGCGGGGTAACTTCGACGAGTTCGTCTTCCTTGATGAACTCGATGGCCTGTTCGAGCGACAGGATGCGGGGGGGCACGAGGTGCAGCGCCTCATCAGCCCCTGAGGCGCGCATATTCGTGAGCTTCTTCTCTTTCACGACGTTCACGTCGATATCGTTCTCCCGCGAATTTTCACCCACGATCATTCCTTCGTACACGGGAGTACCTTCCCTGATGAAGAGTTCGCCGCGCGGTTGGAGATGGAAGAGGGCGTAGATCGTGGACTTGCCCGGCCGGTCCGCCACAAGGGCTCCGGTCATGCGTTTTGAGATCGGGCCGTGCCACGGCTCATACCCGTCAAAGAGGTGGTTCAGGAGCCCCGTGCCCCGCGTGTCCGTCAGGAACTCGGAGCGGAACCCGATGAGTCCGCGTGAGGGGATGCGGAACTCTATGCGCACGCGGCCGTGGCCGTGGTTCGACATCTTCATCATCCTGCCCTTGCGCACACCGAGCTTCTGCGTCACCACACCGATGAACTCCTCGGGACAATCGATCACCAGCAGCTCCATGGGTTCATGCATTTTTCCGTTGATATCCTTGGTGATGGTCTCGGGCTGGGAAACGGACAACTCGTATCCCTCGCGCCGCATCATTTCGATCAGGATCGCAAGCTGCAGTTCGCCCCGGCCCATCACCTTGAAGCTGTCCGTGGACTCCATGGGCTCCATGCGGATGGCAACGTTGTACAGGAGCTCCTTTTCGAGCCGCTCCTTGAGGTGGCGCGATGTGACGAACTTGCCTTCCTTGCCCGAGAAGGGCGAGTTGTTGATCGAAAAGATCATGGATATCGTAGGCTCGTCCACGGCGATGCGCGGCAGGGCTTGGGGCGATTCAGCGTCCGTGATGGTGTCGCCGATGTTCACGTCTTCCATCCCTGCGATGGCCACGATGTCGCCGACGGTGGCGATTTCCGTGTCCACGCGCTTCAGTCCCTGGAACTGGTAGAGGTTCGTTATCTTTACCTTGCGCACCACGCCGGTGTGATCCACAATGCCGACGAACTGGGCCTGCCTGATCGTGCCTGCGAAAACGCGGCCCACGGCGAGCCTGCCGACGTAGTCGTTATAGTCGATGTTCGTCACGAGCACCTGGGGTACCGCTGTTTCATCGCCGCCGGCCGCCGGAATGGTTTTGACGATCAGTTCGAAGAGGGGCTGAAGGTTCTTCCCTTCCTCTTCCATGGATGTTTTGGCGATACCGTCGCGGGCAATGGTGTAGACAATAGGGAAATCGAGCTGTTCGTCATTCGCGTCCAGGTCGATGAACAGGTCGAATACTTCGTTCACGACCTCCTGGATACGCGCATCCGGACGGTCGATTTTATTGATCACGACGATGGGGGGGAGCCCCAGTTCAAGCGCTTTTTTAAGCACAAAGCGCGTCTGCGGCAGCGGCCCTTCCGACGCGTCCACGAGCAGCAGCACGCCGTCCACCATCTTGAGCGTGCGCTCGACCTCGCCGCCGAAATCGGCGTGGCCGGGCGTGTCCACGATGTTGATCTTCACCTCGTGATAGAACACGGCGGTGTTCTTGGCCAGGATGGTGATCCCGCGCTCGCGTTCCAGCTCGTTGGAATCCATGACGCGATCGACCAGCTCCTGGTTGCTGCGGAAGACGCCGCTCTGGCGGAGCATGCCGTCCACCAGCGTGGTTTTGCCATGGTCCACGTGGGCGATGATGGCGATGTTGCGAATTTTCAAAACCTGGTGTCCTCGTTTTCCCCCAACGGATTGTCATTCCGAGCGCCCGGTTTCGGCGCGAGGAATCTGCTGTTTGCACGATTATAAATGCTGGCCGGTGAAGGGCCGTCCTGCGCGAAGCCGAAGGACCTTGGTTACGCCATTAACGGCGATACAAGTGAAGGGCACGCTTTTCAGGCGTGTCGTTCAGAGCCCTAAGAACTCGAGGGGCCTTTAGCCCCTGGGGCCTT
>DATHDE010000009.1:0-9167 GCA_035490495.1 Nitrospirota bacterium
GCACAGGGCGCCAATTTCAGCTATTGCCAATAGGCTTAGCCATGGACAAAACTCTCCGAACCTGCCCTATTAACGCGGGGACGCTAATCAATTCGAGGAGCTGCCGAATACCGGCAGCTCTTTTATGTTGTCCTCTCCTTATTCATTTGTCTGAGTCCAGTTTCCTGCCCTGCGGCAACCGATATTTCGTTTGACGCAAAGCAGCAAGAGGCCTAAAATCTCTTATTCGTTCAGCAATAATCGTTCACATAACCGTGATGTTTCTCATAGGTTCAAATTTGTAATCAAATGAGGTTTGTCCTATAAAATTCAAATGGGTTTAATGCATTGGAGGAACCAACGAAACGTATATATCCTTTGATGCAGGAGAAAATCAGAAGTAGAGAGAACTTCCGGGACAATGGTTCACAAGGTCTTTATCAATTCCTTATTTCCTAAGCCTGACCCTATACACTATACAGACCCAGCTCATTCATGGCCTGTTGTTTCCGTCCGTTCGGCCCGCTCATCTTTTCGTTTCTCGCCTGCTTGACGTGCCAAGGAGCGATCGTGCGCAAACAATCCTATAGGGAAAAGCTGAACCTGAAACGCGCTGCTTTTGCAGCTTTGGGGCTTGTCTCGGAGCGCTACGCGGAGATATCGGCAATCGAATTCGAGATGACCTATTACCGACGCGGCTTCAACCAGGTTCTGATGAAGCGCACCCTGAGCCTCACTCCGTCCGATTATGCCGGCTTTCATATGAAGTGTATGCACGAGGGATGCGTGAATGGCGGGTACGACCTTGCCCCGGTAACCGCCGCGATGGTGAAGACCCGCAGAAAAAAGACCAGCGGTAAGTTCTTTTACCACGGAACGAATGACTCGGTGGGGCATGCAAGCATAGCTTATGTGGTGAAGATTCGCTACTGTAAAGCCTGAAGCAGAACGTTTTTCCCGAACTGCCGGACCTCTTCCCGTATCGGTACTCCCTGCCTGTTGTACAAGCGGAAAAATTCGGAAAAAACAGAAGCCCACTCGTGATCAGAGCGGGCTGTCTTGTTTC
Source organism: Nitrospirota bacterium (assembly GCA_035490495.1). Classification (GTDB taxonomy): domain Bacteria; phylum Nitrospirota; class UBA9217; order UBA9217; family UBA9217; genus JAJYKN01. The sequence goes on from DATHDE010000009.1 coordinate 1,046, forward strand.
GCGCCTATGACACTGTTACTTCTTCTTGCTCTTTGGTTTCTTTACTTCCTTTTTGGCGCCTTGTCGTGAAGCAGCCATATGTCGTCACCTCCTTTGGAGGACGCGCTTTCCGTGTCAGTCGTCGTTTGAGCGGCCTTCTGTGATGGCCGCCTCTGCGGGCTTTGCCGCATTTCTGTCAAGCTTGCGCTGCTTTTTTTCCTCGTTCTTTTTTTTCTTCATCAGTTCTTTCTGGCGCTTCTGAAAATTAAAGTTCGGCTTTCCCAATGAGTGCCTCCTCAGGCCGGATGCACAAATAAATTCTCTCAAGAGGACAAGAATATTTCTAAGCGGAGAAGCGGAGGTGCGAAGGAAACCCTTCGGCCATGCTCACTTTTTCGCGTCCGACGGCACAGCGGCGGGAGTGTGAGACGGCATACGCGGCGCGTTGCCGCGCATCGGCCGCGGGCCGGCGCCATTCGATCGCGAACGCCGAAGGAGCTTCCGCTTCCGTTTTTGTGCTTCCTGCTGCTTTCGCTTTTTTTTGACGGAGGGTTTCTCGTAAAAACGACGTTTTTTCAGCTCCCCGAATATACCGTCAAGCTCGAGTTTCTTTTTAAGACTTCGCAGGGCCTTTTCGATGTCCCGTGACTGGACCCTTATCTCCAAGACCGCCCCCCTCCGCCGTACCCGCCTCCGCGTTTACCCCCGCCGCCACCGCCGGACCCTGAACGACCGCCCTCGGTCTTCGGCCTGGCCTCGTTCACCGTGATGTTCCGATCCATGAATGACGTGCCGTTCATCGCGGAGATCGCCTTTTCCGCGTCTTCATCCGAGGCCATTTCAACGAACCCGAACCCCTTTGACCTGCCGGTTGCCTGATCCGTGATAAGGATGACCGACGAGACCTCGCCGATCTTTGAAAATGCCTCCCGCAGATCCTCGTCGTGGGTGGTGTACGACAGATTTCCTACATAGAGCTTCTTCGCCATGCTGCCTCCCTGGTAAGTTAGATAGCGCCGACGGCGTGGCCGAACAGCGTTTTGCGTTGTAAAAGACAACCGGCGTCACAGCCGGGGCTCTTGCGCTCTGATAAAATCATATTCCGCCAAGCCGAAGTGATACGGAAAACGGGCGCGAGGGCTCATAACCGACGGAACGGCATCGTTCGCCAACCAAGATGCTGTCTCTTTTTTTGAAATGCGAAAAGGTGAGAGCAGGAGGATCAGTGACCGATGGCGGGGCAATTCACGATGATCGCCCCTTGAAGTATGCTTGTATTATACTCTGTTCTTCCCGAGTTGCAAGATTATTCTTTATGCTGTTGATCGTACGAAACTCACGGCTCGCTGCCTCCCGGGGAATCAGCGGTGAGCTTTGTTGATTTAGGTCAGACACCGGGGCTAAGGCGGGAGCGTCATTGTATTTCTTCATGATCGGGGTCCTTCCCGGCGAATATGATCCCCTCATTATTTCGAAATGAGTTGGAGCTTTTCCCTTTCGTAAGACGTACAATGCACTGTCACGGGAGGTGTTCATTATGTCTCTTCGGAATTCAACCGATCTTCGACCGGTTCCGGAACAGGTTCCTTCTGTCATTGAATGATGCGCTCCATCTAATCCCCCAAGGAGGTTTTATGCAGGCAACTAAATCAGCCGGTTCAAGTATTGATTCGTATTGCGGCAAGTGCAAACTCAACCTCGATCATACCGTCATGACGATGGACGGCGAGACAATCTCCAAAGTGCGGTGCAAAACCTGCGGCAGCATGCATAAATTCCGGGGGGTGGTCGACACCTCGAAAGTCCGGAAGCCGAGGACGAAAACAAGCGCGGCAGAGGAAGCCGCAACAGCGGAGATCGTCTGGGAGGCCGGACTCACGAAGGCAAAAGGCAAGGAACGCGAGTATGACATGGCTGCAAAGTATTCCGTCGGAGATGTGGTCAATCATGCCACCTTTGGCAAGGGCATTGTGGTGAAGATCCATGTCAATAAATGCGACATGCTGTTCAAAGACAAAGAGCGGCTGATGGCTTCGGCGAATTTATAAATTCGCTGCAAGTTTCTCGGCAGGGACACAACGAAGATCAGAACAGCCAGGAACTGGTCATCTCGACGTGCCTGAAAACACCAAGGGGCGGAGCTATAAAAGATTATTTGCAGATCATATACGGTGTGCTAGCAAAAGAACGATAAGAATAAATCGAGGAGCTGCTGATATTCGGCGGCTCCTTTTTTATCGGAGCGAAGGGCAGTACCTCTGTACATCCCCATTCACCCATCTCTTTTCTGGACTTTTCCATCCGCCTGTAGTAGAGTCCGGGAGCACTATTGCTAACGCAGGTTGTCGAAGGGCAGGGCGTGGCTTTTCCGATCATTCAACTATGAGTAATGAACCATCGATAAGCGATAGTACGAAACGTCACGGGAAGGGCGGCCACAAAGCCTCTCCGCCCGCTGCAGGGAACACGGCCCGGATATTGATCGTCGACGACGATACCGCCCTCATCCAGCTGTACGTTGAGAGCCTTTCCGACGCCTGCGAACTCGTCACGGTCCAGTCCGGACGGACCGCGATCGAGCGCGTGCAGCGGCGCAGAGACATCGACCTCGCGGTCATCGAATACCGGCTGCCTGACATGTCCGGCATCGACGTGATGAAAGAGATCAAGGACGTCGAACCCTCCGTGCTCGTCATCATTGCCACGGCATACGGCGATGAGGACGTCGCGGTCGAGTCGTTCAGGAGCGGCGCGCGCGATTACCTCAAGAAGCCCTTCAGCCTGTCCGAGCTTTCCGCGAAGATCGACTTCTATCTTGCCCTGCGGCATGCTGACAAGCAGCGCAGAAAGAACATCCTGCCCCGGTCTCAGGATCTCGCGCAGCCGGGAATGCCGCATTCCCGGGTCACCCTCGGCCAGTATCACAAGATCCAGCAGGCTGTTCGTTTTATCAACGACAACTACCGGACCGACATCCGCCTCGACGCCCCGGCCCGGGAGGCTGACATGTCCCCGGCCCACTTTTCCCGGATGTTCAAGAAGGTGATGGGCATGTCCTACCAGGACTATCTCAACAGCCGGAGAATCACGAAGGCCAGGAACCTGCTCCGCACCAGCAGCCAGAGCGTCACGGAAATCGCCGTGTCCCTCGGCTTTGCCGACCCGACCGGGTTCGGCAGAATTTTCAAGAAACTCACCGGCCATACGCCTTCCGCTTTCAGAAACCTTCCGCACGAATAATTTTCTTCAAAAAAGCATAAAAAGCTGAGTGCACGTCATAAAAAGCCGAGACAGGAGCGATTGCTGTCTGCTAACGTTGTCCGCATGAAAGAGACCAAGGATGCTGCACCGCCCGTTCTTGTTATCGTCGTGACGGCGGACGGCGACGAGGAGGTTGCGGTCGAGGCGTTCAGAAAAGGCGTTCGAAGTTACTTGAAGGAGCCATTCGGAAAGAATCTGCTTCCCGGATCCGAAGCCCCGGCTCAGCCCGGCATGCCGCACTCCGCCGTCATCAGCAGCCGTCATCAGAAGATCCAGCAGGCCGTACGTTTTATCAACGACAACTACCGGACCGACATTCGTCTTGCCTCTGCCGCCCGGGAGGCCGGGATGTCCGCCTCCCACTTTTCCCGGATGTTCAAGAAGGTGATGGGTTTGTCCTACCAGGATTATCTCAACAGCCTGAGAATCACGAAGGCCAAGAGCCTCCTCCGCACCAGTGCCAAGAGCGTAACCGAAATTGCCGCATCCCTCGGTTTCGCCGATCCGACCGGTTTCGGCAGAATTTTCAAGAAGCTCACCGGCCATACGCCTTCCGCTTTCAGAAACCTGCCCCAGCCGTGATTTGCTCGAAAATAGCATAAAAAGCCGAGAGCATGTCATAAAACGCCGAGACAGGAGCGATTGTTATTTGCTAGTGTTAACACGCTGCGACTTTTCGAGAGAACGGTACCGGAGAATGGTTAAACCGTTTAAAATGAAATTCTTATCAGCCGTTGTAACACATCTGGCACGATTGGCCGCGGCAGCGTTCATCCTGCTGTCCGCGGTCACGGCTGCGCCGGCTGCGCCCTGTGATATCAAGCATTCCGCCCCTCCCTTCATCGCCCATGACGTGACCGCGAATCCCGGCACCAGCGCAAGCTACTGCGAACTGTGCGGCTACGGCTATGTCACGATCGTCATCTCGAACCCGTACTCCGGCGCGACGATGATGAACATGACGGTCACGGAGAACCTGGGCAGTTCAGGGCTGACCTACGATCCTGCAGCGCCCACGCCCGTCAGGTACAGCGTCAACGGCGGCCCGGCTTTCGCCGGCGCAGCCCCGGCTGTAAGCGGCGGCGGTTCCGTGCTGACCTGGACCGCGGCCGAGATCCCGGCCCTCATCAGCCTTGCCTCGGACACGTGGCAGGGAAGCTATGTCGAGAACATCGCTGTTACGTTTGCAGTGCGCCGTGTCGCTGATCCCGAGGGCCTCGTCAGCGCAAACCGCGCCATCCAGGCATCGCTGATCTTCAGTACCGACTCCGGCTGCGCCGACTCGCCCCAGAGCGCCACGGACATCCTGCCGCTTCGCGAGCCGGTCCCCCATGTGGGAAAGACCGGCTGGAATTATGACGCGAACCAGCGCGAGGGAAGCCGCACCGGCACCGTCTACGGCAACAACAACGACGATATCGTCTGGCGCATCAATGTGAGCAACACGGGGCTGGCCGGACTGCAGGACCTCCGTTTCGACGACGTCATGCAGGCAAACAATCTCGTTGTCAATTACGCCTGCCCGACAGCTGCCAGCGCCAATGCCGTGGCTTCCAATGACGGCGTTCCGCCTGCCGGATCCCCCTGCATCTCTGCGAGCAACAGCATCAATGACTTCATCGTTACGGACCCCTTCGGCAACAGAGCCGTGTCGCCGGACGGCTATGAAGTGGATGTCACTGCCGGCGGCAATACCTCCGTCTATCTCGTAGGCAAGATCACTGCCAATGCCTCCTGCGTGGCCTCCAAATCCAACACCGCCGGCGATGTTCAGTGGGGCTGCGGAGCGGAGCCGCCCAGCGGCGGGATTGCCGCCACGTCGACCGGCGCCGCGCCCGGCAGTGCAACAGCGAACCTGTACACGCTGTACGGCGACCGGGCGCTCCTTTCCGTGCAGCGCGCGATCACGGGCATCAATACAGCCCAGCCCGCAGGCAGCAAAGGGATGGTGACCATTACCATCACGAACACCTCCGGAGGCACGGTCAAGAACATCAGCCTGACGGACCTTCTTCCTCCCGAGTATGTCATCGACCCCACCTACTGGACAGGCGGGTTCGTGAAAACCCTGCAGGTCAGCGCCGCCGCATTCGGCATCAACACGATCCAGCCTGCCTACGGCAGCTATCCCGGCATGATCGACCGGATCACCTGGACCAATCCCGCAGCCGGTACCCTGACATCCACCGACCCTGCCGTGCCCCTGTCCAATACGCAGCCGGCCTTCACCCTGACAAGCTCGACAGCGCACCCCCTGTATCCCGACCAGGTGAACATGCTGCGGGAAGGCGATATTTTGACCGTGACCTTTCCCATCGTTCTTGTCAGAACATCGTCCTATGACAAGGTAGCGAACCTGGATGTACGGACCGAAGCACCGAACAGCGATCCGCCGGGAACCGATCCGTCCAACCAGATAACGATAACGAACGTGCTGACCGTCGAGTTCGACACGTTCTGCGGCAGCCAGGGCCATCAGACGCGCACGTTCACCGACAACGCAGCGTCGTTCCCTGAGGACCTGGACGTCGATATCGTGGGTTCGGAGCTGATCTTCATTCTCACGAATGATCCGAATCAGCCGCTGCCCCTGACAATCGCGGTTGCCAACCACGGGGGACACGATGCCAGCAACAGCAACGACAGGAGCCAGTACCATACGTATGTTTCTTTCGGGCAGGGCATGGTCGTTTCTTCTGTTCCGTCCGCCTGCACGCTGACTGCAAACCCGCCGCCGCGGCCTGTGTGGACGCTGCCCGTGGCCATACCGGCCACTGCCGCGGTCTATGACTGCACCGGGGGAAGGATAGCGCCGGGAGCCACCGTCAATTACACGTTCCAGGTCATCAAGAATACCAATCCGAATGCGGCCGACGACCTGACGTTCCGCGCGGATACGATCGGCGAGATCAGGCTCTGGGACGGAACACCGCTCTGGTTCCCCGCGCCTACGCCGAGGCTGGACGGCATCACGGACCACGCGAATAACTACACGCTCGACGGCATACGCGCGCGGGTCATCGGGTTCAATCTCCTCAAGTCCGAGTACGGCAACTGTACGGAAAATAACGTCCCGCTGCCGTCGCTTCCCGACCGTTTTGTCGAGATCGGGGAGGAGTGCACGTTCCATATCGATACGGGCGGCTGGTTCGGGTTCCAGACCCCGGGGTTCACCTATATTGCCGTCCAGAAGATACAGGTCGTGGACCAGGTGCCCGCAGGACAGGGCTATGTGTCGTCCACGGACCCGTTCGCGAACATCCCCCCCTTCGGCACGACGACCGCTGCGATCAGGAGTATCAGCCTGAACAAAGGGACAAGCCTTGTGCCGCCCGCGCCCCAGCCACTGGATGAAGGATGGTTCAACTGGACGTTCAACCAGGCCGTGCCGGCAGAGCGCATCACGCACAAGGATGAGTGGTTCCGGCTGAACGTGTCCGACCGGATCATGAATAATCCCGTAAACGCGAGCGCGGCTCCGAACATGCATGCTGCGGTGTCCAGCAATATTCTCGTGTCCTACTTCCAAGCGGTCTTCTTCAACCCCATGACGAACCTGGAGGAAGTCTATGACCTGAGCCCCAATACTGTCGGCTACCCGCGCGAGGCGGTGCGGAGAGTTGATCTCACGGTTCAGGAGCCCAGGCTCACCGTCGTAAAGGAGGTCTGCAACGAGACGCTCTATGGAGCGGGTCCGGCATGCAGCCACTTTGTAACACTGGCTGACGACGGCGACGCGTACAGCTCCTATATCTATCGCTTGACGATCGCGAACGAAGCAAGCAGCAACGGCGTGCCGCGCGCGCCTGCCTACGATGTCGTCGTCACCGACACCCAGGATGCAAGCGATCTGGCGTACATCATCCCCCTGGGCAGCGACGGCCTGGACAATGACGCTGACGGGCTCATCGACGCGGCGGACACGGGCGGCGAGGGCTCGATTCTGACCGATGACATTGTCAAAAACGGCGTGCCGGCAGTCATCCAATTCTCCCATACCCACAGCACGGCCCTGCAGCGCATTGACGCGGGGTCATCGGTGAGACTTTACTACCGCGTGGATTTCGACGACAGCGCAGCTCCGCTCCAGCAGTTCGTCAATACGGCATCAGCGACGTACGACAGCCTCGAAGGGCCGTCCGGCCATCAGAGCGCACCCCAGCGGCCGAATGGAGACAGCGGTGGCGCGCGCGTTTATGCGACAGCCGACGCCCATGCCACGGTCAGGATCATCCCGGTCCTGACGCAGCCGAAAAGGATCACGGCTGTGTCCAACACCCCGCTTGGTGGAACCAGTCCCCAGGGAGTATCAGTGGGCGAGGAAGTCAGGTACGAGCTGACGACGTCCATACCCGTGGCGCAGCTGAGAAGCTTCGTGGTCCGCGACGTGCTTCCCGTGGGCATCCGGTGCACGGAAGCGCCGGCAGTGAACCTGAACGCGGCGCCCTATTCCGATGCGGGTTTTGTCCCGGGCGGGATCATCACGCCCACCTGCACGAGTAATCTCGTCACCTGGAACTTCGGCGATCAGCAGGTCACGAAGGGGACAAGCAACAACCGCTACGACCTCAAGATCAACTTCATCGCGCGCGTCGAGAACACGGCCAATACCAACAACGGCGGCCTGATCCGTAATGGCGGGGCCTCGACCAGCGTGTCCGCCGACTACATCGACCAGGCGGGACAGCATGTCGTGCTGACGTACGGGGAAGCCGCTGTTGTCGTTCAGGAGCCGAGGATCACCCTTACCAAGGCATTCTCGGCTGCAAGCAGCGATGCGGGCGACATCGTGACCGTTACGGTAACAGCCGCCAACGCGGGAACAGCGACTGCCTACAACCTTCGCGTAATGGAAGACCTCTCGGCTGTTCCGAATCTGAGC
>DATHDE010000010.1:0-4668 GCA_035490495.1 Nitrospirota bacterium
CACGCGCTCCACCACGTTCGCCATGGTAAAGGTCTTGCCCGAGCCCGTGACCCCGAGCAGGACCTGGTGTGGGAGGCCTTTGACCACGCCTTCTGCAAGCTGGTCGATCGCCTGCGGCTGGTCGCCCGTGGGCTTGAAATCGGAGGAAATCCTGAATTTCTGCATGTGTTGATTCTACTCCTGTCGAAGCGGCAGTGTCAACGAGCAGCGCGGCCATGGTTCGAAGCCCGCGCCGGCAGGAATTTCGCGGGAAACGGTTCGGGGCGTGGAATTCAGCGGATGACCCACTTTGAGGGCATGATGCTGTTCCTGACGGAGAGTATCTTTCGCTCTTCGGCGCTGAGCGCCTGCGGGGCAAAGATCGTCTTCATCTTGATGAGCGACAGCCGGTCCGCGAGGCCGATCATGCGCGTGAGGAGGCGGCCGACAAAGGGGATCATGCCGGGGTGCAGGGCCGAGGCGAGGTCGATAACGAACACCCTGTCACGGACAAGCAGGATGTTCTCCCTCCGGTGGAGATCGAGGTGCACCCAGCCGCGTTCGTGAAGACCCGCAACGATGCGTTCGAACTGGCCGATGACCTCCGGCGTGATCTGGTTCTGGTCAAGCGCGCCGAACGACGTCCCTTCGAGGAACTCCACCATGAGCGAGAACGGCGACAGCCGTTGGAAGGACGGCGGTATCCCCTCGATCCCCGCAAGGCCCGCATAGGCCCGCGCTTCGCGATGGATGACGATGCGGCCGATGCAGTTGCGTTCCCAGAAGCCCTTCCGGGAAAAGTCCTTGACCACGTACTGCCGCCCGTCCCGGCGCGTCAGGTAGATATCAGCCTTGAACAGGCGGCCTTTGATGAGCGTCCGTTCCGCCTGCAGCTGTGCATCATCGTTTGTCCTCGTCATATGCTTGTACGGGAACGCGCGGCAGCGCGGCTGCCGTGCGGAGCAGCAGCGGGAGGGAAGCACCCCGCGCTATTTTTTACTCCCCTTCAGAAGGAAATCGAGGAATGCGCGGCACAGGGTCGAGCGGTTCCGGTTCTTTAGCAGGATGATGGAAAAGTTCCGCTCCAAGACCACTCCCTTGACGCGGAGGGCTGCAAGACTGCCGGCCCGGACATCATCAGCGATCGCGCGTATGGAAAGAATGGAGATGCCGAGCCCCGCCTTGACGGCCTGGCGCACGGCGTCGCTGCTGCCCATGACGGCAACGGCGTTCAGTCCGGAGAGCGGCACCCCCGCGCGGGCCAGCCGTTCCTCCATGATCCGCCGCGTACCGGACCCCTGCTCCCGCAGAATGAACGGCTCCTCCCTCAGGTCATGGGGAGAAACGGCCTTTCTGCCGGACCACCGGTGTTTGATGGACACGGCGACGACGAGCTCGTCCCGGAGGAACACATGCGTCTCGAGATGCGGGTCCTTCACCCGGGCGCCGATGATGCCGATGTTCAGTTCGCTGTTCAGCACGGCCTGCGTGATTTTGGCGGTATCGTCGATCACAAGCTGAATGGCTGCCGAGGGATGGTCGTTCCTGAACGAGGCGATGAGCGACGGGAGAACATAGGCGCCGGGGATCGTGCTTCCCCCGATGGTGAGCCGTCCGGCAACCTTTCCGCTCACGGCCTCGATTTCCTGCTGTGCGCTGTCTCGCAGCGCAAGCAGCTTCAATCCGTAGCGGTGGAGTATTTCACCTGCTTCCGTCGGGACCGCGTGTTTTCCGAGGCGGTCGATAAGCTCCACGCCCAGTTCCTGCTCCAGATTTTTGATATGGCTGCTGACGGTGGGCTGGGTGAGGTACAGCATGTCCGCAGCCTTGGAAAAGCTGCGGAGCCGGATCACAGTGCAGAATATTTCGATCTGATGGAGGTCCATGATGTGCGTTCTCTTCCCGATGGGGAACATGCTTAACGTCTTGAAGGGCTATCCGGCGGTGATCCTGTCAACGGGGTTTTTTCGTTTGTCTCTTCTTCCCGCCTTCCGCCGCTACATCCCTCAGGAACTGCGTCAACAGCCGGACGCCGATCCCGGTCGCGCCTTTCGGCGTATACGGACGATCCTTGTCGGTCCATGCCGTGGACGCGATGTCGAGATGGACCCAGGCGCGGCCCTGCACGAACTTCGACAGAAGCGCCGCGGCGGTGATGACGCCGGCCGCGCGGCCGCTGGCGTTTTTCATGTCCGCGATGTCGCTCTTGATCATTTCCGCATATTCATCCCACAGCGGCAATTCCCACACGCGTTCGCCCGTCTTCTCGCCGGCTTCGCGCATGCGCTGTTTGTATTCGTCGTCCCTGCCGAGCAGGGGGATCGCTTCCGGTCCGAGGGCGATCGTGCTTGCGCCGGTCAGGGTGGCGATATCGACGATCACGGAGGGTTCGTACCTGCATGCATACGTCAGCGCGTCGGACAGGATCAGCCGACCTTCCGCATCGGTATTGATGATTTCGATCGTCTGGCCCGACAGGGTCCGGAGGACGTCGCCCGGTTTCAGAGCGCTCCCGCCCGGCATGTTTTCCGTTGCCGGAAGCAGCCCCGCGATGTTCAGGGGCAGGTCGAGCATCGCGGCGGCCCGCAGGGCGCCGAGCACTGCCGCGCCGCCGGACATGTCGTCCTTCATCCGTTCCATGTTTTCGGCGGGCTTGATCGAGATGCCGCCGGAGTCGAAGGTGATGGTCTTGCCGACGAGCGCGATGAAGGGCTTGTTCCCGCCCCTGCGGTACTCCGCGATGATGAACTTCGGCGGCTGGGCGCTGCCGGACGCGACTCCGAGCACGCCGCCCATGCCGAGCCGCTCCATGTCCCGGCGTTCGAGCACCCGCACCCTGAAGCCGTGGCGCCGGCCGAGTTCGCGCGCCTTCGCCGCAATGGCGGCCGGAGTCATGTCCGCGGCAGGCGTGTTCACCATGTCGCGCGCCATCGCTGTTGCTTCGGCAATCACCGCGCCTCTGCGCGCGCCCTTCCTGAGCGATGCCGCGGCTTCTTCGGACTCCGCCAGCAGCGCGACCGCGCGAACATCGTCCCGTGTTCCCCCGGCATCGCCGTTCTTCGTTTTATATATAAGAAAGCGGTACAGACCGAGAACGATCCCCTCGACGACCGCCTGTCCGATGTCTTCGTACGCACTGCCGAGGCCGTCGACGGAAACGAGGACACCGGCGGCGCCCGCCGACCGCAGCGCTGTCGCGGCCTTTCCGGCGGCATGCCGCAGCCTGTTCCATGAGAACTCGTTTCGCCTGCCGAGGCCCGCGAGCACGAGCCGCTCCGCACCGGATGCCGTACCGCCGTAGAGCAGATGGACCGATCCCGGCCCGGCCTTGAAATCGCCGCGCGCCAGGATCCGGCCGATCAGGCCGTCCAGGCCGGCGTCCGCCCTGGCGAGCGCTGTGCCGGGTTTTTCGTTCTCGAACAGAAAATAAACCGCCCCGCCGGAATGCCGTTTATCCCGTGCGCCTGTCGTTACGCTGATATGCATCATGTTGTGTTCCCTCTGATCGAACCCTTCCGGACCGCCCGCGGATCAGTCTTTCCGGAGCACGAACGGCTCCAGGCCCTCGAGCACGAGTTTGGCCGCGGTCTGCTCCGCCCGCTCTTCCGAGGCATACGACCCGACGCGGACGAAATACAGATGCATGCTGTTCGTTTCCATCTGTTGAAGGAATACGTGTTCGAAGTGTTTCGCGAGCCTGCCTTTCAGCAGGGCGGCGTTTTCTTCTTCCGTATAGGAGGCCGCCTGGACGGTAAAGCGCGCGCCGTCAAAAACCGCTCCCGCAGCTTCGAGTTTCACGGGAGCCGTGCCCTGGGCCGTGAATCCGAGATCCTTGGCCGCGCCGTACGATAGCTCCACGATCCGGTTCTTTACGAACGGCCCGCGGTCGGTGATTCTGACGTTTATGCTTTTATAATTGTCGAGATTGGTTACACGGACGATTGTTCCGAAGGGCAGCGTCCGGTGTGCGGCCGAGTGCCCGTGCATGTCGAACACTTCGCCGGATGCTGTTTTCTTTCCCTGGAAATCCTTCCCGTACCACGATGCCACGCCGGCCTCGCGGTACAGGGTCCTCTGCGCGGAGGCATTCGCCGGTTCGGCAGCCGCCCCGCAGTCGCACGCCTTCTGAATCACCGGGACGGTCGCGGACTGCTCGGCATGGGGGGCGCCTGTTGACCCCGCGCATGCTGAAACAATTGCGAGACCGGCCCCCAGCAGCGCCGCGAACAGGCTTCTCATCGTCGGGGAAACAGCTCTGCGTGGCGGTTCCATGGACAGGGGTTATGCAGACGCTTTGGCTTTGGCTTCCGCTGCCGGCGCCTCTGCCTTTTTCTTGCCAGCCTGTTTATAGGTCTTGGCGACACGGAGCTTGCGCTGCGCCCGCTTCACCTTCTTGCGCGCTTTGCGCACGATTGGATCGGAATTCTTGCCGCCCGCCTTTTCCTTCTTTTCGGCGGCCGTTTTCTTCAATTTTTCTATCTTCTGCTTCAATTCATCCTGGTTCAGCTTGATCACAGCTTCCTCCTTGCGACGCACAAATATCATTAGCAATGTGAGGCACAATAATAAAACAAACTCCGGCGCAAATCAAGGTTTTTATGCTCGGACCGGCCGGGCTGGGACCCGCAGTTCCTCAAAAAAAAGGCGCGCTGTGGAGCCCCCTCCGGCAGGAGCAGGAGGCTCCTTTTC
>DATHDE010000011.1:0-26347 GCA_035490495.1 Nitrospirota bacterium
GGACTGCCCGTCCGTCCCCGCCAGGACGCTCGGATTGGCCGCAGCGTCAACGACCCAGTCCACAACCGGAAGCGCTTCAAAATCCGATGCAGTGCGGATGTCGCCGTGGTGCAGCACGACGCCGAGCTTTTTCAGCCGCTCCCGGTTCACTTCACTCCCCGGCCTGATGAAATTATCCATGCCGACGATATTCAGGCCTGGTTCTGCTGCAAGCCAGGCTTCAGCCAGGGAGCTTCCCACGAACCCGCATATACCTGTTATCAGAACTCTCATGCAGCGTCTTTCCCTTTCCCCGGCCCTACTTCCGCCCGATGATGAGAAACTGTTTTCCGAGCAATTTCCAGATAAAAGGCATGCGAAGATAGGCTTTTACGAACAGCGCCGGTACGTGCATCTGCTGCGACATGGTGTAGGGCAAAAAACGGGGAATCCGGCGCTCGATCGAAAAACCCGCGAGCAGCAGCAGCTCGCAGCAGGAACCATCCGAGATGGGAATGTGATGATCCCAGAAATCCCAATACGCGCCGTGAACGTACCTGATATTGGGCCCCATGCAGATGAACAATCCCCCGTTTCTCAGACAGCGGTGTGCCTCCGCGACCGTGCTCTCAATACTGACCTTATCCGGAAGATGCTCGATAAAATTGCTGGAAAATATGACATCGAGGGCCCCGTCCGCAAGAGCGTCCCAGGGCTGCGAGCAGTCCTGCTGCAGGAAACGTACATCGCTGCTGAGCTTATCCCTGCCGTCGGGATTGAAGTCCATCGCAAATTTCTGGGCGGCCGGTATATTGTTGATGAACTCCCCCCAGCCGGCGCCCAGGTCCAGTATACGGGCATCAGGAGGAATAATGCGCGAGAAGTAATCGTTGCAAAGGATGCGCCATACCCGGTTCCGATACGCAGCACCGGATCCGAAGCGCTGCCGGTATTGACGTTGTGCCGTTTCCGAATTCGGGGCCTTCACTGTTTCAGCCGCTCCTGCCACGAGTGCACGATTTCGCCGATGGTCTGTTTGAGGGATTTCGTTATGTCCCACCCGGGATAATGCTGCCGCATCTTGGTAAGGTCGCTGTAGTAGCAGATGTGGTCGCCGATCCGGTTCTCCTCCACGTATGTAGAGACCTGCGCCTTGTTCGTGAATTGTTCGGTAAGCTTGAATGCTTCAAGGATGGAGCAGGAGTTCGCCTTGCCGCCTCCGAGATTGTAGACCTCGGCAATACGCGGGTTGAGAGCAAAAGCATGGATAAACCGCGCTACATCTTCGGAATGGATGTTGTCGCGCACCTGTTTCCCCTTGTATCCGAAGATGCGGTATTCCCTGCCTTCGAGGTTGCACTTGACGAGATAGCTCAGGAACCCGTGCAGTTCCACGCCCGAGTGGTTCGGCCCGGTGAGGCAGCCGCCCCGGAGACAGCAGGTGGGCATGTTGAAATAGCGGCCGTATTCCTGCACCATGATGTCGGACGCGACCTTCGAGGCCCCGAACAGGGAATGCTTCGACTGATCAATGGAAAACGTCTCGGGAATGCCGTTCGCATACGCGGGATCGTCGTAGTCCCAGCGCGTTTCGAGTTCTCTCAGCGCGATCGTATTGGGGCGGTCGCCGTACACCTTGTTGGTGGACATGTGAATAAAGGGCGACTCGGGGCAGCTCCGGCGCGCGGCCTCCAGAAGGTTCAGCGTACCCACGGCATTCGTGTCGAAATCATCGAAGGGAATTGCTGCAGCGCGGTCATGAGAAGGCTGGGCTGCCGTATGGATGATGACCGCAGGCATGATCCGTGCGACGAGCGCCAACACGCCGCCACGGTCCCTGATATCCAATTCGTGATGCTCGAAATTCCGGAACGTATTCACGAGCCGCTGCTGGCTCCAGCGCGTGTCTCCCTGGGGGCCGAAAAAAACAGCGCGCTGGTTGCTGTCGATGCCGTGGACGAAATATCCCTCCCGGTGAAAGAACGCGACAACTTCGGAGCCGATCAGTCCCGATGACCCCGTGACGATAATGCCCTTCATTCGAACTCCTTGCCACCGTGTAGACCAGGCAGACGATTATACCGGCAACAGGCCGCCTGATCAAGCGTAATTCCGTGACGGGCAGCCTCGTGCCCGATCAGAGCGCCTCGGCCTTCGCCTTGCTGTGAACAGCGGCGACATGCGCAGCCGCGAGTTCATCCTCCGATATGCCGAACGACTCTCCGGTCAGGCGCTCCGTCTCCCGGATGAGCGCCATGGCATCCATCCCGTATTTTTTCAGGAGATACTTCTTGCTCGCTCCGTGCGCATAAGTATCGCGAAGCCCGATGCGCACAAGCTTTCTTTCCAGACCGGCTTCCGCCATCTGTTCGGCAATAATGCTGCCCAGCCCGCCGATCACGGTATGGTTTTCCATCGTGATGACACCGAAGCGGGATCGTTCGATCGAATCAAGAATAGACTCATCGTTGAATGGTTTTAGCGTCGAAACATGCACATGCCGGACCGACAGGCCGCGCTGCTGCATGACCTGGATTGCGCGCAGGGCCTCTTCGGTCATAATGCCGCTCGTTATGACGACGATATCCTTTCCTCTAGAAAGAATGCGTGCTCTGCCGAATTCCATCGGCGTGGCGAACAGCCGCGGGATCTCACCCCGCAGCATGCGCACGTACACCGGGCCATTGATGCCCTCCATGACCGTCAGAACGCTCTCCACCTCGGTCGCATCGCCGCATTCGAGAACGGTCATGTTCGGCAGCGCGCGCATGAGCGCGATGTCCTCGATGGCCTGGTGCGTGGCTCCTCCCGGCGTCGTAATGCCCGGCAGGAAGCCGATCATGCGCACGGGCAGGTTGGGATAGGACACGGACATGGCGATCTGGTCGTACGCACGTCGGTAGATGAACACGGCGAAGGTGTGAACAAAGGGAAGGAAGCCTTCGCGCGCGAGACCGGCTGCGAAGCTCAGCATGTTCTGCTCCGCAATGCCCATGGACAGGAACCGGTCGGGATAGGTTTCGCGGAACAGATCGATCTCCGTGGAGCTCGTCAGGTCGGCGGACAGCACCAGCACGTTCGGTTTGTCAGCGGCCCATGCAACGAGATTCCTCGCGTGCACACGCGATACGATTTCCGGGCCAGGCATTTTTTCTCCGGCTTTCGCCTTCGGCTTCGCCGGCTGCTGCGGCACTCCCGTCATTTCCGCGTATGCGGCGATATAGCTGTTTTTCTCTTCGTCGTTCGCGAAGCGTACATAATGCATCTTCGGCGCCCGCGTCTTGAGCACGTCGATTCCGCGGGCCGCGTCGGTGTCGCACAGCACGACAACCGGCCTGCCGTCCGGCGCCAGCGAACCGAAACCGGCGAGCTGTCTGATGTCATGTCCATTCACGCGGAACACGCGCGCCCCGAACGCTGCAAGCCGCTTGTCGAGGGGCTCAATGTCCATAACCGTGCACATCTTGCCGTCGCACTGAAACCCGTTCATATCCACATAAATGATCACGTTGTCGAGCAGGTGGAACGACAGGGCCTGAACCGCCTCCCACGTCTGGCCGATCTGGAATTCGCCGTCGGACATGAAGATGAAAACCCTGCCCTTTTCACCTTTGCGCTTCCTGGCCAGGGCGATGCCCGCTGCCTGACTGATGCCCTGGCCGAGCGACCCGGTCATGGTCTCCATTCCCGGCGAATGTTCGGCTCCGATCATCTCAACGGTGCTCCCGTCCCGGTTGAATTGCTGAAGCCCCTCCTCGTCCATGCGGCCCGTCTCGATCAGCGTCGCGTACAGGACGAGCGCATACTGCGCCGGGGACAGGAAGAAGCGGTCACGGTCGGGTCCCGGTCCGTTGAACGCGGCGCCGGTGAAATAATCCGGATTGCCGGGGCCGGGAACGCCGGGAAACGGCTTCGGCACGATCGGGGTCTCGATCCTGCCGAGGTTCATCACCTTGACATACAGCGTCGCGAGTATTTCAGCCGACGAACATGCCTGGGACAGATATCCTCCGTTGTGCCTGATGGTATGGTCGAGCACGCGCCGTCGTATGCCTGCGGCAACGCGTCGCACTTCATCCTGCCACCGTGGAGAACCGTTCTTGTCGAGTTTTGATTTCATGATCGCCTTGACCTTTTGTGCGTTTGACGGCGTTGATTATCACGCAAGGATGAGTGTTAGTCAAGGCGAAAGTAAAACCGCCACCGTCATTTTCTGACGTTCCCATGCCGAGACCCGATATGATGTTGTCAAGGAAAAAAGTATAGAGCACCGCAACGGGGATGCTGGCCAGGAGCGCGCCCCAGCCAGGTACGGAATGGCGCCGTGAACGTAGGATAGACCAGCACGAACGACCAGAGTGAGTTCTGCAGGTTCAGGAGCGATATGATGCGCGACAGGGGGATGAACAGCAGGGTCGGGGGTACGAGGCAGGTCAGAAAGATCCCGATTCCCACGGTGTCGCCTCACCTGCCGGCCATCCGCGCCGGGCTGAATGCGGCCGGGACGGCGGGCAGTACCGTGATGACCATGACGGCGGCCCCGACGAGCAGCGTATATCATAAAGATGCCGTGAACAGGGTCTTCCCGTGAAAAGATCAGTGAAGCGGATGAACTGAGACATCGCACTGCGCATATTCATCCGCTTCGTCAGTTTCGATCACTAGAACCGGAACGATAGAACACCTTGGACCCCCAGAGCGGCATCGGTCCCTGTCCCGTCAGCCTGGCGATAGGCGTTTCCGGGCTTGAAGTATGCAGCCTGCCACAACCAGTTCAGATGTTCGCTCAGGAGCCAGTTCGCCTTCAGATCGACCTCGGTCCCGATATCATTCGACAGACCGCCTGTCCCGAAACCGCCTGCCGTCGAATTAATGTTCGTCTTTTCCGTGGCAAGCAGATACCACACGTCTCCTCCGAATTCGATGCTCTTCGCTGCCCTATACATCGCCCCGATGCTGACTGCCGTCGTGTTGGCGAACCCGGTGTAGAGAAATCCCTCGGCGGTCCGGATCTTGTAGTCGTAGAGCAGCGTGTAATGCTGCGTGGCGTCCATCAGCGTAATGATCGCTTCGTTCTTATTGTCGATACCCGCGCCCTTGTCGTGTTTATCTCCGCTGCCGCGTGCGATGGTTGCATTAATGGTGAAGGAGTCGATGGGCAGGCTGCCCTGCAGAACGATCTGGTTTCCGCTGAATGTCACGTCATCCCCGTTGGATGCGCCGCCCTTCCACTTGCCTTCCTGGATATCCACCTCCGCTTTGAGCTTTACGGGCCCCGTCTTGCCGGTGAAACTGAGGCCGACGTTCGTCAGCGACAGATCCTTTGCAGCTGCTGGGGGCGTTGCTCCTGTTGCAAATTTCTCATAGTTGCCGATCAGCTTTCCAGCGCGGTCCCTGAGCAGGGTTACGTCTATGCCCGCGGTCATAGTGTCGTTCAGCTTGATGGTGTCGAGCCCCGTGTATAAATCGATATCATCGCTTGAACTGCCGATGCCTCCTTCGAACGCCTTCAAATCAACGAGCGCAAGCGTGTGATTAGCGATTGGGGTGGACACCACCCACGCGTCAGAACCCGCATAGCCGGACCGCAGAAACCACCCCTGGTCCAGCACGATGAACTGGTGCCCCACGGTGATCCCGATGGGCGTTCCCGGAAGCGTGAAGTCTATCCATGCCTCGCGGACCGTCAGGTAACCGCTGTTCGTTGCGCTGGGTGATGACAGCAGAGGCGACCAGCCGGCAGCCGTTGTTTGATCGCCCTGCGGTGACTCGAACCTGCCCCAGGTGTCATAGTCGTTCCACAGCGAAAGCTTGCCCCTGAAATCGTCGGATTTGACCTTGAAGTCCAGGATGATCCGTTGCTGTGTATACGCCTGATTGGCATCTGCACCGTTGCTCTTATTCAGGTCCAGTTCGGAGAAATAACGGCTTCTGATATCCATTTCTCCGCTTATGTCCACGGACGATGTTTCTGCAATAGCGGCCGACGCCAAACCGAACAGGATCAAGGCTGCCCCGGCTGCAGCGGCACCACTGAATACGGACGACCGGCGACGCCGTATGCGCCGGCATCGTCCCTCGCTGTTTCGTATAGCTTGTGTTTCCTGTATGCATTCATTTTTCATAGGGAACCTCCCTTCACACTTCGCTCCTCGTCATGCCGGTCATTGCCTTTCGGCACAAAAAAAGCCGGGCTGCACGAAGAGTAAACACCCTTCGGCAGCTCGGCTTTCTTGCCCCTTCTCTTAATTCCTTTCAGGTTAAGAACCGCTACTTTCCGCCCCTCTCTCACGAGAGGTTCGGCTTTATCGAGGCGCGTACTTCTATGGTTATTGTATCTTGAATCTAGTTCAAGCGTAGCGCTCCGCTCCGGCCAAGTCAAGACTGGCACCGTTACGACAGCCGGTTCGGGAAGAGAAAAGAAGACACCGGGGTTTATGAAAGAGGACGGCGAAGGCGGATCTGCTTCCCGTAAGCAGCAATGAGATACCGCTGTAATGCATCGCGCCAGGGAGGCAGTAGGATGCCCAGGGACCGGGCCTTCGTGTTCGCGAGAGCCGAATACAGGGGCCTGTTCAGGTCGCCCGCTTTGCCGCTGCGGTCTACGGGTTTCATCCTGACGTTGAATCCCATAATATCGTAGATGGCTTTCGTGAACTCATACCAGCTGCATTTCCCCTCATTCACGAGATGGTAGACGCCCGGAGCGAACTCCGGATGCTCGATGAGCTGAAGCACGGCCGTGCTCAGGTCATGAGAGTAGGTGGGCGAAACGACCTGGTCCCCTCCCATCTCCTGCACCTGGCCCGATTCGGCGTCCGCGATCCGCTGATCAACGAAGTTCTTTCCGCCGCGCTTCTTGTCGGAAAGACCGTACAGTCCGCAGGAACGGATGATCATCGCCCTGCCTGGTGCGGCTGCCATAGCCGCGTATTCGCCGCCGAGCCGGGAAATGCCGTACATCTGGAGGGGGGCGGGCTTGTCATCTTCCACGTAGCTCGCTTTTTTCTCCCCGTCAAACACATAGTCGGTGCTGAACGTTACAAAGAGCGAACCGACATTGTTACAGGCGGCCGCCATGTCACGCACGGCAACGCAGTTCATGGAAAAAGCCGTTGCAGGATCGTTCTCGCAGAACGGCACATCATGAAAGTCGACGGTGTTGATGACCATGTCCGGCCGGTATTGATCGAACACGACATTGACCATCGCCCGCGAGCGGATATCGCAGGAGTCCTGGTCCGGTGCTATAATTTCATGCCGAACGTTGTTTTGGAGGATGTCCGAGCCGAGCTGACCGGCCTTCCCGATAAGAAGTATCCTCATGGCTGCGACTGTCTCCTGCTGGCAGAATTCCGTCCATTTGTTGTTACAATATCCTGATGGGACGATGTCGTTCCTCCGTGTGCAACGAGGCCGCCCGTCGTTCAGATATGATTTATGCCTTTTTCCCCCACTCCCCGTAAAAGCAGAACTCCCCGGCAGCCATTCTCGCAGGACCTGTTTTCTTGTCCTCTGCAGGATAGCCAATCGGGAAAAGCCCTATGATCCGGATGGCATCAGGGATCTTGAGAAGACTTTTAATCTTGTTCTCGTCGTACACGCCCACGAATACCGAACCCAGCCCCAGCCCCCTTGCGGTGAGCATCAGGTTTTCCGCTGCAATACCGGAGTCGACAAGATAGTACTGCTGGTTCCAGAGAACGCCCGACTTCTCGGGATCGGCACACAGGACGATCACGACCGGCGCCTGGGCAAGGGCTTTCATCGAGGGATTCGACTTATAGCCCTTCGCGGCGAAAAATGACTCTACGTACGAGTATGCGCTGATCTGTTCCTTCACGTCGTTATCCGTCACCACCACGAGACGCCAGCATTGATAATTTGCCCAGGAGGGCGCCATGCGAACCGCCTCGATCAGCGCCTGCAGTTTGCCGTCCTCCACCCGCTGGTCGGAAAATCTCCGGATGCTTCTGCGTGTATTGATTGCGTCGATGATGTCCATGGGATCTCCTTTCAGGACGGACAGCGGGCTCATTGAGAATGTCATTGGCGTCCCACCAGTTCAAATCACAGTCCCCCGCCCGGTTTCCTCCTCTGACAAGGCGCAGTTCCTGTCCGTCGTGTACATTTTTTTCCCTTGTATGTGCTTCGCACTCAGCTTGAAAAAAGATTTTCTTCCGTCGATCAGCAGGAGATCGATGTCAGGCGTTCTCGCAAGACCTGCATCGAGTATATCATCAGGCGTGATCTCCGAGCGTTCCGGATGCGCGGCGAATACTGACAGTCCGAGCGAACAGGCCTCCTGGATCTCATGCTTTGCCTGCTCATCGAAAGCCCTCTGACGGAACCGGTTGAACTGGGGGACGGCGATGGCGACGAGAATCCCGATCAGTGCGACGAGCAGCAGAGCAACGACGATGACGACCGATTTGTTCACGCCGCCGGTCCGTGCCAGCGCCGCTGAACGCTCAACCGGTGACATGGGCTGCGCCGTGATTTCACGCACTTTCTGCCGTGCGTGGCGGTAGTAGATATAATTTCCCGATATTCCGTAGGCGATCATGGACAAAAACCCGAGGTAGGGAATCAATCCGAGGAACAGGACGAGAACGGCCCAGCCGTACATCTTTCGGTAAAGCGACCACCAGAAAGAGAAGAAAAAAGCCGGCCAGTGCCACGTAACTGCAAATGAATCCGATCCGTCCTGGCGAAAAGAACGGAATTTGGCGAGGTATTTTTCGGCATTCTTTCCCACGAAGGCAGCAAGATCGTCTTCAGGTATGCTGCTCCCTTCCCGTACGCTGCCTGCTGCCGGTAAACCGGAAACGATTTTCGCCCCGCAGTGTCGGCAAAAAGTTTCGCCTTCCTGCACTTCCTTGCCGCACTGTCTGCAGTAAGCCATATTCGCACGCACCTCCATGTCTGCAGCTGATCCACGTCACTTTATAAAAAAAACAGCATGATGTCAATCAGATAAACAAAATCGAAATAAAAAAAGGCGGATCAGACATGCTCCGGCAATGTTGATGGATGCCGATTTCTTTCAGTGTTCAATCGTGTCGCAGGCAGGTCAGCAGGCAGGCTGGGCGCTGGGTGCGCGGGACGTTCCAGGAACTGTTATGCCGTGACTCGAGGGCCCGTGCCCTTGCCGACGCCCTTTGTTGTGAAAAACGGCTCGAATACGAAATCGAGCTGAACGGGAAAATCGTATATGACGAGCACGGCGGGTTCCGGCAAGCCTATTGCATCCGACGGGTTTGACGAGATACACATCGGCGCCCAGAGACATGGCAAGACGCACATCCTGATACTCTATGTAGGACGAGGAGTAAAATATGAACGGGATCGACTGCAGGACGGGATCCTGCTTGATTTCGCGCAGGAACTGGAACCCGTCCATGACAGGCATGAGCGCATCCTATATTCCCAGGTTGGGAATGGTCCGCTTCGCCGCCTTCAATCCATCGAAGCTGTCTTCCGCCTCAACAGCTTCATGGCCGTTTTCATTACCATAAGCCGGATCAATTTCCGGTCGTCTCGATTGTCGTCGACTACGAGGATCTTTATTCAAGATTCACTGTGCTCTTTAATGATCCTGTGAATCTGGTCCATGATCGTCAGGGGATCGATGGGTTTTTCTATGTAACCGGAGCACCCCGCAGCCAGAATGCGCTCCCGGTCACCGGCCATGGCGAAGGAGGTAATGGCGATGATCGGAATATCGCCGTCCGCCTTCGAGCTGCGGATTCGTCTCGTCGTTTCGATGCCGTCGATTCCGGGCAGATTGATGTCCATGAGAATGAATGGCGGGAGCTCCCGTATTGCCAGTTCCACCCCCTGTTCACCGGTCGCGGCGTGGATGGCTTCATACCCCGCCCGGTGGAGGGCATAGATGATAATTTTTGCGTTATCCGGATTGTCCTCTATGACCAGAACTTTTTTCATGTGCCCCTCACCGAACGTCAGCAGGTACGATCAGCGAGAACGTACTGCCCTTTCCCCGGACGCTGCGTACGAGGATATCACCGAGCAGCACTTCCCGCGCAAGTTTCTGCGTCAAGTACAATCCCAGACCCGTGCCGGGAACAATGACCCGCATAGGCGGGTTGAATCGTGTAAAGGGCGAGAACAATTTTTTCTGTTCCGGATCTGTCATCCCGACACCCGTATCAACCACGTCAATCCGGACCTTGTCGTCGGCCTGGCTGACAGTCACATCGATCGAGCCTGTTTCGGTATATTTCACCGCGTTGCTCAACAGGTTGAGCAGGCACTGGAGGAGCCTCCTGCGGTCGGCGTGCATCTGCACGCGCCCGGCGTGGATGTTGACGAGGAGCCCTTTTTTCTTCGTGTCGACCTCGACTGCCTGCGCTGCTTCCAGGACGACATCGTAGATATCGAAATCCTCCGAGGCAGATTCCATTTTGCCTGCCTCGATCTTCGATACGTCGATTACGTCGTTGATAATCGCCAGCAGGTGCTTTCCAGCGCGCAGGATCGCATCGAGATTTTCCTTCTGCTCCCGCGAGACCGGTCCGCTCCACTCGTTCAGCATGATGCTTGAAAATCCTATAACGGAATTGAGCGGCGTTCTGAGCTCATGACTCATGGACGCGATGAAAAGGGACTTCAGGCGGTCGAGGCCTTTCAATTTTTCGTTGGCGGCTTCCAACTCGGCTGTTTTTTCGTTCAGGTCCTCTACGAGGTTCATGAGCGCCGCCTGACTGTCGCGCAACTCGTCGCTCTTATGCTGGAGATCAGCCGTTCGCTGGTCAACTCTTTTTTCCAGATCCGCATACAGTCTCTGTGCTTCTTCTTCCGCTCTCTTTCGCTTCGTGACATCTGTAATAATCCCCTCGATGGCGACGATGCGGCCGTTGTCACGTATAAGAATGTTTCGCTGGTTCATCCAGCGAACGGCTCCATTTCTATGTATGATCTGATACTCGTAGGTCGGCAGCATATCACCCTGCAGCAGCCTCGTCCACTGTTCTTCGAAATACGTGTGCCAATCCGGGTGGATGAGACGGCGGATAAGCACCGGCGATTCGTAGAAATCCTCAGGCTGGTAACCGAACATCTCGGTGACCGCAGGGCTGATATATTCATATTTGCCATCCGGCAATGACATGCGATAGATAACATCCTGTGCGTTTTCGGCCAGACGCCGGAAACGCTCTTCGCTCTTGCGAAGATCCCGATATGCGAGCAGGCCCGTGAGACCGTCCTCCAAACGCCTCCCGATTTCAACGAACAGCCGCTCATCTTCCGCTGTCCAGATACGGGCATGTGAACACTGATGAATACCGAACTGCCAGGGTTTGCCTGTTCTGGGACGCACTGCTATCGTCATAAAACTTTTTATGCTAAATCGCTCCGACACGGCTCTCGGAAGCTCATAAGGATTCCCCGGTCCGACTTTCATCGGCTTATGCAAATTCAGCAATATGCGCAGCCCGCTCGCCACTTCGGAGTCCATGGGAATCTGCAGCCCCATTTTAAAAACGCCGGGATATTCGGGTTTCGTGCGCTCCATAGGGCTTGTCCACGATTCTGCATCCGGATCGCAGGGATACATCAAAAACGCCCGATCACACTCAAATATCTCAAGCACCGCATCCAGAACGTCGCTCATCATGCGGTCCGTGTCTGTCGTCCCCTGGACAGCCCTGTTGACCCTGTTCATTTTTTCGAAAAACTGTACATTGGCGAGCCGTTCCTGTTCTATGCGCCTCGCCTCGGTAATGTCGGTCACCGTTGCGATAGCGCCTGCATAAGACCCATCATGCATACTAATGGGGCTGGTATTTATTTTTACAATGATCCTTTTCCCGTCTTTTCTGATTAGCTCAAAATCGAACTGTTCCTTGATGCCCCGTTTTCGTCTCTTGCTGTGCTGTTCTGCACGCTCCATCCCTTTATTATCGACGAAAGAAGAAATTGTCTTCCCGATCATTTCTTGAACATGGTATCCAAGCAGTTCTGCCAGGCGCGGATTCACAAATGTCGTGACTTCATTCGAATCAACGACCCAGATGCCCTCCTGCATCGTATCGAGCAGAAGCCGGTAATTTTGTTCGCTCTTCCGCAGTTCTTCGGCTGCGCGCTTTCGTTCCGTGATGTCGACGAATGAAACAATGATGCGCGTGATTTCGCCGGTCCCGTCGAATTCCGGCTCGGCGTTCACCATAGACCAGGTCGTGAGGTCCTGAGCCTCGCTGTTCATTCCCACGACATAGCCGGCAAGCGGCCGCCTGCTGGACAGGACGATACTTACGGGATATTCACTAAGCGGCATGTCTGAACCATCTTCGCGTACAAAATGCCATCCTGAATCACTCAGGGCCATGCTCCGGTTATGATTCTCCGTCAACCCAAGCGCTTTCTGTGCCGCGGGATTTGTGGTCACAATATTTCCTTGGCCATCGTGCAGCACAATGGCAGTCGGCACTTTCATGATGAGCGAGCGGTATCTCTCTTCGCTGGTCCGAAGTTCCGCTGTGCGCTCGCTGATCTTGGTTCGAAGTGTCCTCGTCCATGCCAGGAATGCCAAAATTGCCAGTGCGATTACTCCCGCTGTCGAAAGCAGTATAATAATGATTACCCGGCTCGTGAAAAAAACTTTTTCGCCTACGATTATCCAGCGCCGGTAGATCAAACGACGCTCTTCTGGAGTGAGGGAGGTAAGCCCCTTGTCCAGGATCGCCCGCAGTTCAGGCCAGTCGTTCCGGACGGCAAAACGCAGCTGGTACACCAGGCCCGCCTCGCCCGCGATGCGGAGGTTCATGATCCCTTCTTTTTCGATGTAATAGGAGGCGCGCGATATTTCGACCACCATGGCATCCGCTTCGCCGAGCGAAACTTTCATCAACCCGTCCAACTCATTGGGAACAGGGCGCAGCGCAAGCGCGGGATATTCTGTTTTCAGGTATTCGTGCACTGCGCTTCCATGGGACGTTGCGACGATCCATCCTTTCATATCTTTGAGATTCTCACCGCCTCGCCGATCCTTGCGCACCACGATCATATTCGGCAAAGCGATATAGGGATCGGTGAACAGGAGATATTCCAGCCGCTCCGGAGTTTGCTGCGCCGCGAAGATCATGTCGATCCGCCGCTCCCTCGCCGCCGTGATGACTTCGTTCCACGTCGCGTACGGGACCAACAGAAACCGGCATCCAAGCTTGCGTTCCATAAGCCTGATATAATCGATGGACAGCCCCTCGTACCCTGTGCCGGTTTGTAATACCTGCGGCGGAATGATCGTGATACCAATGCGGATCCGGCCGTCATGCTGCGCGAGCCACCGGCGTTCTTCGGCCATAAGGTATACCGTGCCGTCCGACGCCGCAGCCGGGCAAGCAAGGAATACATTACAGATTCCTGCCGACATCGTCAGTATTAAAAGAATCAGCGCATGGACGCACCCCGTATACTTCAGTCTACGCTGGCCGGAACCTGCGCTGAAACGACGTTTCAGCTGGAGACGCACACTGCTCATTGTTTTCCTGATCGTCGTTACTGCACCAGGCTCAACCGGGATTGGATATGCCGTCATCATTTGCATGCGTCGCGCTCTTTTATGTTCCATCTCCCTGATTTTCTTCTTCAGCTCGACTATGCGCACTTCCCTGCCGAAGAACACAAGACATCGCCGCAGTCGGGTCCCGTTCCACTACGTATCCGACCGTTCTCGCCTGTCCATTTCCTTGATCTTATCCTTCAATTCCCGCATCCTGAGTTCCCTGCCCACGAAGAGTTTGTTGATCCGCTCTATTTCCGCAACCTTTGCTTCGAGCTCCGTGGTCCGCTCCCTGACCCGGCTGTCGAGCTCCTCATTCATCCTGCGAAGCGACTCCTCGGCCTGCTTCTGCGCGGTGATGTCCTGCATCATGCCCAGCATGCGCAGGGGCCGTCCTGATGCATCCCTGGTCAGATTCGCCTCGCTGTGAATATATCGTATTTCTCCATCCGGGGGGATAATGCGGTATTCGAGATTGTATCGCATTCGTCCCTGCAGTGCATCGACATATGCCTGTTTCGCATGCTGCTGGTCATCCGGGTGAATCAGGTCCATCCAGCGGTTGTGCCACTGCTCAAGGCTCAGGACCGTTTCCTTCGGCGGCAACCCGAAAATACGGCAGGCTTCATCAGCCAGCGTAACCCTGCTGTTCATAAAGTCGCGGTCCCAGTACCCTATGTGAGCGATGCGCTGAGCCTCCTCGAGTTTAACAAGGCTGTCGCGGAGGTCTCGATACACCAGCAGTGCGCTCAGACCGTCTGCCAGCCTTCGGCCTATTTCCTGGAACAACCGCAACTCCTGCCGCGTCCAGGTGCGGGGATGAGAACATTGATGCATTCCGACAACCCACGGTTTTCCGGTTTTCGGATAGATTGCCATCACCACCATGGACTTGACTCCGAATTGTTCCTCAGACAGACGATTCACGGGCATGTCGGTTCCGATGCGGTAAACAAGCGGGCCGTCGGAATCCAGCACTTCACGCAGATTCCGCGCCATATCCGGCGGCATCGGTGTTTCGACGTTTAAAACATTGGCTCCGGGATACTCGGGCTTTGTTATTTCCATGGGGACATGAAACGTCGGCGAATCGGGATCGCAGGGATAGAACAGCCATGATCGGTCGCAATCGAAGATAGCCAGCATTGCCTCCATCGTTTCGCTCATCATCAGATCGAGGTTGGTCGATCCCTGTATTGCCCGGTTGACGATGTCCAGCTTTTCCATGAACCAGAGATGTGAACGCCGTTCCTCCTCGGCCTGCCGGCTTTCGGTGATATCGGTAAATGTCGTCATGGTGAGATACGGCGTTGTACTGCCTTCTCTGAATTTCGGTGTCGAGCTCGTAAGGATCCAGTGATAATTATCTATTTCCGGCACATACACACCGATCACGACTTTGCCCACGGATTTCCCGGTGTGCAGCGCCCTGTTTGACGGCATCTCCTCGTGGGAAAGCGATGACCCGTCCTCATGGATCAGCTTCCACCGTGGATCATGCGTTGTTTTTCCAAGAAGCTGGTCCCGGGTCAGCCCCAATATTCTGCACGCCGCTTCATTCGCATCCACGATCATGCTGTCCGCGTCCTGTACAACCACTCCCTGTGCCATCGTCTCGACCAGGAACCGGAACTCTTCTTCGCTCTCGCGCAGTGCCTCTTCCGCGTGCATGCGTTCCTCGATCTCAGCTTCGAGCCGGGTGTTGGCTGCTCGCAATTCTTCGGTGCGTTCCGCCACCCGCCGCTCGAGCTGGTCGCGAACCTGCTGCATCTCATTCCTGTGCTTCCGATTCTCCAGTGAGAGCGCCAGGAAATTGGCAAGGTTTCCGATACATGGATCATAAGGATCGAATGCTCCGGTTTGATCAACCTGAAAAATAAAATAGCCGAAACGATGGTGCATTGTTTTCAGGGCAATAATTCGGCTGGTTGATGAACTTTCCGGAGGTGAGCCGGCTGAAGCTCCGCGGGAGTCCTCGTCCCGTTCTTCCGTGTTCTGAAGCGCGACTTTGCGCACACTGATCGCTTCGTCTTCGAACGGTCCTTCGTGCGTGTCGGTGTCTCCGAAACATACGCGGCAGGAGCGCACACCCGGCACCGTGGACAGGAGCGTCGCATAGAACTGTGCTGTGTTCTTCTGTGCAGGCAGGGCGAAGAACATGTTTTGCGCAGCCATGAGGCGGCCGATTACCCCGATGTCGACTCCGTTCATACCGGATGGCTGATTTTCCAAATTGCTTTCCCGCTCAGTCATACCATTCTCATTTCGTGTCTTCTCGGCGGCTCGCCATCCCGCGAGGAATCCCTGAGGTTGTATGGAACGGTATTGCTGTCAACGCAGTCACAGCCTGGATGGCGGTAGAAAACGCCAGTTGCTCAAAACCAGGGACATTTGTTGCTCTCATGATGCGTACCGCTCAAATTCGGAAGAAACACGTGTCAGCATTTTCGCGGGGGAATAATACTGAAGTTGTGCATAAATTGCTGCACATAAATCAATACGTGCTCGGTGCGGATGATTAGAAAATAGACATGATGAAATGATAGGCGAAGAGTCTAATTCTGTCAAATAAAGGGAATGATGAAAAGAAGTGAATAGACAAGAAATCTGTGACCCGTGGAAGAATGGCGAAAGCGAAAAAACTACTATGATGAGGTCATTTTGGAAGATTTGGATAAAAAAAGCCGGAACGCTATAGCGTTCCGGCCCAAGAATCAATTATGTATACGGCTACACCCTGCCCTTCACGAGGTTGTCGACCACTGAAGGATCGGCAAGCGTCGATGTATCGCCGAGATCCTCTACCTGGTTGTGCGCGATCTTGCGCAGGATGCGGCGCATGATCTTGCCGCTTCTCGTTTTTGGCAGGCCCGGTGCGAACTGAAGCTTGTCCGGTGTTGCGATCGGGCCGATCACGGACCGCACATGGCCGGTCAGGATCTTCTTGAGTTCATCCGATGGCTGTTTCCCCTCCTTCAGGGTCACATACACATAGATGCCTTCACCCTTGATGTCATGAGGATACCCGACCACGGCTGCTTCCGCAACCGCTTCGTGGCTGACAAGCGCGGATTCGACTTCAGCCGTGCCCAGACGGTGGCCGGACACGTTGATAACATCGTCCACGCGGCCCATAAGCCAGTAATCGCCGTCCTCGTCCACGCGTGCGCCGTCTCCTGTGAAGTACTTGCCCGAGAAGCGGCTGAAGTAGACTTCCTTAATGCGTTTGTTCTCGGGATCGCCGTAGGTGCCGCGAAGCATCCCCGGCCAGGGTTTTTCGATAACGAGATAACCGCCCTCGTTCGCAGCAGCTGGCGAACCGTCTTCCTTGACGACCTTCGGCGCCACGCCCGGGAACGGCCTTGTTGCAGAGCCCGGCTTGGTCGTAATCGCACCCGGCAGCGGCGTGATCAGGATGCCGCCCGTTTCCGTCTGCCACCACGTATCCACGATGGGGAGCTTTTCCTTCCCCACGTTCTTGTGATACCACATCCACGCCTCGGGGTTGATGGGCTCGCCCACGCTCCCCAGGACCTTGAGCGATGAAAGGTTGTGCTTTGCCACCCAGCTCTCGCCCTCTTTCATGAGGGCACGGATCGCCGTGGGAGCGGTGTAGAAAATATTCACCTGGTGCTTGTCCACAATGTCCCAGAACCTTCCCGGATCGGGATAGGTCGGGATACCTTCGAACATAATCGACGTGGCGCCGTTCGAGAGCGGACCGTAGAGAATATAGCTGTGGCCGGTGACCCAGCCGATGTCAGCAGTGCAGAAATGGATATCCTCTTCGTGATAATCGAAGATCCACCGGAATGTCATGTTTGTGTACAGCATGTACCCGGCCGTGGTATGAAGCACGCCCTTGGGCTTGCCCGTGGAACCCGACGTGTACAGGATAAAGAGCGGATCTTCGGCGTCCACCTTCTCGGGTTCGCAGAAATTGGCGATGCCCTTTGCGTTAATCTCTTCGTGCCACCATGTATCCCTGCCCGGCTCCATGTTGACCTTGCCCGTGCCTGCGCGCTGCACGACGATCATACTCTTCACCGAGGGGCACTCGAGAATAGCTTCGTCTGCATTGGCCTTGAGCGGCACGAACCGGCCGCCGCGCAGACCTTCATCTGCCGTGATGACCATGCTCGACTGGCAGTCCTGAATACGGTCGCGGAGGGATTTGGAAGAGAATCCGCCGAATACCACGCTGTGGATTGCGCCGATGCGTGCGCAGGCAAGCATGGAAATGGCCAGTTCCGGAATCATGGGGAGGTAGATGGTGACGCGGTCGCTTTTTTTAATGCCCTTGGCTTTGAGCACGTTGGCGAACCGGTTTACTTCATAGTAGAGCTGCTGATACGTAAAGGTTTTGTAATCGCCGCTGTCCGCTTCCCAGATGAGGGCGGCCTTGTTGCGCGTCGGGGTATTGATAAAACGATCGAGGCAGTTGACGGATGCGTTCAGTTTCCCGCCGATAAACCACTTGATCGAGGGTTTCATGAAATCGTAATCGAGCACCTTGTCCCATTTTTTATACCACGTGAGGTTCTTTTCAGCCATCTCGGCCCAGAACTTATCCATATCGTCGATGGACCGTTTATAGATCTGTTCATACTCCTGCATACTCTTGATGTGAGCTTTCTGGCTGAACTCCTTTGATGGTGGAAACGTACGTTTTTCAGTTGATAAAACTTCGATGTTTTCCTTTGCCATTCCCTGTTTCCTCCTCTCGAAATTACGGTATGCAGCCTGTAACCGCGGACACAAGCATACATGAAAAAAAAGATCCTGTAAAGAAAATGTTAAGTTTCGTAACGTAACCTGATTCGGTCCTCGTCCTATAGTAATAGGGAAATGGTAAGAGGCGCCCTTTTGGATCTGGCGCCTCTTACCGACTCATACGCTGCATAATTCTGAAATTTCCGTATTACAACTATTCCGCGCCTATACCGATGTATTCGCGCAGTTTTTCATCGCTGAACCTGCTCTCGGCTTCCTTATCAGGCGTCATGAGCGACACGAGGATGCCTACGAGGAATGCGGCTCCCATGGAGAAGAGACCGACGTTCTTGTACTTGATCGGAGCCACCGGCTTCTTGGCTGAAATGTCCTTCTTCTGGGCTGCCAGCTGGTCCTTATCCTTGGTTTTTGCGGCAACAGCGGCCAGAATGTCCGCGTTTTTCTTCTCCGCAGCGGCCTTATCATTCTTCTTCAGCGCAGCAAGTGCATCTTCGGCAACGAGGTCTTTCTTGGCGGCCGCGATGTCAGCATCAATGGCAGCAGCTTTCGTGTCGACATCCTTGAGCTGGGCGTTAATCGCCTTCATTTCGTCCGCCTTGATGATGTCAATATAGACGGTCGGCGACAGGATGATCAGAATCACGGCCAGCGCCATGCCCGTATAAATGCTCCAGACTGCTCCGGCGGTCGTGAATTTCTTCCAGATAAGAGACAGGAGCAGGGCCGGGAAGTTCGCGCTTGAGGCGATAGCGAATGCGAGGCCGACCATGAAGGCGACGTTCTGGCCTTTGAAGAGCATCGCCAGCAGAACCGCGCAAATACCGAGAGCCACCGTGGCGATCTTGGCCACTTTCACTTCTTCCTTCTCATTCGACTGGCCGCGGCGGATCACGCCCACGTACAGGTCATGGGAGAGCGCGGACGCGCCGGCCAGGGTGAGACCGGCGACCACGGCGAGGATCGTGGCGAAGGCGACGGCTGCGAGGAACCCGAGGAACACGCTGCCGCCCAGTGCTTCGGCCAGGAGCGGGGCCGCCATGTTGCCGCCCTTGTCGATGCCCATGATGATTTCACGACCCATCTTCGAGCCGCCCTGGCCGATCAGAACCGCTGCGCCGAAGCCGATGGTCACGGTCAGGATGTAGAAATAGCCGATGAACCCGGTTGCGTAGAACACGGACTTGCGCGCTTCTTTCGCGTCAGGCACCGTGTAGAACCGCATGAGGATGTGCGGGAGGCCGGCGGTACCGAACATGAGCGCGAGGCCCAGCGAGAACGCATCGACGGGGTCGGTTACGAGGAGGCCGGGTTCAAGGAACCCCTTGCCGTACATGGTCTGGGCCTGCCCGAACAGGTTGCCGTAGCTGAAGCCAACCTTGTTGAGGGTGAGAATCACGAGAAGCGTTGCTCCGCCCAGGAGCAGGACCGCCTTGATGATCTGGACCCAGGTGGTGGCGATCATGCCGCCGAAGAGCACGTAGGAGATCATCAGAATGCCCACGAGCACGACCGCCGATTCGAACGGCAGATTGAACATGAGTTTGAACAGCGTGCCCGCACCCACCATCTGCGCGATGAGATAGAAGAGCACGGTTGCGAGCGAACCGGCTGCGGCCGCTGCCCGGATGGGACGCTGTTTGAGCCGGAATGCGACAACGTCGGCGAACGTGTATTTGCCGAGATTACGGAGCGGCTCCGAAATGAGGAACATGACGATCGGCCAGCCCACGAGCCAGCCCACGGAGTAGATGAGGCCGTCATAGCCCCTGGTCGACACGAGGCCGGCAATGCCCAGGAACGAGGCGGCGCTCATATAGTCGCCGGCCAGCGCCAGTCCGTTCTGGAAACCGGTGATGCTGCGGCCCGCGGCGTAAAACTCCTTGGTTGTGCGCGTGCGCTTCGCAGCCCAGTACGTGATCCCGAGTGTTGAAGCGACAAACAGCATGAAAAATGCAACGGCAATTGGGTTTAATTGTCCGATAACTGTCTGGTGCATCGTTATCCTCCTATCTTATCTTTGAGTTTTTTCACTTCCGCGTCGTACTTGCTGTTTGCCCAGAAAATATAGATCCCTGTCAACACCCAGGAAAGCAGGATCGTGCCGACGGCGATGGGGATCCCGATCGTTGTTGCCGTGCCTTCACTCAGTTTCTGGGACAGGTACTCCTTGTTGAACGCGATGAGCGCGATGAACCCGAAATACAGCACCAGTTCCACTATCGTCAGCACCCACGAGATGACGTTCTTCTTTGAAACGAGCTGCGTGAATTCCGGATCGTTCAGAATATCTTCCTTCTTCATTTTACCCATACAGCATCCTCCTCCTTATTTAGTGAATTGGTTAAAAATTGCCAAATTCCCCCAAGAGTCCGAACCGATCACCTCCCCTAAATGGCGTTCCGATGGTTATCAGATCCCCCACATCTTTTGCCCCCGCTTCAACAAGAAGAGGGAAGAACCTCTGCAGCAGCTGGGCCGTAATATATGCATCCATGAGAGCGTTGTGCGCCCCGTTCACGGCAATGCCGAAGTATGAGACGAGCTCATAGAGCTGATATCCGGAAAACAGCGTCGACGGACAGTTGCCCGTTTTACCCCGTTTGCGCAGCCACTCGTAGATGCTGAAGGTATCCAGGACGGGGTTGCTGATTGCCGGCCTGTTTGTGCGCTTGAGTTCCCGGTTCAGGAAACCGATGTCAATGGCGACAAAATGACCGACGATCACCGCATCACCGCAGAAATCGAGAAAATCGCCGAGCACGGTGTCGATTCCCGGCTCGTTAGCAACCTCGCACGGCATGATCTCGTGGATCACCACGCTTTCGGCAGATAGCTCCGTTCGCGGGCTCACCAGACGGTAAAACGAATTTCCGAGATGAATGCACCCCCGGTCGATCCGGACGGCGCCCACGGACACGATGGAGTCTTTCTTATCATCGAGGCCCGTCAGCTCCGTGTCCACAACCGCATAGGAAGCAGCTGCGATCGGTGTTTTCTCGGCGATCCGGCGCTCTGCGCTCTTCCTGCTTCCGAACAATCCGAACATGGCCGTCACCAGATCAGCGACTTGTAGCGCTCGATGATCAAATCCTGCATCTTGGCGATAAATTGGAACGCCGCCTTGATCGACCGTCTTTCAAGATTGGAGAGCAGATCCGGGTTGATGAAATTATCGGGGCTCTCGCCCGAGCTCAGCTGCTGATACTGGTGGTGAATGCGCAGCACCGTCATGAACTCGAATGCCTGCGCGAACTCGTCGCCGTGCTCCCGAATGATCGAATGCTTCTCGCGCAGCGACTCGATCCGTTCGAGCGTCGACGTTTCGCGGATCCCTTTCTCAAGTGCAAACAGCCGCACGATGTCGATCAGCGGAGCGAGCCCTTTTATTTTGAGATTGAGTTTGTCCTTGTGCTCGCCGCTTTTTTCGACCACGAAGGATTTAAGGAAGCCAACGGGGGGCGTGTTCTTGATCGCCATGTTGGCGAGGTAGCCGAGAAAGACCTTTTCGTCCTTCAGCAGGCCGTTCAGATAGTCGCGCAGCGTATCGGCAAGCTGCTGGTCGCCGTACATCGCGCGGAAATCGAAAAAGGCGACCGAGTTCAGAACAGCGTCCGGAGTCGGCGTTGAAATCCAGCTGGTGAAATATTTTTTCCACATCTTGAGCGGCTGGTTCCAGTTCGGGTTACTGGCCATGTAATTGCCGGGGCAGAGCGGGAATCCGCTCTGGACCAACCCGTCCCGCACGAGCTCCGCGAACGCCTGGAAATATTTCCTTGCCGCATCCGCTTCTGCTTCTGTCGCGGGGTCCGCGTATACCAGGGCATTGTCCTGGTCTGTCTTGAATGTCTGCTCCTTGCGGCCTTCGCTGCCGAAAGCGATCCAGCAGTAAGCAACGGGAGGTTTACCCATTTTACGTTCGGCGAATTCGATGATCTTGCGCACCATGCGGTCATTGATCTCGGTAAGGACCTTGGTGATGTTGCCTGCCTTTGCACCTTCCTTGATCAGGATGCCGATAATATTGTTAATCTTCTTCGAAACGGGGATGAGCCCTTCGATGGTCTGCTGGCTTTCGATGTCCTTGGTGAGCGACAGGGGCGACGTACCCTGCAGCATCATCAGGTCGTGGTTCGTGATCACGCCGACAAGAACGCCGTCCTTGACCACGACGACATGATGGATGTTGTACTTGATCATGCGGAGCACGGCCTCAAAACAGTAGTCCCGCGCATCCACACGCACAAGCATCGAACTCATGACGTTTTTCACCGGCTCGTCGACATTTCTGCCTTTGGCGACAACTTTGTCGCGCAGGTCGCGGTCCGTAGTAATGCCTGCGGGCAGGCCCTGCCGGTTCGTTATCACGATGGAACTGATGCGGTTCTCCGACATCTTCCGTGCGGCGTCCCGGATGGTCGAGTCCTCATTCGTGGTGAGGACGCTTTTAATGGCCATATCGCCCACGCGCGTCGTGAAGAGCAGTCGGTCGCTGCCGCCGTAGAACATGCTCTTATCCTGCATTTCCTTGTAGGTCTTGTCGATATAGCGTGTGATATGAGATTTAAGGAAGTATTCCGTAAATGACGGGTTCGATTCGAGCAGTATCAGCAGCAACTGCTTCCCGAGGAGATAGCAGATTGTGTCCTCAACGGCTATGACATTGGAGCGGACGCGGTCTTTGCCCACGATCGACAGGAACCCGAAGGTGTCCCCTTCCCCACGGTAGTCGATCACGACCTCGCTGCCGTCCTCGGACATCATGGCGATCTTGACGGCGCCCTTCTTAACGATGCGCAAAGCGTCGCTCGGCGGTCCGTCCTGCTTCAGGATCAGCGCATTCTTGGGATAGAAATCCATGGACAGGTTTCTGGCGACTGTGTGTATTTCATCTTCAGCCAGAAACTGGAAGGGCGGCACGCTTTTTAAAAATGCAGTGACTTCATCCAAAAGGATGTTATTACTGAAGTCCGGCTTTTTATTGGTGTGCATGCTGAAAAAAATAGCAAGATAAATACCAGAACAGATAACAATGTTGTTTTAATGAACCCCTGCAAGGCATAATAAAAAAAAGGAATTTCCACCTCTATTGAGGCGGCAAAACATTATTGAATAATGCGTTATAAAATAAATGAAAAAAAATGTTTAATGTATTTTTCATCATCCGGTTCGTCAAACTTACAGCAATCTTATGCCAATAATTAATTAACAAAATAACAATATATTAATAATTAAGGATTCACAAATGCAGCAGGATGTGCAACACAAAAAAACAAAACCGTAACAATAGGTAATAATTTCAGACCAGATTTTGGTACAAAAAGTAACGGGGATAAAATGGAGGAAAAATAAAAAACCCTCACAGCCGAAGCCGTGAGGGTATACTGCTTAATGATGACATCCCTAAAAACTACATTACTTCACATGGCATTTTCCACAATTTGCCTTGTCCTTCGTGCTGAACGCCTTGGTGCCGTTGTGGCACGCGCCGCAGTTCTTGCCTTCATCCATGGCCTTCATGGTCAGGACGTCCGCGCCCTTCTTCATTTTGAAGTTGGCGGGATGGCAGTCCGCGCACTTGAGGCCTTTGTCCGCATGCTTCTTGCCGTCGAAGGTCACTTTGCCGGCGCCTTTGCCGTCGAATTCAACCGTCTTGCCAGGGGCAACCGCGAAAGCCGACATCGCGAACGCGAGCGTCACCATCACGACGAGAGCGATTACGAAAAGCTTTTTCATTGTCTGTTTCACCTCCTTTCCCGTTGAATTTCAAGACCAACACACACTATTTGCTTCCCGGAGAGAGCCGTCGTTACAGAGAATAGGCCGCTCCGGAGCACATATTCCTAATAAAAAGCTTTCGGACTTCTGTATTCGTGGCAGGTCACGCACACTGTTTTTGCCGATGCCTCGGTCACCTTCCACAGATGCGGCTTATGACAGTCCTTGCAATTCATGTTCATGCCCAGGTGCAGGCCGTGCTTGCCGATCTGCGGCACGCCTGCGTGGCATCGCATGCAGTCCTCGTTCGAGGGCCGCACTTTGCCCTTGATATGCGGCTTGTGGCACTCGTAGCAGTTGAACACCATGGGCGCTTTGTCGCTGTATTTGATCTTGATCGCCTTCTTGATCGTCGCCTGATCGGGTGTAAAGTATCTGACATCCATGGAGCTGTCGGCGATTAATTCTTTGCGAATACTGTCATCGCTGCTGTGGCAGAAGAGACACTTTTTTCTCCCCGGCCTGATGTTCTGCGTCCGGTCCGTATGGCAGTTGATGCACGCCAGACCGCCCATGCCAGCGCCGTGGACCTCTTTCCCTTTGTGGCACTTAAGGCAGAATTTCTCTGTAGGCAGGAACCGGTGCAGGCCGGACTTGTCCGTCTTTACGTCGCCGTGGCACTCTGTGCACTCGAGCTGCGCCATATAGACGTGGCGCGCATGGAACAGGGAATTGTTGATTCGCGTCCCGTTCCCCTCGGTGTGGCACTGGTTGCAGTATTTCGAGCCAACGATAACTTTACCATGTCGCTCCGGCACCGAATTCGGCCGGTGGAGCACGAAACTGACCAGCAGCTGGTTCATTTCAGGGATGCTCAGATGATGACACTGATGACAGTTAAGGGTTTTATGTTCGCTCCGCGCCCAGCTTTCATAAGCCGTCTGCATAAGATGACAGCCGACGCAGAACTTAGGATTGTTTTGAGTGAAATCATAGAACTTGTAGGCAATGGCACCGCCGCCGCCTATGATGACGAGGAGGAGGGTCGCTATCGTTAGTTTCGCCGCGAGCGAGAACGGCTCCTCCATCCGTTCAGCCAGACGCGCAATTCTCCCCTTGAACCAATCTCTCAACTTCACAACTCCCCCCAGAGCCAGAAATGAGTAAAAGCAAATCTCTATTCAAATTTTCGAATATACTAAAGCACAGCTTTATAGCACAGCTGGACGTATCCTGTCAATAATTATGTTAACAAACAGTCGGCAAACAATTTTAACACCGCCGCACGAAAAAGACCCGGCCTGCGCCGGCATAGACAAGATCAGCGTCCCTGTGCGGACACCTTCATTCCTGCTTCGCCTCGGGCATGACGGGGAATATCTTTGTTATCCCCCAGAACAGGATGAACGGCAGCACGAAAATCGCAACGGCACCGAGCAAACCCTCCTTGAATGTCGCCCAGTCTTGGGGAATCACGGGCAGATGATAATGCATGTAACCCGCAAATGAAAGGGAAAACGCCTGACCACCGATAACCACATTCCAACGCATCATAAAAACGCCGAACAGAACAAGCGCAGCGCTGGCCAGCGCACGGGGGATCGATATCCCGGGAACCAGCAGAAGAATGAACGGAATAAGGTTTCCGATGCCGTACTGGAGGATGAAGATATCCATGAAATCCCGGCCATAAATGACGCTCCGGAGCACGTCCCAGGATTTCACGGCCGTGTATCCTCGAAAGATCAGGTCCAGGAGTTCGAGGCTGATGGCGGCGATAAGAAACATGAGCAGATAACGGGCAGTTATCCCGATGACGTTGAGTTCAACGCCTTTCAGCTCCTCCATGGAGGCGAAGCGCATGCCGGGCTGTGTTCTTTTGCGCTTGGCAAGGATTTTTCTGATTTCCATGGTAAGAATGTAGGTAAGCATGCAGAG
This sequence comes from Nitrospirota bacterium, assembly GCA_035490495.1. Classification (GTDB taxonomy): domain Bacteria; phylum Nitrospirota; class UBA9217; order UBA9217; family UBA9217; genus JAJYKN01. The sequence goes on from DATHDE010000011.1 coordinate 25,892, forward strand.
CGCTATGCCTGAAACGACTGCGGACATGATGAAGATGACCGGCATGAGCGGCGTCATCCAGAGCGCATTCGCCTTGACGGATCCGAAGATGAAGCCGGCGTAGCCGTGCAGGAAGCAGGCGACCGGTATGCCGATCCCCGCCAGGATGCCGACCGCCTTTTCATCCCTCTCCAGGGCGTGTTCGCTGATGTCGTACGCCCCCAGGGTGAGGATGGAAAAGAGGAGGTGGCGCAGATGCTGGCTGGGGGTGCGATCGCCGATCTGCCGCAGCTCCAGGGCTGATTCCACGAAATGCTTGCGGTAGACGAACCAGAGCTCCGAGGCGACGATCATGGCGTAGGTGGTGAAGACGATGCCGAAGGCGGCGATGGCCGACGTGAAGTGGGGGGTCATCATGACCTCGATCCCGCGCTGCGGCTGTTGGAGGTGGAGCAGCAGCGGCATCATCGCCACCGG
>DATHDE010000012.1:0-4487 GCA_035490495.1 Nitrospirota bacterium
TCACAATCGGTGGTCTCATGGTCTCGACATTTCTGACGCTTCTGTACGTACCGATCTTCTACACTGTCTTCGAGGACGGTCTCGTAAGGCTCAAACGGGCAACAGCACTACGACGCCTGTTTCCCCAAAGAACAGCAGCGGAGGCCAGTGGCACTGACAATGAAAAACGAAGCAGCGAAGCCGTGTCGTAGCGCTTACGGGCATGTATACCCCGGAGGATCATCTATTTGACTTGACAACAACCGTCGTTTCCATTAATATCCAGTTTGTCAAAAAAACGTCGGATATCGTGTAGTTCATGGTGCTCGTAGTGGACGGAAAAAGAGGGGGGAAAAAGGAAAATCACCCTCTCCCGGCTGGTAATAAATTACTGGTTCGAATGCCGCTCCCGATCCATTATTGATCAGTTCAGCGTGCTGAGTTCGGAGTTCGGAGTTGACATCGTTCGTAACTCCCGACTCGTTTCCTTCATGGTCCAGCTCCCAACTCACTCTTCACAGCAATGAACGACAAAAGACCGGCGGCGTAGCCAAGTGGCTAAGGCAGAGGTCTGCAAAACCTTCATCATCGGTTCAAATCCGATCGCCGCCTCCATTTTTTGATTTCTGCTATGAACCGCAGTTTAACGCGGATCAGCACAGATTAAATCTTCATCAAGACTCAGGCCGGTGTTTCTGACTTTTGTTCCATCCGTGTCCATCTGTGTTCATCCGTGGTTCCGGTTGCTTCTGGGTTTTCCTCTATGCATCATGCCGACTTTGTCCACCTGCATCTCCACACCGAATACAGCCTCTTGGACGGCGCTATCGGCCTCGACAAGCTCATCAAGAAAGCCATAGACCTCAAAATGCCCGCCATCGCGGTCACGGACCACGGCAATCTCTTTTCCGCGCTTGATTTTTATCTCAAAGCCACCAAAGCCGGGATCAAACCCATCATCGGATGCGAGATTTACGTTGCGCCCGGCTCGCGCTTTGACAAGACAACGGGCGCGGGCGAAAACGAGGAAGCATCCTATCACCTCATCCTTCTGGTCAGGAACCGGCAGGGGTACAAGAACCTGGTCAAGCTCGCGACGGCGGCCTATCTCGACGGGTTCTACTACCGGCCCCGTATCGATAAAGAGCTCCTCCGTCAGCACAGCGAAGGCCTCATCGCCCTTACCGCCTGCCTCGGCGGCGAAGTGCCGACACTCTTGCTCCGGAACCGCTACGATGACGCAAAAAGAGTCGCCCTTGATTACGAGAACATCCTCGGCAAGGGCAACTTCTACCTCGAACTCCAGGACAATGGCATCCCCGAGCAGGAAACGGCCAACCGAGAGTTGATCAGGCTCGCAAAGGACACGGGCATCCCCGTGGTGGCGACGAACGACTGCCATTACCTGGATATGGACGATCACAAGGCGCACGACGCCCTGCTCTGCATCCAGACCGGCAAGACCGTGAAGGACGCAAACCGCATGCGGTTCTCCTCCGAAACCTTTTATCTCAAAACGCCGGAAGAGATGAGGAAGTCCTTTTCCTACATCCCTGAAGCCGTCTCGAATACGATCAAAATAGCCGAGCGGTGCAATCTCCAGCTCGAACTCGGCAAGTACCACCTCCCGAACTTTCCTGTACCTGAGGGGTACACGCGCGAAGCCTTTATGGCCGAGATGGCGCGCAAAGGGCTCGAAGAACGATTCCAGGAGATCGAATCCGTGCGGGGCCCGGGAAGCATCGATCGCCAGAAGTATAAGGAGCGGCTTGAGTTCGAGATCCAGATGATCGACAAGATGGGTTTTGCCGGGTATTTCCTCATCGTGTCGGACTTCATCCGCTACGCCAAGGAGCACGGCATTCCCGTGGGTCCGGGCCGCGGTTCGGCTGCCGGAAGCCTTGTCGCCTATTCGCTTTGCATCACGGACCTCGATCCGATCCCGTACAATCTCCTGTTCGAGCGATTCCTGAATCCCGAGCGCATCAGCATGCCGGATATTGACGTGGACTTCTGCCAGGAACGGCGCGACGAGGTGCTGAAATATGTCACGGAGAAATACGGGCAGGACCACGTGACCCAGATCATCACCTACGGGACCATGATGGCCAAAGGCGTGATCCGCGACGTTGGCCGCGTGCTCGACATCCCGTACGCTGAGTGCGACAGACTTGCCAAGCTTGTGCCGAACAAACTGAATATTACGCTCAAGGAAGCGATGGAGCAGGAGCCGAAGCTCAAGGAAGTTACAAAAAAGGACGCGCGCATGGCGGAGCTCATGGAGATCGCGCTGAACCTGGAAGGCCAGGTGCGCCACGCCTCGAAGCACGCGGCGGGCGTGGTGATTTCCCAGGAGCCGCTCACGGAATACCTTCCCCTCTTCAAGACGCCCAAGGATGAGATCACGACCCAGTTCGACATGAAGGGCGTGGAAAAAATCGGGCTGGTGAAATTTGATTTCCTGGGGCTCCGGAACCTCACGGTCATCCGCAAGGCCGAGGACCTGATCAATCAGCGGCTCCAGAAAGCGCCGCTCGAGCACTCGGATCCCTTCAGCGTGAGCCGCCTACCCTTCGACGACGTGAAAACCTACGAGCTCCTGGGCCGCGGCGAGACCGCCGGCGTGTTCCAGCTCGAATCGTCGGGCATGCGCGACATTGTCATGAAGATGAAGCCGAACGTGTTCGAGGACCTGATCGCGCTCGTGGCCCTGTACCGTCCCGGCCCGCTCGGCAGCGGCATGGTGGACGACTTCATCAAGCGCAAGAAAGGCACGACGAGGATCACCTATGAACTCCCCCAGCTCGAACCGATCCTGAAGGACACCTACGGCGTGATTGTTTACCAGGAGCAGGTGATGCAGATTGCCCGCACCCTCGCCGGCTACTCCCTCGGCCAGGCAGACCTGCTCCGCCGCGCCATGGGGAAGAAGGACCCCGAGGTCATGGCAAAGGAAAAGGTGCCGTTCCTCAAGGGAGCCGAAAAACTCGGCGTCGCTCAGAAGAAGGCGGAAGTCATCTTCGACCTGATGGCCAAGTTCGCCGAGTACGGGTTCAACAAGTCGCACAGTGCGGCCTACGCGCTCATCACCTACCAGACGGCGTACCTCAAAGCGCATTATCCCGTCGAATACATGGCTGCGCTGCTCACGAGCGAAGTACAGGACACGGACAAGGTCGTGAAATATATTTACGAAGCGCGGCAGATGGGCATAGAAATTCTGCCACCTGATGTGAATGAAAGCCGCTGGGACTTCACCGTGGTCGATGCGCATGACCGTGAAAACATCGAACCCGGCAGCTCCATCGGCTCGATCCGGTTCGGGCTCGCGGCGGTCAAGAACGTCGGCATTGCGGCCATCGAAGCAATGATCGAGGCGCGCGAGGCAAAGGGGGCGTTCGCGTCGCTTTCCGATTTCTGCAGGAAAGTGGACCAGCGCAAGGTCAACCGCCGCGTGATCGAAGCACTGATCAAGTGCGGTGCCTTCGATTTTTCAAAAGCCCGGCGGGCGCAGATGATGGCCGGCATCGACATGGTGCTCGATGAGGCGGCACAGCACCAGGACCGGGAGGCGGTCGGACAGTTCAGCATTTTCGACACCATGGAGGACACGCAGGAGGTCGCGCTTCCCGACGTGCCGGAATGGAAGGAGAACCAGCTTCTTGCGTTCGAGAAAGAGAGTATGGGTTTTTACATCTCCGGCCATCCCCTTGCAGCGTTCCAGGAGGATATGAAGCGCTACGGCACGGCCACCACCGAGACGCTCGACGGCATCCCCGACGGCAAGGAAGTGTCGATCTGCGGCATCATCGCGGGTATCAAGCCGAAGATCACGAAAAAAGGCGACAAGATGGCCATTTTGAACCTCGAGGACCTGACAGGCACCGTGGAGACGATCGTGTTTCCGGATCTCTACGCAACATCCCAGCATATGCTGCTCACGGATACGCCGCTCATCATCGCGGGGCAGCTCGACAAGAGCGAGCAGGGCAACAAGATCAAGGCGCTGCGCATCCACCTGCTCGCAGACGTGAAAAAACGGGGCGCCACCCGTATGGACATCAGGATGAGCGCCACGGGGCTTACGCAGGAGGACCTGCTGAAGGTGAAGGACATCCTCCTGCGCTACAAGGGAACGATCCCCGTGTATCTGCGGCTCCAGAATCCCACGCGCAAGGATTCACTCATATCCGTTGGCAGGGACATCAGCGTCTCCCCTTCCGACCAGCTCATCAGTGAAATCGAATCCGTTCTGGGCGCCGGCGCGGTATCCCTGGTATAATAACGACTGGAGTAACACGGATCCGCCTTCGCCGGACACACGGTGAACATCTTCTGAACCTCTAAATCAAGACCTTTTTTGACACAGATAAAATCTGAAGAAGACGGATAACTTCGGTAAAGCAGCTATGAATTCTTTTTCTCATCCATCATATTTTCATCCGCTTCTTTAGTGTCGATATCGTCATTGATTTCATCTGTTTCTATCCGTGCGTACGGTTTTGCAG
>DATHDE010000013.1:0-9996 GCA_035490495.1 Nitrospirota bacterium
CACCTTTCGCGACCTGTTCCCATCGGAGCTTCGCAGTAATCTGCTCACCCGCATGGATGAGACCAGCGCGCGTTCGGGAGTGATGTTCGAGAGCTTGAACAGGCACAGGGACGGCTCAATATTTCCCGTCGAGGTAAGCTCGCGGATCGTGGAAACGGGAGACGTAAAGCTGTATCAGAATATTCTCCGTGATATAACGGACCGCCGTAATGCCGAAAATAAAATTCGCCACGTGACCTGGCTGTACGCATTCCTGAGCCAGGCCAATCAGGCGATCATGCGTGCCGGAACACGGAACGATCTGTTTTCCAACATCTGCCGGACCGCAGTCGAGTTTGGCGGATTTACCGCAGCCTGGATAGGGCAATTTGATACTGCGACAGGCATCGCCACTCTCATACCTGCTGTTTCATCCGGTCTCGATGAAAAAATGCTGGACGTTCTGAGAATCGAAAGCGGACATATCACCGATCAAGGCACATCGGCATCGACAACACTGAAAGAAGGATCTCACGTCATCTGCAACAATACGGAAAGCACTGCCGGATACGAGCTGTCCGCACGACTTGCTTCCAAAGCATGGGCAGGCTTTCCCTTCAAACAGGCCGATGCGGTTGCGGGAGCCCTTTTCGTCTACTCCGCCGAGCCAGCATTTTTCGGCAATGCGGAGATCAAACTGCTTGATGCAATAGTGCTTGATATATCCTGGGCACTCGACAACCTGGAGCGCGAAACCCAGCGCCGTGCTGCGAACGACGAGCTCAAATCCCGAACCGTTTTTATCGAAACAATCCTCGACAACCTGCCCATCGGCCTGGCCGTGAACAGGGTCAGCGACGGCACGGTGCTCTATGTCAACAACGCCTTTGAGCAGGTCTACGGATGGCCGCGTGAGCAACTGTCATCTGTCAAATCCTTTTTCGAATGCGTCTATCCCAATCCCGCTGTTCGAGCAAAAATCATCGAGCGCGTTCTTGCAGATATTGCTTCGGGAGACGTTGAGCGCATGAGATGGGACAATATCAGCATTATGACCCAAAACGGTGAGCAGCGCTACGTCACCGCGATCAACATCCCTCTGTTCGGTCAGGATCTCATGATATCCACTGTCCAGGACGTAACCCGTCGCACGGAAGCGGAGCAGGAACTGCGCGAGAGCCGTCACCGCTTTAAACGTCTTGTCGAATCGGTAACGGATTATATATATACGGTTCACATCGAAAACGGCAGCACTGTTGCAACGGCTCACGGCCCCTCCTGCGTATCAGTGACGGGATATACGTCCGAAGAATACGAGGCTGATCCCGGCCTTTGGTTGCGCATGGTACATGAAGAAGATCGCGCGCTGGTCGTCGACCGGGCGAATGCCATTGTTGCAGGAACCCCCGTAGCGCCGTTCGAACACCGGATCATCCACAAGGACGGGTCGCTCCGCTGGGTCAGAAACACGCCGGTACTGCGCCGCTCCGGCGCCGGGAGTATGCACGGGTATGACGGGCTCATTACAGACGTCACCGCACTGAAAACCCTTGAAAATCAGCTTCGGCAGGCGCAGAAAATGGAAGCTGTGGGACAGCTTGCCGGCGGCGTAGCGCATGATTTCAACAATATTCTAACCGCGATCATCGGCTACGCGAACCTCCTGCTCATGAAGTTGCCGGAAGCCCACAGCGAACGCGCTTATGTGGAGCAAATTCTTTCTTCGGCTGAGCGTGCCGGCCATCTTACGAACAGCCTCCTGACCTTCAGCAGGAAGCAGATCATCGATCCGAAACCGGTTAACGTTAACGAAATCATCAAGCGGGTCAAGTCGCTGCTTGGCCGCGTCATCGGAGAAGATGTTGAATTACGCACCCGCCTCTTTTCGGGGGAGTTGGTCATCTTCGCAGACAGCATCCAGATAGAGCAGGTGCTCATGAATCTGGCAACCAATGCACGAGACGCCATGGCAAATGGAGGGCTCCTGCAGATTGAAACGGATGTCGTGGAACTCGGAGAAGACTTCGTCCGGGTTCACTCCTATGCCAAACCGGGGAAATACGGCCTTATTATCGTATCGGACACCGGGACGGGCATGGACGGTGAAGTGAAGCGGAGGATTTTTGAACCGTTCTTCACAACCAAGGCAATGGGCAAAGGCACGGGCCTTGGGCTCGCAATGGTATACGGTATCGTGAAACAACAGAATGGATATATCCATGTCTACAGCGAACCCCGCCACGGCAGCACGTTTAAAGTCTACCTCCCGCTCTGCACATCGCCGGTAGATACAAAAGGGCTGCCCCCCTCCGGTTCTCCTGCACGGGGGAGCGAAACCATCCTGCTCGTCGAGGACGACGACTCCGTGCGAACCATGACGAAAAAAGTTCTTGAGGATTTCGGCTATCATGTCATTGAAGCGGCCGACGGCGAAACGGCGCTTCAGATATTTGCGGAATACCGGGACCAGGTGGATATGCTCATCCTGGACATCATCATGCCCAAAAAAAATGGCAAAGAAACATATGACGGGATGAAAGCCATGAAACCCGGGATTAAGGTACTGTTTACGAGCGGATACACCGCGGACATTGTGGAACAAAAAGGAATAATTGACACGGGGCTTGATTTTATCGGAAAGCCGAGCGCACCTTCCCTCCTGCTGCACAAGGTGCGGACGGTACTCGACAAGAAGTGATTCCAGCTGTACTTGTGAAACCTCGACGGGAAAAAAACCTTATGTCCAAAGAAAATGCGGGAACGGGCCGAATCTACGCCTTTCCTTCGCGCTTGAGATATTCCCCGAATCTTATATCCTGCCGCATAATGTGTGCTACGATCCAGTCAACAATGACCTGGTTCGTGGTCGCCGACAGATCGTAGGAACTACCCGTGATGCGCGGGAGCGCTGCCTGGTCCTTCAGTTCTGCAAGCGCCTGGAGGTATTGCTGGTGGCTTTTCTTCTGCTCAAAGAGGCCGGGATAATTCGTTTCTGCCATGTTCTTTTCCTCTTCGGAAAAATGCACCTGCGCGTAGTCGTCGAGAAACTGAATCATCCCGTCGATTTCCGACCTGCACCGGTGCTGCTTTATGGCAAGAACGAGGTTGTTGATTCTTCTGAACAGTTCTTTATGCTGATCGTCTATTGCGGGAATACCCGTTGCTAGCCTTTCCGTCCATTCCATATCACACCTGCCACATCATGGCCTCGAAATCATCCGTGGGGACCTTGAACTGAATGTATCCTCGATACGGCCACTTTTCAATTTCGGAACCTGACCGCTCGACGGTCATGAAAAACTGGATTTCATCGTTTGGTTTTGCGCCAAGCAGTTCAAACGGCACGGCCAGTTCAATAATGTCTTGGGCCGCGACGGTGTTGATGACCGCTCTTCTGCTCCGGCTGCCGTTCTCGCCCTGGAAAAGCTCCGCGTTCACCCGATGTTCCTGCGGCGTGATGCGAATTTCCACATCAATGCCTTTCGGGTTTAAAAAATTCACAAAGAACCCGAGTTCACCCACTTTCTCGTCTTTCAGGCTGGAACTCGGATCAACGCGAAGGAACATATTGGCAAGATCGAATCCGTAGTAAATATGCGTAATGATCGAGGCACCGCGGTGCATTGCGCCTCCGCCCTGGCTGACATCATAATACCCCGCGGGCAGCCATTCAAAGTAATTCGTTACTATACCGTCGATAGTCGGCGAAATGAACGCCGTCAACTCCACCGTCGGAAGTGCTTGCCGGTCTTCTCGCAAAATAGATATCTGAAGTTCATCCGGGGAATCAAGTCCGATGATTCGGTAAACATTCAACAGATGCGTGCGGAACAGCAGGTCGAACTCGGCGTCGTTTTCCGAATAATGGTCATCGCCGTACCACCAGCACCAGTCGCTGCCTTCGGCAATGTAGATCTCTTCCCAAGCTTTGGCAAGCTTATCAGGATCTCCTCCGCGGCCGGCGTAATCCGTAAGCGCGCTCCGCGTCTGCTCCAGCAAATCCCAGGCCTGGTTATCCTCTTCATGCCCGATCCAGACCCGGTAATTCGCATTGATCCAGGAACCTGCGTGGAGCCGCTCGATAGCGGTTTCCGCTGGATGCTCTTGAAGATATTCCCCGACCGTCACGCAGCGAAGCCCCTGTTCCGCGCTCAGGCGTTCGTAAAGGTAAAGAAAGAAGTCGCGACCGTCATTCTGGTAGTACTCCCATGCATTTTCTCCGTCGAGAATGATCGAAACCAGATGGGGCCCGCCTGAAAGACTGCGCCTCACGCGGTGAAGGCGGTCGATAAGGTCATGCACTGCGTTCTTGTAATCCCACTTCGAGTAGACGAAGCCGATGAGATCGGACAGGGTATGATCACGGAATATGATGGCAACCCGCTTATCCCCTTTGCCGGCAAGATACGGCTTGTACAGAACTTCCGGGTTCTTCATGTTGCCGGCGAAGTCCCGATCGATGTGTACTCCCAGCGACCGGCTGAGAACGCCTTCGTCAGTGCCGATCCAGCGGATCCCCGCATCGGCAATAAGGGGAATAATTTCCTCGGCCACGGACCCCTCGGACGGCCACATGCCGGAGGGACGCGAGCCGAACAGTTTTTCGTGATAAATGAGTGCCTGCTGGATCTGGGCATGCGCGTCTTCGGGATGGGCAAACCGGCTTGACGGCAACCGGATGTCCGGTACGGCAACCTTGGCGAGATCCGTATCATACAGAAGCGGAAGGATGGGATGGTAGAACGGAGTGGTGGTCAGTTCGATCCTGCCCTCCTGAGCCAGCTTTCGATATTCCGGAATGATGAGTGACATGATCTCGCGCTGCTTGTCGACGAGGATCTTCTTTTCATTCTCCGTATAGCCCGATCCTTTCCTGAGCAACCCCTGCAAAAATGCGTCGCTCTGCTTGAACAAGGGATCGAACCATGTGAGATTAAACCAAACCTGCAGGTCCAAATAATCCTGGGTCGAAAAGTACCGGGTGGCGTTTTGAAGGTCGTTCGGAGACACGCTGTAGCCCCTCCTGTCGAGGAGCTGCCAGTATGCCGGATAGGGTCTAATCATGGTATCCCAATTCGCCAGGAAAGAGTTTTTCAGAAGGAACAACTTTTCCTCACGGTCGAGCTCTGCAGCGGGTTTCAGCGTCAAAGCGAGAAACTTGTCTTCAGCATGATTCTCGACATAATCTCGTATCTGCTTCAACAGGGAGGGGACAAGATTGAATGTTTGATGAATGGCGGGAAAATTGCCGAGAATGGCCGGCATATCGTAGTAATCCTTGATGCCGTGCATTCTGACCCACGGGAGGATGTATGATCCCGTGATATCATCCTTATAGTATGGCTGATGCATGTGCCATACAAATGCTATGGAAAGGGGATGATCGGCCATGGGTTAAACGGAACATCCGGCACCGGGCGCCGAATGCTTTGTCATGAGTATGCCGCCGGTATACAGTACATGCACTCGTTACGGCTCGCCGTAATAGTACACTATCTCCCCCTTGCGCGCAAGCCCGAGTTTATCGCGTGCCAGCAGCTCCAACCGGTCGGGATCGGATTTCAGCGCATGCACTTCGCCAACCAAACGCACGTTATCCTTCTTCAAGATTCCTATTTCACGGGTCAGCGCATCATGGCGCGACTGCATACGATAATACTTAACCACCCCCATTTCGCCGAAAATAAACGTAACGAGAAAATAGGCGGAAAGAAGTAGGCCGGCGGCGGCAACAATGATCCTGATGCGTGAATACCGCGTCCTCAGATCGGCTCTCAGATAATTACGCTTGCGCATAGCGACCGAGAAGGGTGCACCTGTACATCACCCCTGTCAAGAACATTCTACCATGCTGTCAACTCTTCGTAAAGACAACAGACATTCACCCTGGAAAAACAAAACCACGAAAACCCGTTTCGTGGCAGTCAATAGAAATATTCAATATTCGTATGAACGTCTAATAGTTCTTATTTTTTTTTCGGAGTTTTTTTCGCTTTTTTTGCCGGAGCCTTTTTCGTCGCCATGATCTGATCATCCCCCTTCCCTTGAAAGATACATCACACCCCTGCAGGATTAAAAGACCGTTTTCTTCCTCTGCCGACGACGTTTCCGATGTCGCGTCTGAATGCTCCCTCACCCACTGCAACTTCACTGAACGGTCCTGACCCCGCACGGTCTGCGGGTGATGCTAAATTCGCCGGGGGCTCATACGCCCCCGGCTTGCCCCACAATGGGACGCGATGGGTTTAACTACTTTTTCTTCGTGGCTTTCTTCTTGGTCGCTTTCTTTTTCGCCTTTTTCTTGGCTGCCATTCGAGATCCACCCCCTTTCGGCATGCCGCGTCGTTATTAAGCGGCCTTATCTTGATACAAGCTGAGGAACATCAATCAACAGCGACATCTGCGAATACTTTTCCCTGATCCTTCTTACAATGAGTCCGATGAATTCGTCAGCATCCTGTATGGCCTGAACTGCTTCATAGCGCGAAATAACGTGGCTTGATTCTTCCATGAAGCTCTGATATTTGCGGCGCATGCGGTCGAACTTGTTAACCAGGCTCTTATAGCGATCCCCCAGCAATGCGCCCGCTGCAGTAACAACGGTTTTCTGTGCGTCTCTTCCGCGCACGCCCTTCGGTCGAAAGCCTTCCGACAGTATCAGCGCCCGGGCAGATCTGGCCATGGCAAGATACGCCGCGGCAAATGCCCATTCTTCATCTTTATCCTGAAGGATCTTGCTCGTCGAAATATCCCGCTCCGCCCTCGTGATCAGCGCGATGATTTCGCTCACCTCCGGGGGCTTCTCTTCAACGATGCCCATCTCTCTTAATGCTTCATAAGTCATCTTCCTTGCCTACCAGAAATATCTTTTTTCCTTTGAGGACTTCGCGGATAAAGGGATCTTTCGTCTCTTTCCTCTTGTGATATTCCTGCTCATCGAACACGAGATAATCAATATCCCTCTGCAGTTTCTCTTCCAGCCCCATCACGGTATCGTTCAGTTCCGTTATATTCGCTTGACCGATCACCATCAGATTGATGTTGCCGTCCTCTTTTTCGCCCCCTTTTGCGTAGGAGCCGTAGATAAATGCTGCATGTACCCCTTTGAGCCGCGAAAGCGAAGTCTTCATGGCGCCCTGCGCTCCCGTGGTCTTGAATATGAGCCCCCGCATTTCCGAAAAAATCGGTGAACTTTTATTGGCAAAATAGTATTTCTGAACGCCTCTTTTTTCCTTCGCCAATAACCCCATCTTGACCAGGTTGTCCAGCTCCCGTTTGATTCCAGCAGCGTCCCTGCCGATGTGCCTTGCAATTTCCCGCAGATAAAAACGGTCGTCAGGATTGTTAAAGAACAAGCTTAAAAGCTCTGCTCTTGTTGAAGAGAAGAGTTTTGTAAGCACTTTTTCTTCACCTCGTGGACAAAATATACTACAAGAGTGTATATTTTGTCAACACAAAAATTAAAAAAATTATTTTTCCGATTGTTAGACAATATATCAACATTAATATCAACACAAATTCAAACATGTTCAAAACTTTTTAGTTACCACGTCTATTTTCCCATTTATTTTGTGCATCTTTTTCTATTCCTATATGAAATATTACGCTGTTGTTCGCCTTTTCACTGCATTGACGGCGGTGCTCTTGCATGTGCAATCTGTGGATTTCCGCATAAACAGCCAGCGGATGCTTTCAAATTATGTTTATGTGAATAGCATGGAAGTACACCGCGTGCTGCGGTCAACCGCCAAAGTCCTGCAGTTGCAGTCGCGATTGATTTTTTGTCTGGCTTCGTGTTGAAAATTTCTCTATTGAAGCTGATAACTTCCGATCATTGAGTCCGGCTGCCGATATTTTGCATTTGCACGTCGTGTCTGTTATGGTATACTGCTTGGAGCGAAACGTTGACAAATTATCTTCAGTGAGCATTATGAAAAATGGAATTTAACGATTTAGATGTCCCCTTTGAAGTCAAACAGGGGATCGAATTTGCCGGATTCACCATCTGTACGCCCGTCCAGGAAGCGGTCATCCCGCGTGCGCTGCGCGGTGAGGACATAGCCGCACAGGCGCAGACAGGCACGGGGAAAACAGCGGCGTTTCTCGTATCCCTCTTCTCGCGCATGGTAAGAAATCCGGCTGCTGAGCAGGGAAACTCTCCGCAAGCGCTTGTCATCGCTCCGACACGCGAGCTTGCCGATCAGATCTACCATGAAGCGCTGCGACTCGGGAAATTTTCCGGATTTCGCCTGCTGGCCGTGTATGGCGGCATCGACTATCAGAAACAGATGGATACGCTCCAGAAGGGGGTCGACGTTCTGATCGGAACGCCGGGACGCCTCATCGACTACCTGAAGCAGCATATTTACTCTCTCAGGAAAACAAGATATCTCGTGATCGATGAAGCCGATCGCATGTTCGACATGGGGTTTATCGACGACCTGCGCTACCTGCTCCGAAAGATGCAGCCGTATACCAAGCGCCAGTCCATGCTCTTTTCAGCAACGCTCTCGTATCGCGTCATGGAACTCGCCTACGAATTCATGAACCTTCCGGAAAAAATCTCCATCACTCCGGAAAAGATCACGGTTGAGCAGGTGGAGCAGGTACTCTACCACGTGGGAAAACATGAAAAGATGCCGCTTCTGCTCGGCCTGTTGCGCAAGGAATCCCCTTCCCGTGCACTCATCTTTGTCAACACGAGGCGCGCCGCAGACATGGTCGTCGAACGGCTGAACAGGAACGGCTGGAAATCCGATGCGATCACTGGTGACATTGTCCAGAAAAAAAGGCTGCGCATCCTCAGCCAGTTCAAGGACGGCAGCCTGCCGATTCTGGTGGCAACGGATGTTGCAAGCCGGGGGATACATGTGGAAAGGGTTTCGCATGTATTCAACTTCGATCTGCCCCAGGACGCGGAGGATTACGTTCATCGGATCGGACGCACGGGTCGCGCCGGCGCGTCAGGTAAAGCAATTACCCTCGCTGATGAAGAATACGTTTTTTCCCTCGAGGACATCGAGAACTATATCGGCCACAAAATACCGGTTGAGTGGGCTGACGACAGCATGTTTGCGCGCGAGATCAGGCGGACTGCTGATGAGAAGCTGCGGACAGCACCTGCAGATCAACTGCAACGCAGGCCCGTACAACGGCAGGCAAAATTTCCCCGAACCAAACGGCAGCGCTGATCTCCTCCGTTGACAATCTCTCGCTCCCGTTCCCTTCCTTCCCTCCCGTTTTTTTTTGTACCCATGCTATAATAATAAAGGATGCTACAAGCATTTCACACACATTCTGCACGTCTGCTGTATCAGATACACACCATTTCCACGCGAGGGGAGGATAGCTATGGCTGCTGATACGCATTCTTTGTTATCCGAACGACCATGGTTGCGGTTTTATGAACCGGAAATCCCCCCCTCCCTTTCCTATCCTTCTCTGACACTTGGGGAAATGCTCGCCCAAAGCGCGCGACTCCATCCCGAACGAACGGCACTTATTTTTTTCGGGAAGCGGTTGACCTACCGTGAAATTGACCGGCTCGCCAACAAGTTTGCACGTTCTCTTTTGCGACTGGGCATAACGAGAGGAGACCGGGTTGCGCTCATGCTGCCGAACATTCCCCAGATGGTCATTGCGTATTACGGAACACTGCGAACGGGAGCGATCGCCGTGCCGACCAATCCGCTCTACCTCGAACATGAGCTCGAAGTCCAGCTGAAGGACAGCGGCGCTACCGCCCTTGTGGCCGTCGACATGTTTTATCCGGTTGTCTCCCGAGCATTTTCCAAGACGCCGGTCAAACATGTGATTCTCTGCGGCATCAGGGATTACCTGCCCTTTCCTTTAAACCTGCTCTATCCGCTCAAAGCACGCAGAGAAAAGCAGTGGGTGTCAGTGAAACGGGTACCTCCGCTCCATGATTTCATCGGACTTATCGCCAAAGAGTCCGGCGAGGATCCCGCAGTGCCCATAGGCCAAGAAGATATTGCCCTGCTGCAGTACACAGGCGGC
>DATHDE010000014.1:0-4525 GCA_035490495.1 Nitrospirota bacterium
AAAGGAAATCAAAAGCGTCGCGAACATCACGCGCCGGGATGTGGAGGAGTTCCTGGCGCTGGCCGCGAAAATCGGCATCAGGCCCGAGATTCAGGAATATCCCCTGGAGAAGGCAAATGAGGCGCTCCTGGAATTAAAGGAGCGAAAGATCAGGGGCGCGAAGGTTTTGAAAATTATATAACGCTCAGGCGATCCGTGTCATACATACGGTTTTCATTTCGCTGCATTTGCTGAAGGTGACGCATTTGCAGCTTTCTTTTCCATTGCTTCGCGCTTCGGACATTTTTCGATAAACTCTTTTTTAGGATCCGAGAGGTCATAGCAATCGAGCCTGAAACCCACCGGCCAGTAGATATATGCGTAAGGCGGCCAGAATATTGATGCGATTCTGAATGAAGAGGGAAGCCGGTCTTTTTTCACGATTTTGTCGTCCTGCACGATTGCATATTCGATTCCTATGATCGACGTCCAGAAAAAGGGTCGCGTTTCGAACTTCGGCCTGCCGTCTTCATCTTTTGCTTCAAAGTGAACCCGCTCCCCGTTGATCAAGAGGTCCGTGTTCGGCGGGAGCATGAAACTCGCGGTCGTGGAGCACCCGGAAAAAACGAACAGCATGATGATGGCTGGCAAGAGTCGTTTTATCATAAGAGCCTCCAAGAGATATCCGGCATGAATGTATTCAAATGTCGTGGCATTACCCGTAATTGTATCTGACTCTATCAAAAAAAGGCTCTCCGGTCAATCGAAATTAACAGGCATGTCATGCAAATAGAAATTGGCCCGGCACGCCTTTTACGCCTCCTCGTTCTTCACTCCTTTTCTCATAGCCATCCCGACTGCCGCCAAAAAACCGCACCCGGCAGCCCCCGCCTGATCGCATTCACAATATGAACCGCGGGAGTGTCATGACTCCCGGGTGGTCGTTCTCCTTCCAGGCCTTGATGCTAAAAAAAATTGAGGCAACTCTTTTCCAGCGGGTGAATTGTATCTCGCGTCCAGAGACGTGCTGTCTTGTGAGTAAACCCATGCGGAAATTTAGGCAGTCAACCGAGGACGAGGGTCAAACATTTCGGATGTCTGAGCCCGAAGGGGGAGTTTCCGAAGACGGCACAGTTTCCGGCCACGTTCTTCACCGGTTATCTGCCGAGGACGACCGACGGCATGATCCCGATCACGAAGATCATGGCGACCGCGATGCCGAGTGCAAGGCCAAGAGAGAAGGCGGGATGTGTCCGGGCGGCTTCCGTCCGGTCTTTCATGTACATGTTTCTGACAACGCGAAGGTAGTAATAGGCGGAGATGGCGCTGAAGATCACCGCGACCACGACGAGCCACGCGTATCCGGCGTTGACCGCGATGAGAAAGAGGTTGAACTTCCCGATGAAGCCCGCAGTCGGAGGAATGCCGGTGAGGGAGAACATGAAGACCAGCATTGCGGCCGCGGCCAGGGGATTGCTTTTCGCGAGGCCTTCGTAATCCTGGAGCGTGTCCCCTTTTTCGAGCAGGATCACCACGGCAAAGGCTCCCATGTTCATGAAAGCGTAAATGAGCAGATAGGTGAGAATGGCGCTCAACCCCTCGTTCGTGCCGACGATAACGCCGATCAGCATGTATCCCGCGTGCGCGATCGAGGAATACGCGAGCATGCGTTTGATGTTCGTCTGCACGAGGGCGAGAATATTTCCCACTGCCATGGACAGGATGGCGATAACAGTCAGGATCGCGGTCCACTCTGCCTGGAGGCCCGGGAATGCGATAAAGAAGACCCGGCCGAGCACTGCGAAGCCGGCTGCTTTCGGCCCCACGGACATGAAGGCTGTAATCGACGTCGGCGCCCCTTCATACACATCGGGCGCCCACATATGGAAGGGAGCCGCGGCGATCTTGAAACAGAAGGCGGTCGCCATCAGGCCCATGCCGAGAAGCGCTACAGGGTTCGGTCCGCTCGCGCTCGCCCGGGCGGCGATCGTGGCGAGGTCCGTCGTGGTTGTGGTCCCGTACGTTAATGAGATTCCGAACAGCAGCACGGCCGAGGAAAAAGCGCCGAGGAGGAAGTATTTCAGCGCGGCCTCATTGGACTTCCGGTCGTGCCGCATAATGCCCGCAAGGATATAAGTGCTGAGCGCCATGAGCTCCAGGCCGAGGTACATCACGATGAGGTCCCGGGCGGACGCCATCAGCATCATGCCGAGCGTCGCGAACAGGACCAGGCTGTAGTACTCCCCCTGCTCGGCTTTCTTGCGCGGAAGATAGGCAAGCGAGATCAGGATCGTAAGAACAGCGGTGATCAGGAAGATCACCTTGAACTGGCTGCTGTACGGATCGCTCACGAACATGCCGTTGAATGCGGCGCCGCCGCTCATGGACAGTCCCGCAAACGCGGCGGCAGACGCTGCGATGCCGATCAGTCCGAGCACGGCCTTCTTTCCCAGGACCAGTTCGAGAACCAGGAGGACGGATGCGGCTGCCGCGAGGATGAGCTCCGGCAGCAGGGGGGCGAGATCATGCAGAGAAAACCCCGTGTTCATTTCGACACCTCCGCCTGATGCTGCGCGAGCCGCGGCTGTACGGGTTTGTTCACCCGTTCGATGAGCTGCTGTACTGACGCGTCGGTGATGCTCATCACCGGCACGGGATAGAACCCGATCCAGAAAACAAGCACGATGAGCGGCGCCACGGTCAGAACCTCCCGCATGTCGAGGTCCCGCAGGCCGTGCAGCTTCTGCGACACCTCCTGGAAGAAGACGCGCTGGTACAGCCACAGCATATAGCCCGCGCCGATGATCACGCCGCTGGCCGCGAATACCCCCATGATTTTCGATGCGGTGAATCCTCCCAGGAGTATCAGGAACTCGCCCACAAAGCCGTTCGTGCCGGGCAGGCCGATGGACGCAAAGGTGAGCACCATGAAGAAGGAGGCATAGATCGGCAGCGCCGTTGCAACGCCACCGTAGTCGGATATCTTCCTCGTGTGCGTGCGTTCATAGATGATGCCGATGCACAGGAAGAGCGCGCCGGTTACGATCCCGTGGTTCACCATCTGGATGATTCCGCCCTGGATGCCCTGCATGTTGAGTGCGAAGATACCCAGCGTCACGAAGCCCATGTGGCTCACCGAGCTGTAGGCGATCAGCCTCTTGATGTCCGTCTGTCCCAGGCAGATGATCCCTCCGTAGATGATCGCGATGACCGACAGGATCATCATGACCGGCGCCAGCGCACGCGCAGCGTCCGGGAAGAGCGGCAGGGAGAAGCGCAGGAAGCCGTAGGCCCCCATCTTGATCAGGATGCCGGCAAGGATCACGCTCCCCGCAGTCGGCGCTTCCGTGTGCGCGTCGGGCAGCCATGTGTGCACCGGCCACATGGGGACCTTCACGGCAAAGGCCGCGAAGAAGGCCCAGAAGAGGATGAACTGCAGGTCAACGGGATAGTTCGCCGCCATCATCTTCATGATATCGAAGCTCTTGCCGGTCTGAAAATACAGCACCATGATGCCGACAAGCATGAGGACGCTGCCCACGAGCGTATAGAGGAAGAACTTGATCGCCGCGTAGACGCGGTTCTGCCCGCCCCACACCCCGATCAGGATGAACATGGGGATGAGCATCGCTTCCCAGAAAATGTAGAAAAGGAACATGTCGAGGCTGCAGAACACGCCGATCATGGCCCCTTCGATCAGAAGGACCGCCGCGTAGAACTCCTTGATCTTCTCGGTGATGCTCGTCCAGGAAACGGTTACGCACAGGACCGCCAGAATCGTCGAAAGCAGGACGAACAGCACGCTGATGCCGTCCACGCCCACCGCATAATTGATGTTCCAGGCCGGGACCCAGGAATACGTTTCCGTGAACTGCATCCTCGGCGTGGTTTTAACGAATCCGGTGTAGAGCGGCAGGCTCAGCAGAAACGCGGCTATCGTAAATCCGAGAGCGGTCCACCGGATGAGCGCAGCCCGCGCCCTGCTCAAGAGCAGCACGACGACCGCCCCCGCAATCGGAAGCCCTATAATCGAACTCAGAAGCGGAAACCCTGAATGATCCATGAATTATTCCTCACACCGGGACTTTTCCTGCCATCAACTTCACACAATCATTTACGGCATCATCCATATCGTCGCGACCGCCAGGATCACCACAAGCCCCAGCGCCATGACCACCCCATAGTGCTGCACCGAACCGGTCTGTATCCTGCGGAGCCGTTCACCGAATGCGTCAATGCTTTTCGGCACCCCGTTCACGATGCCTTCGATAATCCTGCCGTCCGTAATCGCCATGAGCACGTTCGTGGAAAGCCAGACCGCGGGCCGGACGATGATGAGATCGTAAAATTCATCAATGTAGTATTTGTTCAAAAGCACGCGGTGCATGCCCGGCATGCGCTGCATAAGAGTGTCGGACAGCGACGGTTTCCAGGAATACATGACCCAGGCCAGGAAGATGCCGGCCAGCGCGCCGGCGACGGACACTCCCATCACCATCAGTTCCTCCCCGTGACCTGCGGTGACGTGCGGATGGCCCAGCACGGG
>DATHDE010000015.1:0-9381 GCA_035490495.1 Nitrospirota bacterium
CGTGCAACAAGTTCTTTTGCACCACCTGCTTATTGGTATCGTGGGTTCAAAAATAACGGACACGCAAATAAATTATACTCCCTTCCTTGAGGACGAGCTTATCGCTGTTGCTTCGCCATCGGTCGTCAGGAGCAACAGGATTGCATTGAAAGACCTGTGCAGGTACCCCATGGTGCTGCGCGAGGAAGGATCGGGCACCAGACGCGAGGCCGAACGACTGCTGCAGGGGCAGGGGTTCTCCTGCAAGAACGTGAACGTGGCCGGCATCTTCGGCTCCACCGACGCAGTCAAGCAGGCTGCCAAGGCAGGTTTGGGACTGACCATCCTGTCAAGGTTCGCAGTCACGGAAGAGCTAAAGCATAGATTATTGAAGGAAGTCAAGCTCGATATATCGCCCATGAAGCGGATGTTTTACATCGCGACTCACAGGAAGCGCGCGCTTCCGCACCTCTATTCGCTTTTCCTCGATCATCTCAGATCATCCTCCTGATCCCCGGGGCGTCCACCCGTTCCTGCCCGCAAAAAAGCCGATGCATGTTTCCGGACAATTCGGAATTACCTATTTTACTTATCAGAATAATCTATGATAAAGTGGCCTCAATTTAGAATTTGAGCAGCGGCTGCCGACAGGCCGTGCTGTGCTCCACCACTGCTCTTAACGGACATTCCAGGGAGGGCATTATGGTTCAGTTCGTGTGGTTCTCGCGTTTTATTCGCCGGTCAGTTCCCGTCTTCTTCGCCGTCATCCTCCTCATGCATCTCGCTCCCCCGTCTTTTGCCGCAGACCCGCAGTTCACGACCATAACAACGGAGCAGTTGAAGTCGATGGTCGATGCCAACAAGCCGATGGCCCTGATAGACGCCAGAACAAGGGATGAGTACGAAGAGGCGCATATCGACGGAGCAATCAGCATGCCCGAGAAGACGTTCGACGACACTCTATCGATGCTCCCTCCGGACAAGAATGCGCTGCTGGTGTTGTACTGCAACGGGGTGAAGTGCGGTAAAAGCAGGAAAGCGGCCACGAAAGCAGCTGCGAAGGGGTATACGAACATCCAACTGTACAGTGAGGGGTTCCCGGTATGGGAAGAGAAAGGCTACAAGATCGTTCCCGGTCCCGATTATGCAAAAAAAGTGGAGACGAGGAAAATCGAGCCTGTTGATCTGCAAAAGATGATCGAAGCAAAGACGGACACATATTTGCTTGTGGATGTTCGCGACGAGGCGGAGTTTAATGAAGGGCATATCCCCGGTGCAATAAATATTCCGGTCGAGACATTTGCAACTCGATCCGGGGTCCTGCCGAAGGAGAAGAAGATAGTCGTTTATTGCAATACCGGCGGCCGGAGCTACACGGCATACCGCAAACTGATGAAACTCGGCTACACAGACATCGCGCAGACGTTGTTCGCGAGCTGGAAAGAGGCCGGTATGCCTGTCGCAAAGTAAGGCCGGATCGGAGAAGCATGTCAAAGACGAAATCATACCGATACGCAGAGTGGACGGGGAGCCGGTGAACGGGCTGACCACAGAACTTCTCTTACTCTCGGGAGGCTTGAAATGATCAGAAGAATCGCGGTCGCGGTAGGTGCAGTTGTGATCCTGGCGCTACCGGCATTTGGCGGCGAGCGGAAGGGTTCCTTAACGTTTGAATTTGATCTTAACGCTCCGGCTGACGCCAAAGACGTGCGGCTGTGGGTGCCGTATCCCCTGTCTGATGCGAATCAACAGATAACGGACGTGAGTGTGACCGGGAACTTTACGTCAAAGAGCGTCACGAAAGAGGAAAAAAGCGGGGTGACGGCCCTGTATGTGGAGTGGGAGGGGCCGGCAGTTGAACGAAAACTGACGTATCGCTTCACGGTGGCCAGGAAGGAGTTGATCACACGGGCTTTTCCAAAAAAAGAGGGACCAGTACCTTCGGAAATGAAACCGTATCTTGATTTGAGTCGCCTCGGGAAATCGGAGAAGCGTATAAAAGAGATCGCTGCCGACGTTACCAAGGGGAAGACCACGGTTCTCGAAAAGGCGCGGGCGGTCTATGGCTGGGTCGTTGAGAACATGCGGCGCGACCCGAATGTGAAGGGTTGCGGTCTTGGCGAGGTCGACCGCCTGCTCGTGGACAGGGGCGGCAAGTGCGCGGACATCCATGCTGTCTTTGCAGCGCTGGCGCGGGCGGCGGGCGTCCCGACACGGGAACTATACGGCATAAGGCTGCACAAGGACAAGGAAGGGGATATCACCAAATTTCAGCATTGCTGGGCCGAATTCTTTCTGCCCGGCTACGGCTGGGTGGTGGTTGATCCCGCGGATGTCCTGAAATTCAAGCTGGAAAAGACTCCGACTCCGGAGGAGCTGAAGGCAAAGGCCGAATACTTTTTCGGGGCCGTTGATGAAAACCGATTGCAACTCAGCATGGGCGATCATGTAGTACTGAATCCCGCGCCGAAGGCGGGAGAGCTGCTCTACTTCATGTATCCTCATGCCGAGGCGGACGGCAAGCCTCTGGGGGAAGACCTCTATGGCTTCAATATCGGGTACAAAATCACCTTCAAGGAACGGTAACGGTTTTTTGTATGGATGCGCAGTGCCGAATCCCGCGACTTGCAATCCCCCGGCTCCTGCCGGGGTTCGCGCCGTAGGCCGCGGGAGGTCGCGTTATTAAAGGGAGCCTCCGGTTCCTGCCGGAGGGGGCTCCACTAAGCACAACGAAACTTATTGGAGGATACCATGGCAGAGCTCAAGTCTTTTGAAATAAAGTCTTACCCCGAGATGTGGAAGAGCCTCGGCGTGAACGTCGAGCGCTTCGAGAAGATGCGATGCGTGCTGGGAGATGTGTATCAGAAAACATACCTGATGCAGGACAAGCGTCCCCAGGGCATGGACTATTTCGACAACCTGATCGCGGAAATTCACGGTGGCCGCATTGCGGAAATACTCGAAGCCAAAAAGAAGGGCGCGCCTGTGGTCGGCACGTTTTGCGTGTTCGTGCCGGAAGAACTCATCGTTGCCGCAGGCGGTATCTGCCTGGGGCTGTGCGGCGGATCTCCTGGCTCCATTCCCGATGCGGAAAAGACGCTTCCCCGGAACATCTGCCCCATGGTGAAATCCGCCTACGGTTTCAAGGTCGGGAAGATCTGTCCCTATTTCCAGTCCGTGGACTTCGTGTACGGTGAGACCACCTGCGACGCAAAGAAGAAGACCTGGGAACTGCTGGACCGCGAGGTGCCGACGTACGTCATGGAGATTCCGCAGATGAAGCGGGAACGCGACAGGGTGATGTGGCTCGGGGAAGTGAAGGATTTCAAGAAGAAGATGGAAGATACGACCAAAAAGCCGATCAGTGTCGAAGCGCTCCGGCAGGCGACGAAGGTGATGAACGCCAAGCGCAGGGCGATGCAGCGGCTGACGGCATTGCGATCGCATACACCGGCCCCGATCAGCGGAAAGGACGCGCTCCTGATCGAGCAGATCGCGTTCTATGACGACCCCATCCGGTTCACCGGGAAGCTGAACACGCTCTGCGACGAGCTCGATGCCCGCGTGAAGAACAGAGAGGGCGTCGGAAAGCCGGGTGCGCCCAGGATTCTGGTGTCCGGCACGCCCATGGCCCTGCCGAACTGGAAGCTGCACAACATCATAGAGAACTCGGGCGGCGTGGTGGTGACCGAGGAAAGCTGCATCGGGACCCGGTATTTCAAAGACCTCATGCCCGAGACGGACGGCAGCATGGATGACATGCTCGCGAACCTGACGGACCGGTACATGAAGATCGACTGCTCCTGCTTCACCCCGAACAATGAGCGCATCGACCAGGTGATCAAGGAGTGCCGGGACGCGAAGGCGCAGGGTGTGATCCATTACAGCCTTCAGTTCTGCCACACCTACAACATCGAAGCGGTGAGGATCAGGGAAGCCTGCGAAAAGAACGGCATCCCGTTTCTTGCCATCGAATCCGACTACTCCGCAGAGGACGTTGGCCAGATACAGACCCGGGTGGAGGCGTTTCTCGAGCAGGTGAAGGGATAACGCCGTGCTGGTCGGGATCGACATCGGCTCGCGCACGATCAAGACCGCCGCGATCAAGGACGGCAGGCTGCACGCCTATCAGGTGAAGGAAAGCGGATTTAGTCCTCATCTGCAGTCCCTTGAGATGATACAGTCGTACCATCCCACGAAGATCGTCGCAACAGGGTACGGCCGCCATCTCGCACAGAAACATTTTGCCGGGGACGTGATCACCGAGATCAAGGCGCATGCGCTCGGTGCGCGCTACTATTTCCCTTCGTGCCGGACCGTGCTCGACGTGGGCGGGCAGGATTCGAAGGTCATCGCGCTCGATGAACGCGGCAAAGTCGCGAACTTTCAGATGAACGACAAATGCGCGGCCGGCACGGGCCGGTTCCTCGAGATCATGGCCGCATCGCTCGGCATTCCGCTGGCCGACTTCGGAAGCGAAGCGCTCGAGGGATCGGAAGACATCAAAATAACCAGCATGTGCACGGTTTTTGCGGAGTCCGAGGTCGTTTCGCTCAAAAACCACGGAGCATCACCGAGGGACATCGCGCGTGCAGTTCATCTGTCCGTCGTCGAGCGGCTCAGTGCCATGCTGCACCGCATCGGGTTCGAGGAAGCCGTGGTGTTTACCGGCGGGGTTGCGAGGAACCGGGCCATTGTACAGCTCCTTCGAGACAAGCTGGAAATCAAGGTACTGGTGCCGGACGAACCGGATATCGTGGGAGCACTCGGTGCGGCGCTTCATGCTCTCTGATATGAAGTGAGCGGCATGCCGGCTCGTTGCTGTACAGGTTCATGATCTCACCTCGATCCGGGGAAAGCCGGTCGGTGACAAGCTGTCAATTCACCTCATAGCGGGTACGTGAGTCAAAACAGGCCATGCGGAAAGAAGAATACGACGATATAGATTCCATTGCCATGGTGTATTGCGAGCCTTCGTTCAAGGACACGCTCGAGAATCTCCGCTCGAAGGGAGGTCAGGCGGCAGACGCCGCGGCGAAAGCCGATGAATTTCGCGCCGTCCTTGCCGGACGCAACAATGGCGGCAGAACGCGCTTTCGCTTTACGAGAAAGGGAGAGTACCGCATTAAAAACTGCCGGAAGGTTGATTTAGGCAACGGCTACCGCATTGTCTGCATCCAGAAGGACCAGCGCCTTGTTCTGTTCTATATCGGAACGCATGACGACTGTTTTCGCTGGATCGAACGGCGGCGTACGGCGGAATACGACGTGAACCAGGTCCCCGACGAGGCCTGGGAGAATGTTGCTCTTGTACGGCAGCAGAAAACCGGGGCAGTGGTAGCGGAGCCATCCGAAGATACTATGTCGGAACAGTACGAGGCGGGCCTGCAGGAAAGAGCCGATGACGAGATCCTGAGAATCGTGTTCGCCGGGATTGTGAACAGCAGGCGGTAAACCAGTAGGGGAAGTTTGCGGGATTCTCATCGTATCGGACTGAGAATCCGCCCTCGTGCGGCACCGATCGTTTACCTGAGACCGGCTGCGTCGGCTGGCGCCGGCAGCGGGCTTCAACCCCGTTCGTCCTGCCTTGCACGGCAGGTTTCGGTTCGATTCCGAAGTCGGTCTCCATTCACCATCAATAAGCCCGGCAGTCCCAGTCGGCTTTTGTTATCTTACCGGGTTGATATGGCATTTTTCGCACTCGCCGATGGAAAAAGCAACCTTCGTGTGACAGAGTCCGCAATAGCGGCCATTGGCTATGTCGAACATCGTGTACTTGACGGTGCCCTTCTTCACGCTCGGGAAAATGTCGGGATGGCATACCTCGCATCCGTTCCAGACCGCGTGCTTCTTGTGCGAAAAGATGATGTTCGGCATCCAGGATTTCATCGAGGGCGTGATGGAGAAGTCCTTCTGCGGTTCGAGCTTCGGGCGCATGATCGTAATGCCCGGAAGCGAGTCGACCGGCGTTATGACCTTTTTCACCTCCGCTTCCTCCCAGTCGATATATTCCTCGTTGCTGCGTTTCGGAAAATTCTTGGTGAATTCTTCATACACGTATTCCTTCTTGACCGACTTGCCCACGGAATGGCAGCGGTCACACCGGGGAGCATCGGCCGGCGTCCTGGTAGCGGTACAGGATGAAAATATTTTTTTCCCCTCGAACACCCTCGTACCGTTGTGACATGCGCCGCAATACAGCCCCTTTTCGTTCTGATCGGCGGTGATCCCCGTCTGATTTGCCTCCATCGCGAACCCGATGTCCACATGGCACAGCCTGCAGGTGAAGCGGGCACGATGGAGCCAGTGGTCGAAGCGAACAGCATCCATGACGGGCGAGTCGGATGCGCTCCTCAAGATGACCTTGCCGTAATTGCGCGGCGATGAAATTTCCCGTGCATCAACCCCGCCGGCCGCTGCAAGCGATATGCAGATGAGAATAGCGGATATTCCTCTGTTGAAATTCACCATGGTTTATTTGCTCTCCTTGATTTCCAGGAGGTATGCGTAGAATTCCCTGCAGCGCTTGATCCTGCTGAGCATCACCTTGCGGGCGGGATCCTCGAGCTTTTCGACGCGCGGCTGCAGCGCATTGCACCGCGCGATGATCTGCCGCAGTTCCTCCTTGGTCAGCTGATCGCTGTCTTCAGTCACCGTACAAGTTTCATCATACTCCTTCATTATGTCGTCCGGCACCGGAGCGGCAGCGGCCAGTCCTGACGCCGCTGCGAACGGCACGCTCAGCGTCGGCTGAACGAGGAACAGCGCGGCGCAGATCGATGCGATGAAGATCTTCACAGGTTTGCTCCCTTCGAATGGAATGTTGACGCCAGCGTTCCCCGGAAGTTTCGTGTCTTCCGGCGCCCCGCTGCCTATTGCATCGGCTTCGCATGGCAGCGCTGGCAATCGATGAGCGGGAAGGCCACTTTCCCGTGGCAGACGCCGCAGAACTTGCCGTCGATTATCTCCACCATGCCGTATTTCGTCGAACCTTTCTTGACACCGACGAAGATTTCAGGATGGCAGAGATCGCAGCCGTTCCAACCGGTATGCTTCTTGTGTGAAAAAATGATGTCCGGCATGCCTCCCAGCTTCGGTTCGAGCGTGAAATCCTTCTGGATTTTGAGCGGCGGCCGTTTGGCAGTGACGCCTTCCAGGAAGTCGATGGGTTTGATGATTCCGTCAGCCTCCGCCTTTTCCCAGTTGATCCCGTTGCCGAATCGCTCTTTGGGCATCTTCTCGGCAAAGGCAGCGAAGTCATATTCGCTTTTCACGTTCCTGCCCAGCGAATGGCACCGGTCGCAGGTTCCGGGTGTGTGTTCCTTTTTGGAGCATGATTCAAATACGGTCTTCCCGTCGATCATCCGTTTGCCGTTATGGCAGGTTCCGCAGTAGAACCCCCCCAGATTGTCGGTTGCCCTGATTCCCGTAGTCCCCGCACTCATGCCAAAGGCAATGTCCACATGGCAGAGCCGGCAGCTGAATTTAGAGCGATGGATCCAATGGTTGAATACGACAGGCGCCATACCGGCTTTTTCCGAGAAGTTGTTCAAAACGACTCTTCCGTAGTCAGGCGGCAGGGGGCGTTTCTTTTTCGTGCCGATTTCGGCAAACGCGATACCTGCAACAGCCACAATGAGAATCGTAAGGAACAGAAGTTTCTTCATGGCTCCTCCCGGCGGTTTCAGTATTGTACAGTGACGTTCGAATAGGACTAAATTTGGTATGCAGGTATGCGAAACAAGCGATCTTCTTGGCCTTACTATATATGAGAACGGATAAATTGGCAATAATACTTAGTGTGTAATTATTCGTTCTCAAATTGTAATTTGAGCTTACGGCAGTCTGCGTACGAAAATCGAACGTCCTCTCCGGTAATCGAATAATCTGTCCCTGTCCACTTTCGACAAGTCCTTTTCTCATCACTCCGCAAGCAGCTGATCTCTCATGCATTTCACGCGAACAGTGCTTTTCCGATGCATCTGGCACACGCTCTGCAAGAGCATTCAACATGAATGATAATTCAGACGGTAAAAGGAGCAAGCCATGCAGTTACCGTGGATGGGGCGTCTGGACAAGATGCGCAGCATGAACACAAGGCAGAAGACGGAGCGCGAGCCCTGCTCGGGAAACGTGTGCGGGACTCGGAGCACAGGCGGACCCGGTAAAACCCCGACTCGTGTGCTGCAGCCCGCGCCTACCATACGGCTGCGGCCCGAACAGGCCGAGGCGCTTCCGCGAAACCGTCAGGTCCAGCCAGCGGAGACCGTTGCCCACTTTGGAACCTCGGACACGGGTCTTGTGAGAGACCATAATGAGGATGCCTTCTTTTTTTCGTCATTGGGTACAACGTCCCTGTATGCCGTGGCAGACGGCATGGGCGGACATGATGCGGGCGAGGTGGCAAGCAGGATTGCCATGGACACGGTCTGCGGGGTCATCCGGGAGGAATGCAGCGCGGAAGCCGATCTGCTCAACCTTGTTGAACGTGCCGTCCAGCAGGCGAACAGGGCCGTGCAACAGGAGGCGCTGATGAAAGGTTCGGACATGGGCACCACCATCAGCGTCGCGCTTGTTTCCGACCACACGGCCTACGTAGCGAACGTGGGGGACAGCAGGGTGTACTGGATCGAGAACGGCTTTATCAACCAGATCACCACGGATCATTCCCTGGTGGCCAAGCTCGCGGCCGCGGGCAAGCTCACCAAGGAGGAGGCGAGAACGCATCCCAAGGCCAACCTGCTCTACCGTACCATCGGCTCCGCAGGCCGCGTTCCCGTGGACACCTTCCGCGTCCCGCTCGCAAAAGGGGGCACGCTGCTGCTCTGCACGGATGGCCTGTGGGGCGAGGTAACGGACAGCGACATTCACCGGATTTGTGTCAGCGAGAAGGATGCACGGGCGGCGGGAATAAAACTCACCAGGATGGCGAACGAAAACGGAGGCAAGGACAACATCACGGTCGTTATTGCGAAGATTGTATGAATCAATTAAGCA
This sequence comes from Nitrospirota bacterium, assembly GCA_035490495.1. GTDB lineage: Bacteria > Nitrospirota > UBA9217 > UBA9217 > UBA9217 > JAJYKN01. The sequence goes on from DATHDE010000015.1 coordinate 8,977, forward strand.
TGGGGAAACGGAAAAGCGGATGAACAAGCGGGAGAGCAGGATGAAATCGAAAAGAGGCTTCTCCGGCAGGATGAGCTCCTTTTCAGGAATTCATCCGCCCGGAGCCGCATCGATCAGATTTGATCAGCGTCACATGCCGTTTCCCGGATGAAACAAACAAAGGAGGGGTTGAACATGAAGAACGGATTGAACGTACGGTGCGTTATGAGCAAGGATGCATTGCTCCGCACGGAGAATGACCAGGCGGTGTACGCCATGGTTGAGATCACTTCAGGCGGCAGGACCGGATTCGGCGCGGCGGGCGCGAATTTCGCCCTGGTCCTGGACCGAAGCGGATCCATGGACGGCGAAAAGATGGACAACCTCAAGGAAGCCGTGGGGTATGTGGTGGACCATCTGAGCGAC
>DATHDE010000016.1:0-10316 GCA_035490495.1 Nitrospirota bacterium
GAGAATAAACTTGGTGAACACCTGGCGGAGTTCGAGAAATCCATAAAATCAGACAAGGTGAAGGATATTTATGGGACGCTTATTAAGAACAACACACAATATAACAGAGAAGTCCGGGACAAGGTAATCGAGCTGTCCCTGGAAGGGAAAGATAATGAAGCGAATGCGTTATTGCATGCCGAGGCATCTTTCAAGCTCGCAGCCGAGGTCCAGCAGGGATTCGAAGCTCTTGCTGATCTCAAGCAGAAGCAGGCGAGGGAAAAGTCGGAAACGAATGCTTTGACGGCCCGGACCGCGTCGCGAACGAGCATCATTTTCATCATAGCCGGTATCGTATCAGCGGTCGCACTCGGTCTTTATATTACACGAAACGTAACAGGGATGCTCGGCGGCGAGCCGGGCTACGCGACAGAAATCACCCGCAAGGTCGCCGAAGGAAACCTGACCGTCGACGTGGCCGTAAGGAACGGCGACACCACAAGCCTGCTGGCGGGCATGAAGCATATGGTGGACAACCTCCGGGACATTGCCGGCACCATCAATTCATCCACTGCCACGCTGGCCACCTCCTCCGAAGAGCTGTCGGCGACTGCCGAGGAGTTGACCAGGGGCACGTCCGAGCTGGCGGGCCAGACCGACCAGGTGGTCACCGCCATGACCGAGGTGTCTCAGACAATCATGGACATGGCCAAGAACGCGACGCAGGCGTCGGATGCTGCGAATAACTCCACGACATCGGCAAACACGGGAATGCAGGTGGTGGGCGAGACAACGAGCGGCATGCAGACGATTGCCTCGACCGTGCAGGATGCCGCACGAACGATCGAGGAGCTGGGCAAGAGCTCTGCCCAGATCGGGGAGATCATCTCGGTGATCAACGGGATTGCGGAGCAAACGAACCTGCTGGCGCTGAACGCTGCAATCGAAGCGGCTCGGGCAGGAGAACAGGGACGGGGCTTCGCAGTGGTGGCGGACGAGGTGCGGAAGCTTGCAGAGCGCACAAGCGATGCGACAAAGGACATCGCGGAGAAGATTACGATGATTCAGGCGGCTGCAAGCGAATCTGTTGATGCAATGAAAAAGGGCAACGAGACGGTGGACAAAGGCATGGGGCTGGCTAAGGAGGCGAGTGTGTCGCTTGAGCGCATTGTGACAGCATCAACGACCGCAAAGGACATGGTGCAGCGCATCGCAGCTGCCACGGAGCAGCAATCCGCTGCCACGGAAGAAGTGACGCAAAATATGGAGCACATATCCGACATTACTAAACAGACCTCTGCATCAACGGAACAAGTCAGTGCCTCATCAACGGAGCTTGCGAAGGTGGCGATGGAGCTCAAGGAGTCGGCTGCCTGGTTCAGGCTATAAGGAAGACCCGCCGGAAGGAAACGATATGTTTCAGGACGCAGCAAGAAGTGCTGTTTTGCCGCGAACTATTACTGACGAGCGGTATTATGTAAGTCGTGTCGTTATTGCGTTCGTTGTACTGGCACTCGTGCTTGTCGCAGCAGCCTACGCAGAAGACGGAGAAACGACCGCGGCTACCGAACGAACACATACGGGACATCACTGAACAGTCGACCGCGTCGTCAGTGCAGATCAAGGTGTAGTCTTTCAAGTTCTCGAGGCTTGCTGCCAGGCTCGAGGAAATGACCGTATGATTTTCATGTTTTGAAAACAGGCGGTATCTTACTTTCGGGGAAAGCGCGAAATTGCACCCGCTGTTCGGGTGAAGAACATGCTTCAGGAGGTGAGCAACCATGAAGTTCCTGAATAACATGAAAATCCGATACAAAATCATGCTTACCGTCATGTGCGGTGCTGTCGGGGTAATATTCGTGGGCGGGGCCGCCCTGACCTCTCTCCGGCAGAATTTGCTTCTGGAGAAACAGGAAAGTACAAGGCATGTCGTTGAGGTCGCCTACACAACAATTGAACATTATTTTAAGCTTCATGAAACAGGCGCGCTCTCCGATGTGGCGGCCAGGAATGCTGCTTTGGAAGCAGTAAAATCGCTGCGCTATCAAGAGAAGGAATACTTCTGGATCAACGACATGCAGCCGGTCATGATCATGCATCCGTACAAACCTGAGCTGAACGGCAAGGACCTCAGCGATTTTAAGGACCCCGAGGGAAAGAAGCTGTTCGTCCAGTTTGTAGAAACAGTCCGCAGCAGCGGGTCCGGTTTCGTCTTCTATCTCTGGCCCAAACCGGGTTTCGATAAACCGGTACCGAAGGTGTCCTATGTCAAGGGTTTCAAGCCCTGGAATTGGGTCGTTGGCAGCGGCATTTACCTCGACGACCTGAACGCTCTCTTCTGGAAAGAAGCGCGCAATTTCTGTCTCACCACGCTCATTCTAACATTCATTATCCTGCTCATTTGCTGGCCGGTAATGCGCAGCATCACCAAGCCTGTCAACGCACTTTCGAGGATGAGAAACGAAATCTCGGCCATTGCCCAGGGCGATCTGCGGAAAAAGTGCGATTACGTATCAGAAGACGAGGTCGGACATCTTGCACGGGACCTCAATGCAATGTCGACCGGCCTCAGCAGTATTGCAGAAAGCGTGCTGCACGAATCCGGAAACATCGGCATGCGAGTGGAGTCGCTCCGCTCCCTTTCAGAGCAGACCGCGTCAGACACGAAAGACCAGGCAGCCCAGGCATCGACAATTGCCGCTGCTGCCGAGGAGATGACGCAGACCATCGGCGATATTGCGAAGAACGCAGCATCCGCTTCTGACACGTCTGCCCGCGCCATGGAAAGCGCTGCATCGGGAAAAGTTCTGGCGGACGAGTCAATAAACACGGTGAACCGGGTCAGCAGCTCCACCATCGAACTCTCCGGCATGGTGGAGAAGCTCAATAAGCGAGTGAGCGAAATCAGCGGCATCACGACCGTTATCAAGAGCATTGCTGACCAGACCAATCTGCTGGCCTTGAACGCTGCCATCGAAGCGGCTCGCGCGGGCGAACAGGGTCGCGGGTTCGCGGTGGTCGCTGATGAGGTCAGAAGCCTCGCGGAACGAACGATCAAAGCGACTGAGGAAATAAGCGATAAAATCACGGCAGTAAAAACTGAATCCGAACAGACCGCAAAATCCATGGATGGCGCCACAAACGAGGTTCAGAAGGCTGTCAAGGACATTCGGGGCGTGGGCGAGGCATTCAGCTCCATCGTGGCTGCTGTTCAAAACGCCCGGGATCAAGTCGCGCTCATTGCGGCCGCCGTGGAACAGCAGTCGGCAACCTCGGAGGATATCGCGGCGAATATCGAGAAAACCTCGAAGCTCGCCGCCGATATGGACAAACGCACAACGGGCATCCTGGACGACGTGGCTAAATTATCAGCGGTCGAAGCGCGGCTTCGCGAGCAAATGGCTGCTTTTAAAATTTAAGGAGGTTCTTATGCAGGCAACAGCAACCCACACCGATATGCTGCAACTCGTTACCTTCAAGCTGTCAGGCCAGAAATACGCCGTGGATATCCTGAAGGTACAAGAGATCAACAACATGAAGGAAATCACCACCATCCCGAACGCGCCCGCTTTCCTCGAAGGCGCCATTAATCTTCGGGGCAAGGTGATCCCGGTGCTGAATCTGCGGAAAAAATTCAGCTTCGAGGACAAGGCTACGGATGAAACCTGCAAGATCGTCATTATGGATGTTCGCGGAATCATCATGGGCGTGATTGTCGATGCGGTATCGGACGTGCTCCGCATCGACCGCGATGTTGTCGAGCCGCCGCCGCCCGTATCGTCAAATATGAACACGGAGTTTATCGCCGGCATCGCAAAGCTCCAGGAGGGCCTTGTCATTCTGCTCGAAATGGACCGCCTGCTTGATGATGAGGAACACCGGGCGGTTTTCGGAAAGAATGATTCCATGGGCGGTGGTCCTCGATCAAAGTAGATTTGGATACGCTTTGCCTTGATAACATCACGCGCGAATGAAATCGACGGGCCGTTGGACGGCTGGTCATCAATCCCGTCGAAACCAGCGCCGCGTCAACGTGCGGAGAGCGGTATGAACACCAAAAAACTGCTGACCATCGTCGGCCTCATAAATGCTGCCATCATGTTCTTTATCCTGTTTTTCTTCATCCTTCACGACAAAAGCATGAAGTCGGATCTCGAGACGATGGTGCGGACCGACCAGGCGCTGCTCCTTACGCTGAACGAGATGTACGCCCAAGGGCTCCAGACCGGCCAGGCAACGCGCAACATTCTTCTGAACCCGGCGGACGACAAGGCCCGCGCCAACTACAATAAAGCGCACGAGGCGTTTCTGACGTCCAACAATCGGGCCCGGGAACTGGCGACCGGAACGATGAACGACGATCTGAAAAAAGTGCAGACCCTCTGGTTCGAGGACCATCAGCTGAAAATCGAGGTCCAGGCACTCGCCGTCAGCGGCAGGACAAAGGAAGCTGCGGTTCTGCTTGCCCAGCAGGAAACAGCAAAGTGGCGGACGATCAAGGACATCCTCATGGACATTTCGCAGAAGCAGAAGGAGACATTTGAAAAAAGACTGGCAGACAACCGTACTAAAAGCAGAAGGAGCATGTCGATCATGATCGCCGTCATCATCCTTTCGCTTGTCGGATTTTCTTTTATTCTCATGCTCGTGAACAAGGTCGCCAAGAAGGGCTTGAGCGCCGCCGTCGCCTGCTTCAGCGCCATTGAACGCGGTGAACTCATGGAGTCGAATCTCGTCGGGTGCAAAGCCAACATCATTGAAGAAATTCACCAGGAATATACAAAAATCTTCAAAACACTCCGCGACACGGTATTAAATATCTCCGGTGTCAGCCGCACTGTCAAGGAAGAATCCGGAACGCTCCAGAACCGCATGGACGCAGTGGATAACGCGTCAAAGAGCCAACGGTCACAAATCGACCAGATCGCGACCGCGTCCACGCAGATGTCGCAAACCATCATGGACGTGGCCAAAAATGCATCAGAGGCGGCAGAGGCCGCACAGGAGGCAACGACCATTGCCCAGACGGGCAAGAGTACGGTGCAGCAGGCCCTGGTTTCAATGCATCAAATCATGGAGTCAGTCGTGTCCTCAAGCCGTACCATCGAAGAACTCGGCAAGAGCACGCAGGAAATCGGTGAAATCATTGCCATCATCAACACGATCGCAGACCGCACGAATCTGCTGGCGCTGAATGCCGCAATAGAAGCAGCGCGAGCAGGCGAGCAGGGCCGGGGATTCGCGGTCGTCGCCGACGAAGTGCGGAAGCTTTCGGAAAGCACGGCAAAGGCGACCGGCGAAATTACATCAAAGATCAGACTCATCCAGGACCAGTCGCAGGAATCTGTAGCGATCATGCAAAAAAGCAGCACGAACGCCGAAAGCGGAGTTACGCTTGCCGACGGTGCAGTCAAGGCACTGGACGAAATAGTCGGCGCAGCCCGGAGAGCGATGGAAATAATTCAACGCATTGCAGCAGCCACCGAGGAGCAGTCGACGGCGTCGGATGAAATCGCGCGAAATATGGAGAGCATAACAAACCTGGTCAACCAGACGACGGGCATGGTGCAGGAAACCCGGGAGATCACCTCGCGCCTGTCGACTCAGGCACAGTCCCTTGATCAAAGCATTGCATGGTTCAAGCTGTAATTTACCCGGCTTCAGAGGCGGGATATGATTGCATTGCCGGCGAGTAGGTTCACGAAGGGCAAAGTGAAGTCAATTGCCGCGGGCTGCCTTCGCCCACCCTCGTCATCTCGAACGTACGAAGGAGTATCACATCCTGCGCGGAAATGGCATCAAGCGCACGGCCGAAGCTGCGAGCATTCCGGATATACGTCTGATCGGGCGAAAGAAGTAACATTCTTGCGGACACAGAAGCACAGAGCACGCTCTGCTGCGGCATGATGCAGAACTATTCCTTCAGCAGACCGGCACCTGCGGGCATCATATCCTCCCCGGTGACGAATCAGACAAGAAAAAGCCGCTGATTGCATTCAGCGGCTTTTTTTGCGCATAGCGTATTGCGTATCAGCTACTGCGGTACGATGATCTTCGTATGGCACTGCAGGCAGATTTTGGCAGGATCGCGCATATCCTTCGTCGATATCGGATGAACCGACGCATGCGGATTATGGCAGCTCGCGCAGGAAAGCTTGAAGCCCGGGCGCAGGGGGTCCGGCTTTCCCGAAAGCGGATGGCTGTCGCCGGGGCTTGCATGAATCATCACGTGCTTGCCTGTACGCTGCTCGTCGTGGCACGACTGGCAGTGTTCCTCGACCAGACTCGTGAGAATGAAATTATTCTCAGCGGAATGCGGGTTGTGGCAGGTCAGGCATTTGCCCTCGGCTGCGGCCACATGCACGTTCTTCTTCGCCATGGCATCGGTTGCATGGCACTGAAAGCAGAGAGCGGGAATCGCGGCAACGAGCATGCGGGCATTGTCCGTTGCATGCGGATTGTGGCAGGACGTGCACATTCCGGCGGCAACAGGCGCGTGCAGGGTTTTCTTCTCGATCATGGATTTATCGTGGCACTGAAAACAAAGATCCGGGACCTGGCTGACAAGCAGCTTGGCATTGGCACTTCCGTGCGGATTATGGCAGGAAATGCACATCCCGCCGGCAACCGGTGGGTGCACAGACTTCTTTTCCATCATGCTTTTGTCGTGGCAATTAAAACACAGACCCGGCACTTCAGCAGCCAGTGAAAGCACTGCCTTTTTCTTCGCGTGCGGCGCATTATGGCAGGAACTGCACCCCATGTCCACGGCCGGGTGCTTCACTTTGAACTGCGAAATCGGATTATGACAACCCAGGCAGTTCTCTTCCGCAAGAACAGGATGCGCTGCGAACAGCACAACAATAAGGAACATGAAAAATTCGCCAAGGTATCTCATGCAGAACAGTCTAGATAAAAACCCTGAAGATTTCAACAAAAAAGAACAGCTTCGAATTATTCGGGCGCATCCGCAGCAAACCAGAATAAAAACCAATTTATATTGACATTTTTCCGCACAGCCATTATCATCGCTGACTAGAGTATGAGCTTTCTGCGAACCGGGGGGGACGGGACGAAGTGAAGATTCACGCGAAGGCAGGTCGGTGCATCTTCCTGGCCGCGGTGGCAGCTGTCGGCGTTGGCACAATCGGCTCGCCCGTTTTCGGTGAATCTCAACCCCTTACGGACCCTGCCTATTCATTCCGCGGATCGCTTACTGCCAAATACATATACCGAACCGCTGAACTCCCGGGTCAGCGCTTTTCCGATCAGGATATCTACTCCACGCTCCGCCTTGACTTGACCACTACAAAAGAAAAAGGATATGAATTTCACTTTCTCGGCTGGGGTCGCGCGGACATCGACGGCCACCAGAACCAGACCGGATTCTATCCCCTCGAGGACGTCGGCAATGCCTATTCAAAACCCGTGCAGGGGTATCTTTTCGAGGCTCATCTCGACATGAACAAACCGCTGCCGCTCGTGACGCAAATCCGGATTGGCAGACAATCGGGAACGAGGGACGAACCGGTATTCTTTGACGGCCTGGCAGTCGATCTCGGCAATGACAAGCTCACGCTTTCGCTCTATGGTGGAGCGGCGATCCATTTTTATGAAATCGACAGCACCTGGGGCAGAGACAGTCTTCAGGGTGCGGGACTTGACCTCACCCCGTTCAGCTTCTCGACGATCAACCTTGACTATCTCGAGGTGAAAGACAAACGGGAGTTTACCGATCAGCAGGATACGCTTACGAACCGTCTTGCAGCTGCAAAAGTTACGCTGCGCGCGCTGGCGGCCACGTACATCACGGGAAAATACCGCACGCTGAATGATGATCCGCGTGATTTTTCTGTGCGGGCGGCAACGGCGTGGACAGAAGGCGGCGGAAATGTGAGCCTCGGCTATTTCCGCCAGTTCCGCACACAGAATGAGCTCACCAATGAATTTTCCCTTTTCTTTGATGTGATCGGCAAGTCGTCTCCCTATCAAAGCTACGACATCAAGCTCAGACAATTCATTGCGGAACGAGTGGCGTTTGACGCGGGTTATTTCGACCGCAAGCTCCTGGATGAAGGGGACCAGAACTCCTTTGACCGCAATTTTTCCCGCGCTTTTGTCGATATCGAGCTGTCGGGATGTCTGTTCGCCGGGCTGGCCTGCACGCTCACCGGCGAACAGTGGAAAACGGGATCAAACAAATACCAATCTGCGGGATTCGACGCAACCTATGCATGGAGAAGGCTCAACGCCAAGGAAGCAAAAATCAGCGCGGGAACGTACTACAGTCTGTTCAAATACGATTATTACGTCATGCCGGGCGTGCGGGACAAGGTACGTACGTATTATGTGAATATGCAGCATCCGTTCACGAAAAACTTTTCCATGACTGCAGCATATGAGTATGAGCACGGCATTGAAAACTATAATACGGTCAAGATCGGGATGCGGTATGATTTCTAAGGCGCTGTGTGCAAAACATGTTCTTGCTGTATTGCTGTTCGTCGTATGCGCAGCCGCGTCTGCCTCGCCTCTGTACGGGGACACGCCAGTGCCGGAACTGCAACCGAGGAACGCGGCACAAGCGTCATCCGGCAAAGTCCCCTTTCCCCGGCCGGGCTCTCATAAAGGCAAATGGATTGAATATCACGGCAGCCAGGTGCTTGCTGAAGGAAACAGCACGGTCAAAACCGGGAAAACCTGCGGTATTTGTCACGATAAAATCGACTGCATAACCTGCCATGAAACCCGCATGCCGAGGGATCACACAAACTATTGGAGAACACGGTCGCACGGCTTTATGGCGGAGGGCAACAGACAGCGCTGCATGACCTGTCACCGCCAGGACTTCTGCATCCGGTGTCACATGGAGACCGCGCCGCGCACACACACCGCCACCTGGACGACACGGCACTGCACGTGGTGCCACTACGGCAGCGGCTTCGCGCCAGAATCGAACTGCGTTGTTTGCCACAAGACGGCGCTTCATACATCCGCACCGCACACGGTAAACGGTTCAATGAACTGCTCGCTGTGTCATCATTGATTGCCCTGAGTCGTGATACGCTGCAAGGAAGCCTTTACCGTAGATTTGCTAGCAGCAGTATATTTTTCTTGTTGCATCCCGTGTTTGACATATTTATCATATGGTATAAAAATGCGATTACACTACTGGATAGGATTTTTCGTTATTGCGGTTTATTGCATTCCCGGCTGCAGTTCGGGCACCGGCAAAGACACAATCGCTAATATTGACCCGCCGTCTCGACAAACCCAATCTACCTCAACCTGTCTCATCTGTCATGCCTCGTTGGATATGCCTGCCATCAATCCGTTGATATCCAATGGGTCGGGTACTTCCGGAAAGCATATCAAGCATGTTAGTGAGCGCGGTATAGCTTGCGAGTTCTGCCATGATAACTACATGAGCAAGCCCACGCACATGAACGGCGTGCTCGATGCCGGCAATCCGGCGGTCACCATTGTTTTCTTCAGTGCGACGAATCCGACCGGAACCTGGACCAATGACACCGGCCCGGGGACCGGCACCTGCTCATCTTTGTCATGCCACGGCAGCGATTCAGTCGACTGGTACAGCGCAGCCGGCTGGACACTCCCGACCTGTTCTGCCTGCCACAGCACTGCACGCGGCCCCCGCCGCACTGTCCTGGGATCTTCTGGCGATTTTGGAGTCAATCCCGCCAATATCTCGCACCATGTCGCCGGAAGCACCGATCCCACGCCCGCGCAATGCCTTACCTGTCACGACCGGTACCAGCACATGACAGGCACCATTTACTTAAAAAGCGTTGACACCCCGAGCGGGAATATGGCGTATGATCCATCCCGTCCTTCCACGCTTGAACCGTTCTGCCTTGGCTGCCACGATGCCGATGGTGCGAGCGGCAATAAAAATCCTTTCGCTGACGGACGGACACTCGGCGTCGTGCCGAACATGGCGGGCGACAAGATTGCGGGTTATTGGAATGCTTCGTATACGGTTCACAAGAACAACGGCCTGACCTGCGCGGGGACGGGATCACCAAACACGGGCTGCCATGGGAATAATCAAACGATCAATATGCATGGATCAGCGTCAAAAGGCCTGCTGACCCGTAATTTGACGCTGCCCGTACCTGCAAGCTCTGATTTCAACTATGCGTATTACAAGCTGTGTTTTGACTGCCACGACAATTATCCCGCAGTGACCAAGGAGGTCGTGCTCGGTTATAAACAGGGCGGTCATTACGATGTGGCGTGGGCACCGACTCCTTATTATACGGCAGGCATTCAATCACTATTCAGAGACCGCTACATCTCAAATCCTGCAAATTATC
>DATHDE010000017.1:0-7075 GCA_035490495.1 Nitrospirota bacterium
AGACTCTGTTCGGTCAAGATGCAGACGCCCGTTTCACTGATATCGACAACGTCAGCCGTGATCATGTTGGCCGATGATGCGCTCTCAGTAGTGGCCGGGCAGCAGGTTATACGGCGCAGGAGCGGCCGGCGTTCGCCCTTGCGAAAATCATCCGCGATCCACCTGAGACTCGGTGTTGAGTCCTTAAGAGCACTGCTTTCCTCCGAAGACAGCGGAGCATTCGCTTCCAGTATGCGGCCCACGAACTTTTTCAGCGGGGATAGTTCAAAGGGTTTTGCAACAAGGGCATGTGCATTGTCGCGGATCGACTTGAGCATGGCATCCGTTATTTCGCTGCCGGTCATGATGATGATCCTGGTTTTCGGCGAGTATTTTCTGAGGCGTTGCATGATATCGAGACCGTTCATATCAGGAAGATTCACATCGAGAAAGCAAAGATCCACGGGGAACAGGTTCAGCGCCTGCAATGCCGTTTTCCCGTCCCCGAGCGCCACGACTTCTGTTGTCTCGTTTCTGAATGCCGCGGTCAGGGAATACCGCATCAGCTCTTCGTCGTCCACAATGATGATTCGTTTCACGGAAGCCATACTCCTTGTCTACAGTGATAACTGTTCCTGAGCATAATTAATGCTGTATCAAAGTGAGCAAATATCATACCACCGCAGAGATAGGAAAAGTCATGAGGTGACTCTTTGACTTATCAAGATGTTAAATTATCATATCATATTTTCGCGAAAGGTCAAAGCAAACTGTATGGCGAAATGACCTAAATAGGATGGGATTTTTACCATTTTGGCTTATCTGCGACAGGGACCGAAAGAACGCAACAACCAAATCGCGAAGGCCTTGGCTTATATAATTCGGTAGGTCGCCCGCATTCTATAATAAGAGTTATCAAAATAACGATAATTGCCGCTGCAGCAAGCTATTTTTTTCACATTGGAGAAAGTTTATGGTATATTACTGCCACATTAATTACCGCAATGATACTTGCAGCTAACTTCTCAAGGATTTATCCAGGAGAAAAGGTCATTTGACAATGTTACCGAAAAGCTTATTTCAAGAATCCAATTCGATATTTCTTGTTTTTCTTGCGCTGACAGCTTTGATATGTGGCGCCCTGGTCATGGTCATTGAGGTGCTTGGATCACGAGTTATCAGCCCATTTTTCGGGGCAAGTCTTTTTATCTGGACATCGCTCATTGCCGTTACTCTCGTCGGACTGGCAGCCGGCTATACTGTGGGGGGATTGATGGCAGATCGCTACCAGTCCCCTTCATACCTCTACGGCATCATTTTTGCCGCTGGCATCGCCGTGAGTCTGATCCCCTTCCTTAAAAAGCCGGTTTTTTATCTTTCCGTGCCATTGGGACTCAGGCTCGGCGCCCTTACCGCGTCTGCGCTCCTCTTCGCACTTCCTCATTTTTTGCTGGGATGCGTTTCTCCCTACATCATTAGGATGGCCACCCATGAAACCAGGAAAGTCGGCGTCAACGTTGGTTTTTTCTTTGCCGTTTCCACGATCGGAAGCTTTCTCGGAACGATAGTAACGGGTTTTTATTTGATTTCGTATGTCAGTGTTGATTCCATATTCCTGATGACGAGCGTCTGCCTCGTGGTTCTTTCTGTCGTCTATTTTCTCGTCTTCAGAAAAAAAATTCTCATCTTGGCGTTCGCACTGTTTCCCCTCTTGCTGCCCGGGACCCATGCAACAACAACAAAGACGATGGACGACGGGACAACCGTAACCAAAATTTTTGATAAAGATACATTCTACGGGAATATCAAGGTGCTTGACCGCAAATATCCCTATATGCAAACACGGGAAATGCTTCTCGACGGCGCACCGCAGGGGGCAATAGATCTCACCAGCAGAATGCCGGTTTTTGATTATTTTTATTATCTTCAGTATATTCCATTCAGCCTCCAGCCTCAAGGGAAACGCTGTCTGGTAATGGGGCTCGGCGCAGGAATTATTCCTTTATGGTATGAAAAGATGGGCGTCACGACAGACGTGATCGACGTAAATCCCGAGGTCTTTTCCGTTGCAGAGCAATTCTTTGATTTTCACATCGGGGGGACGAAATATGTGGGAGATGCCCGATATCTCCTGAGCATATCAAACCAAAAATATGACTACATTATTCTTGATGTGTTTAACGGTGACACGCTGCCTGAACACATGCTGGGGCTGGAATCATTTCAACTGATTTCAAGACATCTGACAGATAACGGCATTGTCGGCATCAATCTCGTGGGAAGCCTTACAACAGACACGTTTTTAACAGCATCTCTGGTAAAAACGCTGCAGACTGTCTTCATGACCGTGGAAATGTTTCCTACATTTGAACCGGACAATCCCTATAGCAGGAATTCCGGCATCGGAAATGTGGAAATCTTCGCATATAATTTCCCCGCAGTCAGCCTGAGCCAGAAACGCCTTCAGAGCTTTCCCTTCCATCCGCACGCCAGCATTGCATCCAATGTCATGGGATTGAAGTTTGCATTTCCGCCCGGAACACGAGGCATCATACTTACGGACAACTACAACCCTGTGGATACGCTTGAACCGCGAATAAAGGAAGAGGTCCGGAAAAGGGTACTTGCAGGGAATGATATCGATATACTCCTCTGACCTGCTGATGCATACTGCCGCCGAGCGCTGGACAGCGTGCAGCACTGCCGTAAGCAGGGAGCAGATCGCTTCGTTTGTTAGTGAGGCGACATATTTTTTTTGTGTGGTGAAATGACAAGGGAAGATGGTGAAATTCCCGGCTGTTCACATAGAGTAAAGAAGCAACGTCCTGCCTAACTCAAAGTTTTTTCCGCGTCCTCCCGGCTCAATTCTAGCATATGCGTTGCATGTCCTCATTTGTCTTGTCTCACGGGTAATGGGTGAGCTACAATGGGGCGGATATAATGTCCGCCACTTCACCCGGGTCGATATGCTGATCACCTGTTGTATGGAGCAGCCTGGGGAGGCGGAGCAACAGAGGTTTTTCGCTATGCTGCAGAAGTTGAATAGAAAAACGAAACACGGGATCATCGCTTCAGGTGTTGTTCTCCTTCTGGTTCTGGCCTTTTTGTACGTGAAAGTCAATGTAACAGGAGGCTACCAGGGAGTCTTTCTTCTTAAAGGAGAAAGGGGAGCCCTTCTTGAAATCAGGGATGATCTTTATCTGGGGGAAGGGTATCGGTATATCGCTGGCCTTAATTTTGAAGATGTAATTCCCCGCAGGTTGCTGCGTGGTCACCTTGAGGAACCTTCCCTGACATTTCAGTGGAACAAAAAAGAGGGCGCAGGGTATGTTTTCAATTATCTGCCCGGCGGGAAGCGGCTGCTCACCTCGTTCGGCAGATTTATCGATGAGAGCGGCAAAAAGGTTAACGGATTGTTCGTAGGTGGCGGCCTGCCGAAGCATGTACTAGAAGACGATATTGTTAAGATGAACGCAACGGGCATGGCCTATCATGACGGAAGCCGATGGTTCCACATCTGGTGCAATGTCAATGAAACCATGGCGAACAGCAGATTCGAGAGCATTCTCCCTTCCTCGTGGCGATTTCTCGGAAGCAGCGTGCTGTACACGTCGCAGACGGACCTGATTCTGGAAAGCAGCCATGAAATTATAATCGACGGCGTGCCGCTGCGCAGGGAAAGATACGCGGCCTTTTTTGCCGGGGAGCCTTATTTCATCCTTCAGATCCGCATGAGCAATGAAGGCGACCAGCCCGCAACCTACTATTATGTCTATGGAGACGAACCGTGGCTCGGGAATTACGGGACGTCGGGGGGAAATGTGGGGTGGGCTGCGGACGGGCTCTATCAATTTGTAAGCCGTCTGGACACAAAAAAATATCACTATGCCGGTCTTTTCGACTTTGAGAACGACGCAATCGGTGAAGGACATGCGTATACCTTCACCGCGAACTTCATCCAATAGTTCGGCGAAGTGGAGCCGCTTGTTTATTTTTCAAACGGACCCGCTGATTTCCCGACAAAAGGCCGGAAGCTGACGCCCCTGTTCAGCAACGAGCGGTTTCTGGGAATCCAATGGGGGCCGCGAACATTGCAGCCCGGCCAGGGTGAAGTCTACATGCTGGCTATCGGAATGGCATCGTATGATCCGGTCACGGGCCGGCCGGTAAAACCGGAGATCATTCTGCAATAGTGCAAAGGGAAGGCACGCTCAATGACGCTGACAACCGCCATCAAAATCATATTCATCGGTGCCACGATTCTGCCTGGCTGCGCGAGCGAGCGGCAGGGAAGATGAAAACGTCCGCCTCTTCAGCCCTTGCAGGGCAAAAAGACCACAGCGGGGATCTGAGCGGAAGACCTTTTCAAAAGAGTCAGTTCTCTGCTGCGATTATTGTCGCAATTGTGGCGATCGCCGTGTATGCAAATTCCTTGCAGGGCGACTTCGTGTATGATGACGCGAGCCAGATCCTTGCGAATCGATGGATCACGAATGTTAAATACCTGCCGCAAATTTTCGGCTCGAATGTCTGGCAATTTTCAGGAATTAAATCCAACTACTATCGGCCGCTCATGCACGCTGTCTTCATGTTCGACTATTATCTGTTCGGTATGCGGCCTTGGGGTTTCCATCTCGTAAACGTCCTGTTCAACGCCGGGGTTTCCGTCCTTGTTTTTCTGAACGCAGCCATCCTGCTCAGGGGTATGCGTTCCCGCGCCCCTGCGCTGCCGGGATGGTTCTTTCCGTTCTCCGCAGCCCTCCTCTTTGCTGTGCACCCCGTCCACACGGAGGCGGTGGCGTGGGTTGCAGGGCTGCCGGAGCTGGCCTTTACCTTCTTCAGCCTGCTCTCGTTCTACCTCTACCTCCGCGCTCGCGACACGGCTCACAGTATGGCGCTTTCCGTTGCATCAGCCGTTTCTTATGCCTGTGCCATCCTGTTCAAGGAAACCGCCATCGTTCTTCCTGTCATCATTCTGCTCCACGATATCCTGTTCCGGGACCCGGCGCGGCGCATCAGCGCGGCAAAATACGTTTTGTACGCAGCCACGACCGCCGTCTATGTCGCGGTCCGGATTTCCGCGCTCGGCGGCTTTACTCCCGTTCACCGGTATACGGCCCTGAGCCTCTTCGAACACGTGATCAATGTGCCCCCCCTCTTCGCGGAATATCTGGAAAAACTGGTGCTGCCTGTTAATCTGAATGCTTACCACGTGTTTCATCCTGTCACGTCGCTCCTCGACGGCCGGGCGCTCCTTGGCCTGGCAGTCATGGCCTGCTTCGGCTTCCTCGCTTTTATCCTGCTGAAAAAAGACCGGTCCGCTTTTTTCAGTCTTGCCCTCATCGTGCTCCCGCTCATGCCGGTACTGTACGTGGCGGGGGTCGGGGAAAACACCTTTGCAGAACGGTACCTCTATCTGCCTTCCTTTGGCTTCTCCCTGCTGTTCGCGGCAGGCCTGGCCCGGATTGTACGGCCGGCGCTGCTGCCCACTTTGTCCGCCGTACTTGCCGTCCTGTTTGTTCTTTTGTGCGCCGCAACGGTGCAGAGGAACGGCGACTGGAAAAACGATGTCCTCCTCTGGACCGACACCGTGAAAAAATCTCCCGAGAGCACGGTTCCGCTGACCGCCCTCGGGTATGCGCTGTTGAATGACAAATCGCCTGACAAGGCCATTGCCTGTTTCGAGGAAGTGTTGAAGCGAAAGCCCGACTTCTATGAGGCCCGTCTCAATATCGGCATCGCATTCGCCGGGCAGGGGCGGTACAGGGAAGCCGTCGGGCAGCTAGAGGCAGCGGCCGCATTAAAGCCGGAGGACGTGCAGGCCCACGAACAACTGGCCCTTCTCTACAGGAAAGCAGGCCTCCGGGACAAGGCAATCGAACAGTACCGGACCATCGCTGCCCTGCAGCCGGGCTCGGTGTCCGCATCGCATGAGCTGGCTGTCGTTTACGCGGAAATGGGGATGACAGATCAGGCCATCGCGCAGTTTCAGGACGCCTTGCGGCTGGAGCCCGATAACAGCACGATCCATTACAATCTGGCCATTGCGTACGAGAACAGCGGGATGATCGACCAGGCCATCGAACAGTTTCAGATTGCTCTGCAGCTCAATCCGGGCGACGCCGAGGTCAATGCAAGACTGGAGCGCGCCCGGGAAGTGAAGGCGTCCGGCAGGGTCTTTTCGGGCGCGCACGGGCTGAGAACGGGACAATGACGATGAGAAAGGTCTTAAGGCCTCTTGTCACAGGGATATCCGTCTCGGGGTTCCTGATTTTTGTGAAGTACTCTGTGGTCGGCGTGGTCGGGACCACCGTTGATGTGCTGTCGCTTTTCGTGCTTGTCGACCTTCTTCATGTCCCTGTGCTTGCGGCCGCTGCCGTGTCGTTCACCCTCGCGGTCATCAACAATTTTGTTCTGAACAAGGTATGGACGTTCCGGAACAGCAGCCGCAATACGAGAAAACAGTTTATCAAGTTCTTCATTGTTTCGATGGTCGGACTCGGGCTGACGGAACTGTTCATGGCGATATTCGTCCTTTTTCTCGGCATCTGGTATATCGCGGCGAAGCTTGCCACCTCGGTTATCGTCCTGACCTGGAATTTTCTTGCGAACAAGAACTGGACATTCACGGAGAAAGGCCGCGCAGCGGAGTTTCCCGATCGGTATGCGTACGAGGTAACGGTCATCATCCCCGCGCTGAATGAGGAAAAACGGATCGGGACGACAATTGAGGCTGTCCATCGCCACTTCGCAAGCAGGAACATGAAGCGTGAGATCATTGTTGTTGATGACGGGAGCAGGGACAACACGTCCGGCGTGGTGACTGAACTGGCGAAGAGCGTGCCGGACCTCAGGCTCTTCAGCTATCAGCCGAACCGGGGAAAAGGGCATGCGGTCAGGACGGGCGTGGAAGAGAGCCGCGGCAGGTACATCCTGTTTGCCGACGCTGACAACTCAACACCGATCGAGGAGTTCGACCGCCTGTATCCGCTTCTTGCTCGCGAGGAAGTAGTCATCGGGTCGCGCTACCTGGCGGAAAGCCGGATTAAAATCAGACAGGCGCCGTCTCGCGTGTTGATCGGACGGCTGGGCAACG
>DATHDE010000018.1:0-3630 GCA_035490495.1 Nitrospirota bacterium
CTTCGTCCTTCTGCTGCATCAGGATTCCGGAGACCAACGTGACGAAGTTGTGTCTCAAATTGACTTATTCATAAAAACCCTCCTTTTCCGAAGTCCGCTTCATGCTCAACGTTCCACTTCTGGTTCTCTCCCCTCGCAAGCGAGAGCCTAGTATAAAAAAGAATTACAAGACGGCTTATTCATTGAATGGACATCACAGGCCGGTTGATTTACAGAGAGCAAAGGGTGTGTCGAAAACGCACTTGCACCAGTTGCATTCCGTCGCGCTTCTTCGGAGCGAGTACAGTGAAGACGCTCTTAGGATGTGCATTAATGCTTTAGCTTTGCCTTTCCGCCGCTCGCTGCCTCACATTCTTCTCCAGAAGCAAAAATAGCATCACACTTTTAAAAAGGAATATACTTAGATTAGCTTCATTTGAGAAGGGAGGGATGCAGAATGAAGATTTATTCTCTCCATGTGGGTGACACAAAGGTTCCCTACGGTCAGTTTTACGGAGGTTTGACAGGTTGGACGGGCATGCGCGGGATGTGGAGATTCGCCACCGACAAGAGCCACTATATTATTGTGCCTATTCATGCCTATTTGATTGATCATCCCCGGGCAGGGTTGCTCCTGGTGGATACGGGCATTAATTGGGAACAGGCCCATGAGCATAGCCGCTATTATACGGGGATTATGCACTATGTGCTTGACAATGACGAGTATCTTCTGACCCGAGAACAGGAACTGCCGGCGCAGGTAATGCATCTTGGCTACCGGAGTGAGGACATCGGAACGGTAATCCTGACCCACTTCCATGAGGACCATGTGGGCGGACTTCGCTACCTGCCGAAGGCCAAGGTCGTTGCATCGCAGGCCGAATGGGAATCCTTCAAGATGAGGGCCTTCGGGTTTGTTCCGATCATCTATCGGCCGTCTCTTAAGACCGTTAAAGTATGGGAACCGGTCTCCTTTACATCAGGGCCGTACCACAGCTTCGACGCAAGCCAAGACCTGGTGGGCGACGGAAGCATAATCCTGCTGCCGACGCCGGGCCACGACCCAGGACATCTGTGCGTTCTGGTGCGGATGGCCGGCTATGAGCTTCTGATCACCGGAGACATCATGTACACACTGCGGCATCTGGCTGTTGACGATGTGCGCGCCGTCATGTTCGGAGGAAAATTACTAGAACAGCAGCAGGTCGATTCTATCAGGCGTATCCAGCGACTGCGCCAGACGCTTCCGAACATGGTGCTCGTACCGGGGCATGATCACACTGACTACCAGTATCAGCACCTGGAGCCCTTCCTGGCTGACGGGGAGATTTCCCCGGAAGAAATGACCCGGATCAAAACATATGAAGCAAATCTGTTCGATGTCAGCGGTCGTCTCCAGCCCGGCTCGATGCCGCACTTCATCCCGCCTGCACAGGGCGAACAGGCCGGCAAAGCGGCATAACCATGACGACATCGATAAATCCTGGGGGACCTTGTGGCGCCTGATGGCTTTCCTGTTGTTGCTCTTCATCTACTCAGCTGTCAGGACCATCCGCGTTATCTTTCTGCCTTTCCCAAGTCCACTTTGTACACGGCATGTCTTCTTGGGTTTTCTCCCTTCACGGTTACGAGCTTAAATAAAAATAAAAAGACGATGGATGTTTAACCGGGTGGAAATAGTGTTGCCGGATACTGCCCCATCGCTCCCCTTGTGAAGTCTGGCGCTGATGGTGATATAATTATGAAAAAAAGAAGTTCCAGTCACCAGAAGCGGCTGTTTCAGCACTCGGGTTAGCGGGAGGAGGAAACAATGAACAGAATAGAGAATAAAAAAACAATAGCCGATTCGGCGAAACTCTTCGAACAGGAAGTCCTCGAACTTGATTCGGACGTCCCCCGGGACGAGCTTTGCGACATGGTGGATGACTACCTGTACTATCAGGCGGATGATGTAAGCAGAGCTGAAGCGAAGAAGGTAGTCGACGCAACCTGCAGAGCCGGCGAAACGTAGTATCGCGTCTCTCAATTGACCGGTTGTACGTAAATCTCCCCTTGCACTCTTTTACCAAGTTTCTTCTGAAAAATCAGATGAAGTGGAAGGAGAGCTGTTCTTCCCCCGCTGCCGGGAACGATGACAGGATGAAGAAAGGAAAGGTGAGGTGAGGCGGCATGAGCAAGGATTTAGCGAGTCAATTTAATCAGGAAGTGAATACGTTCCGCAATGCGCTCCTTTCTGCGGCGAGTATCAGCGACTGGGCTATATTCAAGACGCGGGCGGGTAAGTTATTCGACTACCTCGAAATGGTGGAATCTTCAGAACGGGAACGCAGGTTCTACTCCGTTTTCTATGCTTTGCTTGCAGCGCTCTTTGTCGGGGTCGTAACGTTTCTTGCCGCGGACTTCGACAGTACAACTGCCATGATGGAAATAAGGCGCGTTTGGATACTGGCGGCTTTGGCGCTATCCGGCTTCGAGCTGTACTTTTATATCGACTACCGGATATACAGCGACGCGAGAAAATTGGGGTATGCCAGGAGACGCGAACGCTTCATAGTCGGCATCCAGAGGGATTTCAGCAGTTTAGCCTGCTCTTCCCAGACCGGAGAGTCGTGTATAAGCTGAACACGGGGCTACGTCATCGAGCGGTGCTTTGCTGCATACATGAGATCTTGCAGGACGGCTGTGGAAGAGGTGCAGGGGAGGAACTTACTTCGTTCCCATCTGTTCTTTCAGAAAAACGCTCATCTTTCTATCCACGGTAGACACATGAGTGTCGAACCAGGCTTGGAGCTTGCGCACGAGGTCGAGCCCGAGGAAGGTTGTTATCTCTCCCTGAGCTTTCAGCGAAGTGTACTTCTCCTTGAATGCGAGGATGTCTTTCTGAAAGGTTTCGTGTTCAGCCTTATGCTGGAGCATGTCGGGATAGCGGTACCGGTTCATGTACGTGAGTTCCCTGTTGAAATGCTCCACAACATAGGATTCCAGAAACTGCAGAACATCGCGGAGAGCACCCCTGCTCTGTCCCCTTCTCATAGAATCATGCAAAATGTCAAGGTGGTCGAGAAGTGCTTGATTCTGATGATCGATATCATCAATGCCGGTGATAAGGTCCTGATTCATTAAGGCTCCAGGGGATAAAAAAAAAGCAACACTGTCACCAGTATCAGCAATCGGCGCTTGTGTTGTTAATGGTATCGGTCATTTCAGTCGCGTTCTTTAGCCTCCCCTGCCCAAAAAGAGTATAGCTCCTCATTGTTTCCTGATTGCAAAACCGGAGATCGCGGATGGTAAAATTACTGTAAGCACTGTATAAAAAGGAGGTGTCACCATGAAAAAAATGCTATCCCCTATCGTCATCGCAGTGTTTGTTCTTGCGTTCAGTGCATCGGCCCTCGCGGGAGAAAAGATGGGAGCGCCAGTTGTTCATTCCAAGGAATTCGACCGGCTCAAGGAGCTCGTAGGCGTGTGGGAAGGGAAAGCGGATATGGGAAAAGGCCCGGAGCAGTTCAAAATCACCTATGAGCTCACCTCGGCGGGAAATGCAATTGTCGAAAAGTTTGCAGCAGGCCAGCCCCATGAGATGGTCACCGTATACTATGACTACAACGGGAAACTCGCCATGACGCACTACTGCTCCATCGGGAACCAGCC
>DATHDE010000019.1:0-15071 GCA_035490495.1 Nitrospirota bacterium
GTATGACGGCAGTCTCCATGCAAAGACGGCATTGGATTATAGTTTTGAAAAAGCGAGAGAAAAGCAGGGAGAGCTTGTAGTATTGCTGGTATTTCAGAGCAGCCTCTATCTTGATTATGATGGGGGAATCATGGCGCAGAACGCCGCCCGCGCAGAAATGAACCGATATACTCGCGACATTGAGCATTTCAAAAGGGAGCGGCAAGATGAAGTAAATATTCGAATCATAACGGAAGAGGGAAATCCCGGGCAAGAACTCCTGAACATTGCCAAAACAGAGCAGGCTGATTTAATGGTGGCTCCCGCACGCTATAAGTCAATCGCGCGGAAAGCTCCTTGCCCCGCATCATTTATTCCCGGAACAGTCCTTGTTCCTGTTGACGGATCGGAGATGCCGGTGAGCACGGTCGAGGAGATCGTTCTTGAGGCAAGGATAACTGCATCAAGAGTGCTGATACTCGGTGTTGTTCCAGTGCATTTGTATGGAAGTAAGGAAATTCAGGAACTTGAACAGGTCCGGAAAAAAACGGAATCATCGGTTTCAAGCTTGAAACGTGCTTTACATGAGCGCAATATCGAGACGGAAGAGCTTGTTCGTGCGGGTTATCCCTACGAAGAAATACTGCGTACAGCGGAAGAATTTACCACTGCCCTCATTATGCTTCCCTCCGGAGGAACTGCCCCATCAGAGCTGACGAAAGCTACGGCTATTTTACTTGATGAGCCCTCGCTGCAAAAGCTGCCAATACATCTTTTTGAAGTGTCTCGCGCATATTAATAAGGTTCTAATGCCGTTTTTATGTAAAAAAAAGGCCCCGCTTTTTGCGGGGCCTTTTGCATTTAATCATAAGCGTTCCTGTCTAGGAAAGAAAATCTAAAAGCGATTTGGACATGATTTTTGCCGATGCTGCATATAAAGCCTGAAGCGTGGTATCCGTTTTCTGGAGTTCCATGGCGGTTTGCACCAGATCAACATTTTGAAGTGAGGACAATGAATTCTGCAAGCTGTTGGTACCCTGCGTAAGCAGGTTCGACTGGTCATTCAGGCTGCTCAAACGGGCTCCGACGGTAGCTGAAGCGGAGGACAGCTGATTTTGGACCTGATCGAATGGATCGATGAGTGCCTGAATCCGGTCTACATTGTTCGTGCTGATGGCCGTACTCAAAATATCGGTCATCTGCATTACATTGGAAAAAGAAAAGGTGTCAAGAACGTTAGTGTCAGTAGCATCACGGATTTCCACATCCACGGTCGTGCCCGCCCCCGGCGTATAATGTACATAATCGCCGCTGGGGATCTGTTTCGCGTAGGCGGCGCCCAGGGTATAGCTGAACGCATCGCTGCCGACGATATTCGTGGCCATCGTTGTGCCGTGATCGACTGGTATAGTAACAATTCCGTTGTCGCCTTGATAGGCATAGGTAGTTGTATTGTAAGATAGAGTGTTTGAAAGATATCCGGAGAACAGATATTTGCCGTCCACTTTGGTGTTCGCCAGGGAGATAAACTGATCGCGCAGAAGAGCGGTCATTTGCGTGTTGACCGTCCGGGTATTCGTATTATTTGATCCGCTTTGCGAGGTAAGGAGAATTTCCTTTACTTGCGAAAGAACGTCGTCGATGGACGACAATGCCGTGTTCGTCTGATTCAGGTTTGACGTTGCCGTGTCGATATTTCTTTTGAATTGATCGTTTGCAGAGATGTCGACCTGGTAATCGAGGACGCGCCGCGTTCCGCTGACGTCGTCGGAGGGTGCCAGGATCCTCTTCTGCAGTCCGAGCTGGTTGTTCGTCCGTGCGTAGGATTTCTGCATACTTTGCATGGCTTGCTGGAGCTGATCAAGTACGATAAAAGGTGTTATTCGCATAGTCGTCCTATAAGTTGAGGATCGTCTGGAGTAGCTCGTCCGCCACTTTGATGACCTGAGCGCCCGCCTGATATGCTCTCTGGAACCGGATCAAATTTGCCGCCTCGTCATCGAGCGAAACCCCTGATACGGAATCGCGCTGCATCTGCATCTGATTAAGCACGTTCGTATCGAATGTCAGGACGTCCGCAGTTGCCTGCCTGGAAGCCCCGACTGCAGCAACTATCCCATTGTAATAATCTGAAAACGTCGATCCGCCGAGGTTGGTTATCGCGCCATCTGTAAGCTGGGCAATCGCCGAAGCAGTTGCGTTGTCGCCGGGAACACCAGCAGCCGTCGACGCTGCGGCGACCGAATTTGGATCAGTCAAAGCAACCCCGAAGTTCGACACTGCCGTTGTGAGGGGGCTGACGCTGATGCTGTCGGACGCGGTGACCGCACCTGAAATGGTGACGGATATACCGGGTAGTACGAAGGTCGTGCCTGCGGCTGCATACGCTCCCGACGTAACGAGTGCACCCGTTGCTTTATTATAGACGTTGTAGTTGCCTCCGGTAAAGTTGATAGTATATTCATCGAGGGTGAGCGCAGTCTGATTCGTTATTGTTGTTGATACAGTCGCTGATGCCGTATTGTTGAGCGTGGTCAACTGTAAGGGGTTGAAAAAATCATTCCCTGTTGATCCGTCAAGTCCGAATCCTGTGCTGTGGAGGCTGTTGATCTGCTGCGAAATCGAGGCGACTAGCTTGCGCAGCGACGTTAGTGTCGTCGACTGGATGCCGTCCCGTGCCGCAATCAGGCCGCTGATATCTCCGCCCTGAACGTTCTGGGTGATATTAATACCGTCGAGGGAGAGATCAGGGTTGCCATCTGCATTCGGGGTCGTCGAAAGGGTATTGACGTGAGAACCCGATACGAGGTTCCGCATGCCGACGGTAACAGTAATTGATCCATTGGGATCTTCGTAGGTAGAATAATCGACGAGCTTGGCAAGTTCTACGAGTTTTTCGTCGCGTTGGTCTCGCAGGTCGTTGGCCGATTCCGTTGACTGGCCTGCTTCAGCTGCCGTGATGTCGGTATTATACTTCGCGATTTGGGAGGCGATGGCATTGATCTGCTTCACATCATCGGTGATCGAGGAATTAGTATTGCCGAGCGTCGATACAATGCTCCGTTCGATCGAAGATGCCGCACGCGTCAAATTCGATGCTTTTTGGAGAAGCACTGTTCGCGCTGTCGAGGATTCGGGGGCAGATGCTACATCGTTCCATGCAGAGAAAAAATCGGTAAGTGAAGTGGAAAGCCCGGTGTCCTGCAGTTCATTCACGAGCGCCTCAACCTGGCCCCACGTCTGATCCATGGCTGACGAGCGGCCTTGGTTTTGCTGCTGGCCCAGGAGCTGCATCTGGATGAACCGGTTGAAACTTCGCATAATGCTGACTGCGGAAACACCTGTCCCGAGATAGCCTGACGCGGTGCTCTCGGGGCGCGTGACGGAAAGGACAACTTCTTCGCGGGAATACCCCAACGTATTGGCATTGGCGATGTTATTGCTTGTCACCGCGAGTGCAGTTTGGTTTGCCGTAAGTGCCGACCGGCCAATATTGAATAGTCCGCTGATCGACATTTCAAACCTCTCGTGACAACAGCGCGCCTGCTTTGGATCCCGATACGGCAACTCCGCAGGTGATCAGAAAGTTAAGGGCGTTCTTTACTACTGCAGCGGAGCGCTCGATGAGGAGTCGGTTGAAGCTGTTCAGTTCCATAATACTCTGCAGGAGCGAAATGAGCTGAAGCCGCAACCTTTGAAAAACATCATCGCCCGTGGATTCCGAGAGGCAGCGGAATGCATCCGTCGCCGCAATGCCGTTCTCGCGGACGAAGGTTCCCACGAGCCGCACGCGCTCCTCTTCCAGGAGCTTGAGTTTCATGACAGCCGTGTCTTTTTCCTTTGATAAGGTTTCGATGCCGGATGGATTAAACTGCAGAAGGCACGCTCGTTCCCGCTGCAGGATGTCCAGCAGGGTGCGGTAGCCGCTTACCTGCTCGGACAGGATGGACTTGATTGTTTCAGCAGAGCTCATATGCTCTTTAAGATCGATTCAGCCACCTTGCTCGCATCAACAGTATATGTGCCGGCTTCCACGCTTTTCTTAATCTCCTGCACCTTGTCGGCCCTGATGTCCGGCAGCTGGTTTACTGCAGCTTGGAGTTCCGCGATCTCCTTGCTTTGACCGGAAATATCAATCCGGTCAGGCGCGTTCGTGCTGCCTGGCTGTGCGGCCTTTTGCTTCTGTTCCACAGCCGCTTGCTTTTGAACGTTTTGCGCCTGCTGGGGGCCGAGGTTCGATCCCTGGCTTTGGGGCGGCTTGCTGGAATTGATGTTCATGGGTCCTCCTTAACGGGGGTGGTAGTTCAGTTTTCTTATCGGCAGAATACCGGAAAACTTTAATCAATTCTACCCCTTTGCGGAGAGCCTGTTGGGATCTACTGACCGTCCGTTCAACAGTACTTCAAAGTGAACGTGAGACCCCGTTGACCGCCCAGTCGAACCTGCCCGGGCTATGAGGGAACCGGAATCGATCTTATCTCCTTCCTTTACCAGATTTTGCTGATTATGCGCATATTTGGTTGTGTAGCCGTTCCCATGGTCAATAATGACCACGTTGCCATAGCCAGCCTGTTTCCCGCTGAAGACAACCGTTCCCGGCGCTACTGCATGGATTTCCGTGCCTTCGGGAGCGGCAATATCGACGCCGTGGTGAAATCTCCAGTCACCGGAAAAAGGGTCCTGCCGCATGCCGTATTCCGAACTGATCCGCGGAGCGGGAAGGTCCGGCACGAGTGATTGGATTTCAGGCTGCGCGCCGTTTTGTGGCTGCGAAGAAGATGACGTGCTCCGCGCCTTTGCAGCCGTTGCGGTCAGGCTCCGTTCAATCATTTCCCCGAGACCAAGCCCCCGTTCGGCGAAAAGTTTCGAGAGCTCCATGTCGAACATGCTGAGATAGGTGCTGTTGCCAAGGCCGTCGCCAGCCTGCTCCGTTGTTTCACGCATGACCTTGATCAGCTCGTAAGCGAAAAGCGCCTCCATCTCCTTGGCGGCCTTTTTGATGGATTCCGCGTCGTTTTTGCCCTGCAAGGATGCAAGGCTCTGCGGCCGCAGGTCGGCGCTGTCAGACATCGTCAGCATCAGATGATCTCCATGTCCGCATGCAGGGCACCCGCTGCTTTGAGCGCCTGGAGGATCGACACAAGGTCGCGCGGCGTGACGCCCAGAGCGTTCAAGGCGCGAACTACTTCTCCCAGTGTCGCGCCCGAAACATGCAGGAGCGATGCGTTTTGCTCCTTCACGTTCACCGTCTGTTTTGGCGTAACAACAGTGCGAGCCTGGTTCGGTGCAAGCGGATTGGGTTGCGATACGTTGTACTCCGTTTTTATCTCGATCGTAAGGCTGCCGTGGGCGATCGCGACAGGCGCGATCTTCACCGCCTCGCCGATGGTAACGGTCCCCGTCCTCTCGTTAATGACAACGCGTGCGGGCACATCCACGGCAACATCGATGGCCTCCACGAGCGCTACGAGCTGAACAATCTTTCCCTGATATTGCTCGGGGACCTTCAAAATTATTGTTGAGGGATCCAGGGTCACTGCTGACGAATCGGTCTGGAGCGTTTCGTTGATCCTTTTGGCCGTTTCAGCCGCGGTCGTAAAATCCGGATTGCGCAGAAAGATACGGATTTCGCTGCCTGTTCCAAAAACGAAACGAGGCTCTGTTTCTATGGTCACGCCGTTCGGTATTTTACCGGCCGTTGTGTGGTTCTTCTGCACCGTCGTGCCGCCGCCACCGCCGATGAAGCCGCCTACGGACACCGGCCCCTGTGCGAGCGCGTAGACCTTGCCGTCAGGACCTTTGAGCGGCGCGAGCAGGAGCGTGCCGCCCTGGAGGCTCTTTGCATCACCGATGGTTGACACAAGGGCGTCGAGCTGCATGCCGGGTTTTGGAAACGGCGGCAGCGAAGCCGTCACCATGACAGCGGCAGCATTCTTCGCCTTGATGTCGGCGATTTTAATGGTGAGCCCCATGCGCTGCAGTAAATTGCCGATCGTCAGAAGGGTCTGGTTGCCTTTGTCGCCCGACCCATCGAGGCCAACGACGAGTCCGTAGCCGATCAGCTGGTTTTCGCGCATGCCTTCGAAGTTTGCAATATCCTTGATGCGTTCGGCATGGGCGGCAGGGGCCAGCAGTAAGGGGCCCGCAGCCAGGAACACCAAAAAAACGAAAAGCTTATGCATGCACTTGCCACCCCTTGTTAGAACCGGATATTTGACCATTAACCGCAGGATCTTCAAAATGGCCATATGGTGTCCAGAATTTTCGCGAGCCAGCCCGGGTCCTGCTTGCTTTGAACAACGCCGTCGCCCACGAAGTATACTTCAGCGTCTGCAACACGGCTGCTGAGCACGCTGTTGTCAGTTGCGATGTCGTCGGGACGCACCATCCCGCGCAGGATCAGGATCTGTCGTTCATTGTTGATGGTGATGTCCTTGCGCGATTCAATGGCAAGAACGCCGTTCGGCATCACCTCAACGACCTTCGCTGTTATGGTGCCCACAAGAGTGCCTGCCCGCGTCGTTGCGCCGCTTCCCGCAAAATCATTCTGGAGCGAGCCCCCCACCGTGGGCGAGAACCCGTTCCCACTTCCCCAGAGATTCGGTCGGTTCAGGTTCAGCGGAATGCCGAGGATGCCGGTCACGGCAGCGTCTGCTGAAGATTTTCTGGTGGCTGACGTGTCTGCTGTGCCCGAGCCTGATATGTTCTCCACGACGTTTATTGTGATGAGATCGTTCAGCCGGCGGGCTTTGACATCCTCATAAAGGCTCGCTGTATCGTGCCAGAGCGAGTTGCTTGCCGGTGCCTGCTTGGCGTTCTCCTGTTTGCTCTGGGGGTAGACATAGCGCGGCGGCGGCGGGGGGAGCTTCGGAGCTGTAGCGCAGGAGAAAAAAAACAGACTGAAAACAAGATTTGCGCCAAGAAGACGGATTAATCCCGACCTTCGGAAGCTACAGGGTGACGTCCGGTTCCGGTAAGTGATCATGCTAGTACTCCACTCGGACCGTGCTTTCATCCACAAGCAAACCGGTCACGATCTTGCGAGACATGAGATTCTCCACTTTTACAAGAGCACCGACGGGCGCATCGTTACGCGTTTCGCCTGCTGCCTTGATCAAAAAGCCGGGTGATTCGACGAGCAAAATGACGCGGCGGCCTCGCTTGACCAGCGGCGATGCCGATACAGTCTCATTGGTAAGAGGCGCATTCGAAACCACGGATCGAAGCAGGGAATGTCCCACGAGCTGCTGCTCGTCGCGCAGGGAACCGCGCGGGATGAGCGCGCTTTCCATGAGCGTCGCATATATGTCATCCTGATTGATAACATATCCCTTGGGTAGCGCGGATCTGCTCTTGAATACCCGGTCGAATGTCTTCACATTCGCTGATGCAAGGATTGTCCTGCTGTCCTTGAATGTCAGCTTGAACAGAGCCCTTCCGGGCGGTGCTTTTACAGCGAGAATGGACACCGGCGCAGAGGCAGGTGCAGAACCACTGAGCTCGATGCCGCTGATGTCGACTTCCTGCCAGGGATAGTGCTCAAGAATATATGTTTTGAGTACTGACTCGGCATTCCATGATGCAGCGTTAGCCAAGGATGCAGAAATCAGGCAGCTTGCAGCAAGAAGCGGGATAAGGAGCGAGGCAAGACGCAAGAAGGGGCATCCCCTCCCGCTTCTTTTTATGGCATTTCCACTCGTGTATGGGCGGGATGCTGGCTGGCGATTGTTCATGTTACTGCCTCAGATTATTCGCTACCTGGAGCATCTGATCAGACGCCTGGATTGCCTTCGAATTGATCTCATATGCCCGTTGGCTCGCGATCATATTCACCATTTCCTCAACCACGTTCACATTGCTCAGTTCGATAAATCCTTGGGAGATCGTACCGAGGCCGTTCGTTCCCGGATTGGCTGTCGTTGGATCCCCTGACGAAGCAGTCTGCTGAAAGAGGTTCTTGCCGAGTGCGTTGAGGCCGGCCGGGTTGATAAATCCTGCTATTTCAATCTGCCCGATCTGCGTTGGCGTATTGACGCCGGGCTGCGTAACGGATATTTTGCCGTCAGTGCTCACACTGATGCTCGTTGTGTTCGATGGTATGGTAATGCTCGGTTCGAGGGGATAACCGTCGGAATTGACGAGGCGGCCCTCGCTGTCGAGTTTAAAGGCACCCGAACGAGTATAGGAAGTGGTGCCGTCGGGCATAAGAATCTGAAAAAAGCCGTTTCCTTCGATCACAAGATCAAGGCTGTTTCCGGTCTGGGCGAAATCGCCCTGCTGAAAGATCTTTTGGACTGCAACGGGCTTGACGCCCATCCCGACCTGGATCCCCGAGGGAATCTGCGAGCCTTCCGCGGATGTGGCGCCCGGCAGTCGGAGCGTCTGGTAGAGCAAGTCCTGGAAGTCGGCGCGGCTTTTCTTGAAGCCCGCGGTGTTGACATTGGCGAGATTGTTGGATATTACATCGATGTTGAGTTTTTGCGCTTCCATGCCCGTTGCAGCAATGAACAAAGACCTCATCATGGCATCAAATCCTCCCTAACTCGTTCGTCACGAGGGCGGTGGCGGAGTCGAACATGCGGATGGCCCGCTGATATGTTTCGAATTCCCGCATGCCCTCGATTAAGGCCACCATTTCCTTTACGACGTCGACATTTGATGTTTCAAGATATCCTTGCTTTACCCCGGCAGTCGACGGCACCGGCGACGCGCCGGCGGAAGTAAACATCCCGTTTCCTTCCTTGGTGAGGTTTGCATCCGGACCGAAGTCGACGACCTTGATCGTATCGAGTTCAGTCGGGAGTGTGCCGCCGGCCTGAAGCACCGAGACCTTTCCTTCCAGGTCGATGTTGATCTCCACGCTGTCGTCGGGTATGCTGATAGGACCTCCCTGCCCCAGTACTTTGATGCCGTCATATGTCGTGAGATAACCTTCGCCGTTTTTCTTCAGGTCGCCGCGGCGCGTGTAGCGGCCGCCTTCCAAAGCGATGAAACCGTTCCCTTCAATAGCGATGTCCAGGGTATTGCCCGTCTTTACCGAATTGCCGTTCGCGAGGTCGGTTTTGGACGTGCCGTAGTCGCTCATGACACGACCGTCCGGTTCCAGGGACGTTTCCTGCTGGAAAAGATAATCCTTAAACGCGATGGCGTCCTTTTTGTATCCAGCGGTGTTGGCGTTTGCGATGTTTTGCGTGATGATGTCGAGCTGCGTCTGCTTCAATACCGCGCCCGAGGCTGCTATATATATGCCCTTGTACATATCACTATCCTGTTAAGCAAGACGTGTGCCACGAGGGGCAGTACGGCGGACAATAGGAAAAAGCGAAAAAAATCAGGTGATCGGACGCATGCGTGGCAGCGAAGAGGAGCGGAAAATATTTCCTCGAAGCGGCAAAAAAGTGCCTCAAGCCGGACGTCGATTTAATGCTGCGATCAATTCAACTTCGCCCAGCGGCATGTCGAGGACCTCGGCAATTTCGCGCGATGCGAGTCCTTTGCGGATAAGGGCTGTGATTTCCTGCTGCCGGTTGTCGTCGACCGGCGCTCGGGATCGTTCAGTTTCATCCAAAAGCTGCTGCATTGCAGATATCTTCTTGTCAAGGGCCTCGAACAATTCCCGGCCTGCTGACAGTTTCTTTTCCAGCGCGTCGACAAGCTGTACGAGCCGGTCTGCTTCTTTTTTCTTTTTCTCGAGCGTGGTCTCGATCGCCTGCATCTCGCGCATTTTCCCCTCAAGCCTTTTGAACATGATGTCGGAAATTTCGCGGATCTCCGCGAGCTCGAGGTTCAGCTGTTGCCGCTCCCGTCCCGATGATGCCTGTTTATCCGCTGTGATGGCAGTTCTTTGCATATGATTAGATTTTTATATCGATCTTACCGGACTTTTCCTTCTCTTGCTGCTGAGTCTGGTTTGTCGGCGTCTGTTTCTTTTTCTGTTTCTGCTGGCTCGTGGCCCCTTCTTCGCGCCTGATGATCTGCGTTTCGCTGATTCTTACTGAGGGCTCAATCGGCATTGTGGCAGTCCTCTTGACGTCCGGAATGAAATACGCGCTGCTCCTGGCGACTGAAATATGACGCCGTGACTTTCCATGGTATAGAGCAAGAGCCGTGCCAGTCACTGGAACAATGACGTCGGTCAATCTTGTCGGATTTTTATGATTCAGAGTTTTTGGCTATTTTCAATAAAAACATGGATATACGCAAAGGGAGTAAATAAACTGCTTACATTATTGATGACCGGAGAATGAGCGCGATCCGGCAATGGAGTGTAAAATATGTCAGGGTTTTGACATGAGGTGGAGCTCGTAACGCTTCAGGTCGCTGCAAAAATGCGTTCAATGTCCTTTTGCATATCGACCATTTGTGCTCCGATTGCCTGGAGGCATTCATGCGCGAGTGAGAATTCCAGGAGAATTGCGTCATGTTCCCGCGTCCAGATGCCGTCGTCTTCAACGCGGGGCGTGAACATGCGCGTGAGGCCTTCAGCCAGCGAGACCAGGGAAACGAGGTTCATATCATCGGGCGCCAGCGAAGGGCTGTGGTGGTATTTGATGGCATTGACGATGCTCCCCGGCATCCCGACCTCTTCCGCGAACCACGCCCCTGCCTGTGCGTGTGTGCAGGCGTAAAGATCTTTTTCCTGCTCAAGCATGCTGTCCGTGGTCTCTATGGCCTGGAACAGATCATGATCCAGATTATACAGAATGATTCGACCAATATCATGCAGCAACCCTGCGAGAAAGCTGTCCTGCGGCTGGGTCACGGCAACACACTCGGAGAGGAGAGCCGAAAGCATAGCTACTTCATAGCCGTGCATCCAGAGGTTCTCGATTTTGAACGTGCCGCCGGCAGGAAAGATGTTCATGACGGACATGCCGACGGCGATGGACTTGATCCGGTCGAGGCCAAGAAAGAGCAGAGCCTGGTTGATGTTGGTGATCTGACCGGAATGGGCGAAAAAGGCGGAGTTGGCCACCTTCAGCACGCGCTGGGCCAATGCCTGGTCACAGGAGATCAGATCACTAAAATCGTCTATTGATTTCGTGTCGTCGCCCGCGAGTGCGAGTATCTTCGACAGAAGCGTCGGCGTGGTTGAAAGATCGCCGAGCCGGTTTATATAGCGTTTGACATCCTGTTCATCCACGGTTTTTCAGGCTAATGACGTCTGCCTCCTTCTCATCTTGTCGGCAGAATGGTCAAAAACTTTACCGCTGAAAAAAAATCACTACAGCCATGACGAGCTCACCCGGAAACTGCTGTTATTCCCAAACGCGTGAGAAGCTTTGGTGGTGATCGCTCACTTCAAAGGAAGGAGTAATGGCTCCTGTGCTCGGTTTAGACAGGCATTTCAGGCGGATGACAGGGCTCTGAATCTGGAAAAAAATTCCCTAACCGGCAAAAAAGACCGATTCTGGAATAGGTAGTCTTGTTGCAAATACGGCCAGTGCGGTGTTCTATCAAGGGGTTAGTTCGGTAAAGGGCTTATACATTTCCCTGGCACAGGAAATGCTTTTCGGGGAAGTACCATGAGCATTTCGTTGATCAAACTGCACGCGCATCCCCAGAAAGAGACGTCGGCAAAGGAACAGGGGAACAGCGCTGCAAAACCGGCCGCGCACGATGCAAATGCTGCATTCGAGGCTTTCCTGCAGCAGTTGTGCGGCGTCATAAGTCAGGCAGGTCAACAGATTGTGAGCGCCTCGCAGCAGACAAGTTCGGATAACACGTCAACTGCTGAACAGTGCACACCTTTCACGGATCAAAACAGCTTCCTTATAAATGCTCCTCGTCAGCAGAACCTGCAGGCTGGCACAGTTCCGCAAAAGGATTTTTCTCATGAGATGGCAGCCGGCAAGACAAACGATGGCGCTCCTGATCCTGCAGCTGCATTTGCTGATGCATTTGCCGCTCAGGTCAAGGAAGGTCAAACCCAGCCCGCATTCAAGAAGCAGGCGCTCGAAAGAAGCGGAGCACCCGACGGGAACAATCGCCTTCCGACAGCAGCGGAGCAATCCCTCACTGATCTCTATGGCTTGAAAAAAACGGATTATCGGGCCATGGTCCTGCAGCAGGACAACGGTGCCGACGAGTTGCTCACAAATAAGAGCGACATGACATTTCTGCCTAGTCATACGGAGCCCTTTGTGCGACGAACGGAATTCCCGGATCCGGCGCAACTGAATACGCAAAATGGTTTCATAATGCAGGACAGCCATGCTGCTTCGTCGCTCCATGAAGCCGGCGCCGCAGCCAGCCGGGGTGCGCCGCAGGTCCTTGCTAAGGATCCTGCAGAAATGTTTGAGGGCGCAACCGCGATTATAAAGGACGGGACTCGGCTGGCGGTGAAACTCGAGCCTGAGGGACTGGGCAAACTTGATATTAATGTGAGTCTCGAAAAGGGGATGGTGAATGCCCAGATCCACGTTAGCGACGCCGCTACGAAAGTCCTCATCGAGAACAATATGCAGCACATCGTAAATTCCCTGCTCAATGAAGGGCTGTCCGTATCCGGTTTTTCCGTGGGCATGGAAGGCCACGCATTCCGGGACGGGGCAGCGGGTGATAGCGGTAATGGGGGCAGCGAGCAGCACCACGCCGCGTCCATACCCGTCAGAGAGCCGGCACGCCTGAGCGCAGCGGCAGGCGCGGTGAACATTTTCGTATAGCAGTGAGTGAGGAGGCGCTTATGACAATCTCAGGAATCACGAATACAACGCAGACAACGAACTCCACGTCATCGACACCCGCGTCGAAAACTCTTGGAGAGAGCGATTTTCTGAAGCTGTTGACCACGCAGCTCCAGGCCCAGAACCCGCTCAACCCCATGGACAGCACGAATTTTACAGCGCAGCTTGCGCAGTTCAGCTCTCTGGAGCAATTGACGAACATCAATAGCGAGATGAGCAGTTTGCTCGCGTCCCAGCAGTCGCTCCAAAACACTATGGTCACGAGCCTCATCGGTAAAACAGTGCGCATTTCCGGCAACACGGTCACTTTGAATGGCCAGGCCGCAATGCAATATTCTCTGGGGAGCGATGCATCCAAGGTCACGATATCCGTATACGACACGAACGGCGCGCTTGTGAAGAGCACGGTCCTCGGCGCACAGGGCGCCGGAAAGAACACGTTTACCTGGGATGGCAGAGACTCGAACGGCAACGTGAAGCCGTCCGGCCAGTACACATTTTCGGTCAGCGCCGTCGATGCAGCGGGTGCGGCAGTGACAGCCACGCCGGTGTATAACGGTGTCGTTACGGGGGTCGCATTCGAGAACAGCACGACCTATCTCACCATAGACAATTCAAAACAGGTCAAGCTTGGCGATATTCTTGAAATTTCAGGAGGAGCATAGCATGTTGACATCTCTGTATACGGCAATCAGCGGTATGGATGCAAACGGCACGGCGCTTTCTGCGATCAGTGACAACATTTCCAACCTGAACACCATCGGATTCAAGGAAAGCAACATTTCCTTCGGTGATGTGCTGAGCCAGAGCCTTACCAGCGCGAGCGGAATCTCGCAGATCGGACGCGGTGTTCAGGTGATGAGCGTTTCACCACTCTTTACGCAAGGATCGTTCCAGACATCCTCGAACGGTCTCGATCTGGCCATCGACGGGGACGGATTTTTCGTAGTGAATCAGAACGGGGCCCGGTACTACACCCGGGCAGGGCAGTTCTCCCTTGACCGGAACGGGAATATTGTGAATCCCGACGGCCTGATTCTGCAAGGGTACCTTGCCGATGCGGCAGGCAATATCACGGGGACTGTCGGAGATCTCCAGATTGCGACGACGCAGAGCCCGGCAAATGCGTCCACCCTCGTAAACATATCCCTCAATCTCAACGCACAATCGGCTGCACAGGCCGCCGCCTTTACTCTCGACAGCAACGGCGACGGCGTGCAGAATGACCCTGCGAACTACAATTTTTCGAACACCACAACCGTCTACGACACCCAGGGCGGAGCGCACCAGGTGACGATGTATTTCGTTAAGACGGCTGATAATGCCTGGACCGCCCACTACGCCTATGCCGATCCGAGCAACAGCGGTCAGCTTATGGAGGCTGGCCAGGCATCGGGCGGGGCAGGCAATCCGCCCACCGGCGCTGCGACCACCCAGGATCTTACGTTCGACAGCAACGGCGCCCTGGTCGACGACGCCAGCGGAACACCGATGACCTTCACTTTCGGCGGCGGCGTCGCCGCACAGGACGTGAGCTTCAACTTCGGCACAGGTACGGGCGAGACACCTGCCGGCACCGGCCTCGACATGTCCTCCCAGTATGCAAGCGACTTTTCGGTCATGAGCGTGCTGCAGGATGGGTACTCCGCCGGTGCGCTCAAGAATGTTTCCATATCGGACGCCGGCATCATCATCGGCGTGTTCACGAACGGCCAGACCCGCAACATTGGCCAAGTCGCTCTCGGCAGGTTCGTTGCGCCAACGGAGTTGACCAAGATGGGCAGCAACCTTTATGCCGAATCCTATGACTCGGGTCAGCCCATCGTAGGCATGGCGAATTCATCCGGCATGGGGAAGATACTCTCAAACAGCCTCGAGCTTTCAAATGTAGATCTTGCCCAGGAGTTTGTGAAAATGATCTCATCGCAGCGCGGCTTCGAGGCGAACTCGAAGATCATCACTACGACTGATCAAATGCTGCAGGAACTGGTAAATCTGAAGCAATAACGTGTTACCGTGGGAACACCACGCCCCCTTTCTTCGCTCCATCACTGGGAAGGGGGTTTTTCATGTCTGGTCCAACGAGATCAGGGTAACAGTGGGAAAAAGAGCACGAGGCATCCCCGTTTATTCTTCGTGGAAGAACGATTATCCGGATCGCCATTGACTGTTTCTGAAATATTTTATTCATTCAACCATTCCCGCCGTGCAGGGTCTCATTATGCAAATGGACCTGATGATGATGAGACTTTATTTCTTTGAATATATCGTTCTGGCGTTTATTGCAGCAGGTTATGCATGGCGTGCGATGATGGCGGGCATGTCAAAACGGCATCATATCCATCATCAATCGGTGTCAAATTCAGCAGGAAAGGGGGTGAGGACTATGAAACGGTTGCTTGCACT
>DATHDE010000020.1:0-4147 GCA_035490495.1 Nitrospirota bacterium
CGAAGATGCTGTTGACCGTTTCGACGATCGGGGGCGCCGACCGATAGTTGCGGTCGAGCGTCAGCACGGCGCGCGCGTCGGCCGGGAGATCGGACTCCATGCGTGCGCGCACCAGGTCGATGAGCCGGTAATTCGCCTCGCGGAACCGGTAGATTGACTGCTTCTCGTCGCCCACGACGAAGAGGGTGGGCGGAGCGCCTTTCTCCGCGCCCTGGCCGGAGAAGAACTCCTCCGTCAGCTTGTTCACGATCGCCCACTGGATGTCGCTCGTGTCCTGAAATTCGTCCACGAGAAAGTGCAGGATCCGCCGGTCGAGCCAGTAGAGGATGTCGGGGAAGTCGGAGGAGCGGAGCAGGCGGTAGGCATAGATCTCGAGGTCATCAAAGTCGAGCAGCCCTTCCCGAAGGTTTGAGGCGCGGTAGCGTGCGTCGGCCTGCTGAAAAATGCGGAGCAGGCTCACAGCCTCCGCGCCGGCCTGTACAAGACGCGAGAGCAGAAGAAGCCGTGCGAGGGATTCCTGCACGCGGAAATAGAGGGTATCATACGTTTCATACGGCGTGCCGCGCTGCCGGAATTTTGCACGCGGCACAGGAGGTTTTTTCCTCGGACTGTTCTGCTGCGTAAAATAAACGGGCGCCAGATCCTGCGCGGTCTTGTGCACGGCAGGGTTGGCGGACGCATCGGCGATTGCCTGGTGCTGCTGACCCCGGCAGCTTGCATAAAAAGTTCCCTGCCGGCTGAGAATCGCTTCCATCTCGCGGAATAACGCCCGCTGTGCCGGATCCGCCAGGACTGCATCGAGCTCCCGCACGGCGTCGTCGAAGCCCGTTCCCGCGCGTACCGCCGCAACCAGCTGTTCGGGGCCGCCGGCATCTATCTCCATGCGGGTGAGACGGCCCCTGATCGAGAGCAGGTATTCTATGTCGCCGGCGAGTTCATCTGCTGTGTATTCGGAAAGGGGGGCCATAAGACTGCTGTCACGGCTCGCCGTCTCGAGGGCATCTCCGGCGGCTTTCCGTATTCGGTGCGCCTGGTCGCGCGCATCGAGCACGCCGAAGTCCGGCGGAAGGCCCGCCTCGAGGGGATACCGCTTGAGCAGGTTCATGCAGAACGAATGGATCGTCGAGATGCGAAGGTCCTGCCTGCCGCGTATGATTTTGCGCAGCATGGACTCAGGCAGGTCGCGGAGCACGCGCTCCTTGATCTCGGCCGCAGCTTTGTCCGTGAACGTGATGGCCACTGCCTGGTCTGTTGAGAGCCCCCTGCGGTCGAGGTCATCGAGCAGCGCGAGATAGCGGTCCTTGAGCGCGCGCGTTTTGCCCGAGCCCGCCGATGCCGAGAGGTGGATCGACTTCCGTGTGTCGCTTGCCTGTGGGTGCATTCTTCGAGATTCGGTCATGATCAAGGAAAAACGGAGTACAAAAAACAGAGTATGGAGTACAAAGTTCAGTGTACAAAGTACGAAGTACGCGGTGCTATTTTTTCATCACTTCGCTCACGATGCGGCCGAGTTCGTGGATCTTGTAGGGTTTGGCAACGACTCCGTTAAAGCCGTGGCCGCGATAATCCGCCATCACCGGATCGTTGGAATAGCCGCTGGAAACGATTGCCCTGAGCCGGGGGTCGATCGTGCGCAGGTGTCCGATCGCTTCTTTCCCGCCCATGCCTCCGGGGATCGTCAGATCCATGATGACCAGGTCAAAGGGCGAGCCGGCCTTCAGCGCTTCACGGCAGCGCATGATGGCTTCCTGCCCGTCCGCCGCTTCCTCGACAGCATAGCCGAACGTTTCGAGCATTTTGCGGACTACCATCCGGACGATCTCTTCGTCGTCCATGATGAGGACGTGGCCTGCGCCCCGCGGGAGCGCTTCCTCTTTCGGCGCGGGCGCGACGCGGGCGTCCTTCGCGATGGGCAGATACACGGAAAAGGTCGTTCCCGATCCGAGCCGGGATTCTACGGTAACATGGCCGCCATGGCGCTTGACGATGGAGTAGACGGTGGCGAGGCCGAGCCCGCTGCCTTTTTGTTTCGTCGTGAAGTAGGGGTCGAAAATTTTCTGCAGGTGCTCCTGGGGGATGCCGGTCCCGCTGTCCCTGACGGAGATCCTGATATAGCGGCCCTGTTCCAGGGGGAGCACGCTGTCCGGACCGATGTCCGTGACGTCGCATCGAACCTCGACGATACCGCCCGTCGGCATGGCCTGGTCCGCGTTGATGACGAGATTGTGGACCACCTGGCTGATCTGCCCCGCATCAGCGTCGATCCGGGGAAGGGCGGGGGAGAACAGCAGCAGGGGTTTCACCCGCGAGCCCCGCAGGGCGAATGAAGCCGCTTCCTTGACCAGGTCTTCCACGGCGATGGTCTCCTTCACCGGCTCGCCGCCCTTGGAAAAAGTGAGCAGTTGCTGGGTCAGGTCGCGGGCGCGTAGCGACGCCTTTTCCGCCTGGTCCAGGAGTCCGTAGATCGGATTAAGCCGTTCGACGTCAGCCTTGGCCATACTGATGTTGCCGAGCACGGCGGTCAGGAGGTTATTGAAATCGTGCGCGATGCCCCCGGCGAGCACGCCCAGGGACTCGAGCTTCTCCCGCTTGAGCTGCTCTTCTTCCATGTTTCTGCGAAGCGAGATGTCCCTGCTGATCGTGGCGACCGCCAGCGGCCTGCCAGTCTCCGGCTCCTTGATGACGAAGGTGCGCATATCCACGGGCAGGGGGTTCCCTGTTTTAAAGTGCCGGAGGTTGATCTCGGCTTTCCAGTTCCCCGGGGGCTGAAAGTGCATGCTGAAGCTGCGGCGGTCTTCGTCGGGGAAATAATCGTACATCGTTGTTTTCTGGGCCTCTTCGAGACTCTCCAGGCCGACGAGGTGCAGCCCTGCTTCGTTGAGGTAGAGGATCCTGCCGTCGAGCGACGCCATGCTGATGAAATCCGAGCTGTGCTCGATGAGCGAAACGAGCATGTGGCGCGCCTCTTCGGACTTCCGCCGCCCCGCGATCTCCGTCTTCATGCGCTGATAGACGAGGCACGCCTCCAGGGAACGTGAAAATTTCCTCATGATGCCGGAGAGCTGGCTCAACTCCCTGCGCTCGAAGCGTCCGGTCCGCGCCGTATCGTAGAGCTTGACGACCCCCATGCCGGGAAGCGAAAACAGGGCATAGGCGCCGTTCCTGATATACTGCTCCTGCACGAGCGTTTCGAATTCCTTGTCGCCGAAGGCAAAGGACGCGAATTCTTCGCCCTCGGGAAACAGGTTCAGCAGGGGATGCGTGAGCGGAAGTTCGTTCACTGCCGCCGATGACGCGGGGCTCGCATAAACGCACTGGGCGCGGCCGCCGCCACCTCCCTCGTTCATATAGTCGCTCCTGAGCCAGACAGAGGCGAACGTGAGCCCCTTGCGCGCCATCAGCGTTGTAAGGAACAGCGCACAGTTCTCTTTCAGATCAAGTGAGCTGCCGGTCGACAGGGATATTTCATACAGGATCGAAATGTCGTGTACGATATCGTTGAGCGGCCTTTCGGTCATCGGAAGAGCACCCCCAGAACAACAGTCTTGTTCATGAATTCGAGATATTTCTGCCCGTGCGAAGAAATTTCACCGAGTGTCAGCGCACCTTCGAGCGGCTTCCCGTTCATCGCGGACGGCAGGCCTGCCTGCAGGATGCGCAGCTCGGCAGGAAAGTCCCGCAAGAAAAGAGCGCGCGAAATACAGTCGAAGAGCAGGCATGCCTGCACGTCTTTTCCGGCCGCATGCTCGAGACAATCACCGACGGTCTTCGCGGCGGCATCGAGCAGTTTTGTTTCATCGCCCCGCAGCATCGTGAGCACCGCGTTTTCCGGTATCTCTCCAACGCAGACGAGCTCTCCCCGGTTGTTCACGGCGATCGGATCGCGCACGATGTCCTCAGCCCCTTCCTTCAGCATGCCGAAGGGAAACGCCTTCGCCACGGCGAAAAAGTTATCGCGCGTCAGCTTCCTGCCCGAAACTTCAGCGACCGCACGCTGATAGACGTCAAAGGCGTTCTCCCAGTTCAATTCCATGATGATAGTGTGGCTCGTCCTGGTCGCCACAAACGGGCCGGCGCAGGGGACCCAGCCGTGTCGTATGCCGAGGCCGCTTTCAAGGCGGACGACTGCCGCGATTGCGGCATTCTG
>DATHDE010000021.1:0-4005 GCA_035490495.1 Nitrospirota bacterium
CGTACATTCAGGGAAGAGAGCCAGAGCGTTACTGCCGTGGATGTCAGGAACGCCAGCCCCAGAAATAGCGGCAAGGCCAGCAGATTCCACGTGAGCGCAATGTGATACCACGCCATCAAAGCGAACAGCATCAGGAACATAAGGATAAAATCCACTGCAGGCGCGGCCGCAGCGGCAAGCGGGAGCAGGATCCGCGGAAAATATATCTTGGTCACCAGGTTGGAGCTGGCGACAACGCTGTTTCCGCCCCGGGTAAGCACCTGGGAGAAAAACGTCCACGGCAGCAGGCCCGCGAACGCGAAGACCGGGTAGGGAATCCCGTCGGAGGGAACCCTGGCCAGGACGCCGAAAATGAGGGTGAAGATAATCATGGTGATGAGCGGCTGAATGACCGCCCAGCTGGCGCCGATGGCCGTCTGTTTATAGCGGACAATGACGTCCCGCCACGCCATGAAATACAGCAGTTCGCGGTACCGCCACAGCTCTCCGAAATCCACCTGCAGCAGTTTCTGGGTGGGTTGAACCACCACGAGGGGTCTTTTTCCCGATTTATCTACAGCCAATTCCATGCATACACCTCTTTTTGTCGTACTGTCCTTCGTGATTACGGCTGGTTCACGGCTTATGATTGTCAGCATTAACCATTTGCTCAGCGCATCAGGACGCGGATTCGTCAGGACATGTCTTGCCGGACGTCGATACTGCCGGCCGGTCGCCGCCATTCATCCGCAGCCTTCCGGACGCTGCCGCGTTGTCCTGCCCGTTCAGGCATGCGCAGATCTTCCGCCGGTCCGCCTTTGTCATGAGGTGGTGCGTCGGCAGGGTAATGAGCTGCGCGGCAACTTCCTGCGCTGCCGGGTAGGCCGTACCGATGAACTGGTCCCTGATTTCAGGTATTTCGTTTATTGCGGTCGGGTACATGTGGCTTATCCCTGCACCCTGTTCCCGGGAACGCGCCAGGATGTCCTTTCGGACCTTCTCTTCCTTTATTAATAAAGGAAGCCGGAGCAGGGGGAGCCCGGCACTCTGGTCCGCCCCCATGCCAAACTGCTGTTTAAACCAGGCTGCATTTTCCTTCCGTATTTCATTCGATGTCTGCAAACGCTTCCTGAAATTCCTGAGCAGGCCCGCCTGCATGCCTGAAAGTTTTTTGATCGGAAAGTCTTTGTAGAATATGGTTTCCCCCAGCCTGAGCCAAGGCACTCCTGATGGAACCCAGAAAAGGGAAGGCCGGATGAAAACGCTCATCAGCACAGCCTTGGCGAATTCCCTGACTGCTTCAAGCAGGCTCGCGTCTTCCAGACGGCTGTATTCCATTTCAATTGCCTGCGCAATGACCGGCGAATTCGTGATGATGATCCCCCCCGACCCGGCTGTTATATTCTTGCCCCTGCCCAGACTGAAGAAGCCGACATCGCCGATGGTACCGAGAAGCCGGCCCTGCAGCGTACCTCCCATTGCCTGGGCAGCGTCCTCCACCACAAAGGCGCCCCGTTCTTTGCTGATCCGCGTGATCCTGTCCAGGTCCGCCGGAATGCCGAACAGATGATCGGCTACAACACAGAGGGTTTCTCCGGTAACCGCATCGTTCAGGAGCCTGCCATCGAAGTCGAACGCATCCGCTGTGATGTCACAGAGGCTGACCTGAAGCCCTGCCTTCACAATCGATGAAGGCACGGAATAGCAGGTGTAGGCGGGAATGAGCACCCTGCTTTTTTCAGGAGCAAGGGATTTCAGCGCCTTCAGGATGACGAAGAATGCCGCTTTGCCCGAAGATACGAAGAAAACGTGCTTTACGCCGAAATAGTTTTTGACCTCCTTCTCCAGTCTCCGGACTGAAGGGGCGCCCCGGAAAAGTCCGGTCAGACCGTGGAGAAGATCGGAGATTCCGATTGGTGCGGCTGCTGGAGGTAGTGTTCGTTGAATATTCATGGAAAGCAGATTTGCCGGGCTGCGCTCCGCTTGGTTCCTTGCTCTGTTCCGTGGCCGGATTCTCACGCGGATCAGGGCAGGTTCTTCACGATGTGCGGTCCGATCATCTTCGTCAACGCGAGCGGCAGGCTTTTCCAGACCTGTATTGCTGTACGGTATTTCGGATTATGGGGATTCAGCTCAGGAAGCTTCCCGCCGTTCCGCAGCCAGTAGTGCCAGTAGAGCTGCACCGGCCTCGCGCCCCACTGTTCCTTGAACCGGTAGGTTCCGACTCCCCTCGTGGACCGGCCGAAATCGAAGGTCGCATATCCTTTTTCACAGGCGAATTTTAAAACCGACCAGTACAGCAGCATATTCGGGCTTTCGCGGTTGAATGCCTTTACCGACGACGCCCAGGGGATCTCCATGATCTCCTTGAATCCGAGAAGAAATCCTGAAGCAGCCGGAGCTCCCGACTGGGTGGAGACGGTGCATATCCACGTAGTATCCGGAAACGCTGAGAGTATGTTGCGAAAAAAGGATTTCGCGTAGACCGGCGTCCCGAGGTCCCTCATGTTTCTCGAGAAAACGTCGTAAAAGCCGTCCAGCTGGTCCTCTTTTCCAATTGTCACGCGCATCCCGGCTTTTTCCGGCCGTTTCACCTGGCTTCTGAGCTTTGAAGAGAATGAATTCCAGAGCTGCTCTGGATCAGCCGGCAGCGGCAGCCTCATGGAAACCTTCTCTGTTCTTGCCGGCAGCGAGGAATCACCCGCTTGTTCTTCCCGCAACTCGATGTGGCTGACTTTCTGGTCAAGCGCGATCTGCTCGGCCTCTTTCAGAAGCTCCCTGCGGTCATCGTCAGTGTCCGAGCATGCGCCCCCGTAGTTGAAGTAGGGCAACGAGACCATAAAATTGCCGAACAGCAGGCTTTTGAGCTGGACCAGAGGGAGCACACCGGTCATCCGGCCGTCATTTTTTGATGCCAGATAGTATGTCTTGTGTCCGAAGCTGCCTTCGATGACATTCTTCCAACCGCTCAGGTGATAGCACGCGGAGACCGCAGACCCCATAACATACGCATCCCACTGCG
Organism: Nitrospirota bacterium; assembly: GCA_035490495.1. Classification (GTDB taxonomy): domain Bacteria; phylum Nitrospirota; class UBA9217; order UBA9217; family UBA9217; genus JAJYKN01. The sequence goes on from DATHDE010000021.1 coordinate 3,002, forward strand.
CCCTCTCCTCATGTCTTAATAACTGAACGGTCATATTCTTCTGCGCTTGTCTCTTAAGAAACGTCCCCGAGTGGAGCCCCCTCCGCAGGAGCCGGGGGTTTGCAAGTCGCGGGATTCAGCAGAGCTGATGCGCTGCAAACTCCTGAAATTTGAACTCCTGCAGCAGTGCGGCGAGCTTCGGCATCGTGCTCCGGAGGTTCACATAATGCCGCATCCTTGACACCAGCCTTCCCTGCATGCGGGGCTGGTCAGCATCGATCTCCCACGGATGCAAGTACACCACTGCTGCCTGCTGCTCATCCCTGTTTATCCGGGAAATCGCCTTCCTGGTAACGGCCAGGGGAAACAGCCGGAGATACCCTCCGCCGGCCACCGGAATGTTTTGCCCGAAGAGCCGGACTGTGGACGGAGGAAACTCCATGAGTGAGCCGCTGCCGGTCGTGATGCGGTGCGGAAAACGGCTCGCCGTGGGCAGGCCATAGCGGTCGTGCACGATCGGAAATATGCTCGAATCGTACGTGAACCCCTCTTCGATCAGCACATCCAGCGCCCACAGGCTCCTCTGTACGATTGTATAACTGGCTGCCCGGTATCCTTTGACAGTCGTTCCCGCAAGTCCCTCGAGGGTCCCCTTTGCCCGCCGGATATCCTCCCTGAATTCCGGGGGCGTCAGATCATATACGAGCCGATGATTATAGCCATGGCAGGCGATCTCATGCCCTGCAGCGTGAATGTCCCGCACCAGCTTCGGAATCCGTTCCGCGACCCACCCCAGCACAAAAAAGGTCGCGCGTACGCCATGGCTGCTGAACAGATCGAGGAGGCGGTGCGTATTGCGCTCCACGCGGCTTTCGAAGGATCCCCAATCGTCAAACCGGACAATGTCGGCGAATGCGGAAACCATGTAGTAATCTTCCACATCCACGGACAGATAGTTGGTAATCTGCTTGTCTGAAATCGTATCTCCCGCGCTTCTCAGTTCAATTTTGTTTGTTCACTCAGTG
>DATHDE010000022.1:0-5723 GCA_035490495.1 Nitrospirota bacterium
GCCGATGTCAACCGCTCCTGACGCATCCCTTCCGCTGTTCCTGCACACGTACTGGCTGAAATGCCGCTCTTTTCGCGCCCCCGCTAAAATTCATTTGCCAAGCACCAACTCCTGCGTTAATATAGAAGGCTGTGTCAACGAATGCGCCACCCCTTTGAGAGGGACGGAACCCGGTCATGCTTCAAGTAACGAACATCGAAAAATCCTACGGCAAGCAGGTCCTGTTCGACGGCGTCGGCTTTACCGTAAACCCGCGCGAACGCGTGGGTCTCGTGGGCCGCAACGGCTACGGCAAATCCACACTCTTCCGCATGATCCTCGGCGAAGAGCATGCGGACGCCGGTTCCATCACCATGCCGTCGGGATATACCGTCGGCCACCTGTCCCAGCACATTCATTTCACGGCCGGCACCGTGCTGAAAGAGGCCTGTCTCGCCCTGCCGCCGAATGAAGATCATATCGATGAGTCCTACAAGGCGGAATCCATTCTGCACGGTCTTGGATTCACGAATGCGGACTTTGGCCGCGCCCCCTCATCGCTCTCGGGCGGTTTTCAAGTGCGCTTGAATCTGGCAAAGGTGCTCGCATCGGAGCCCAATCTCCTGCTCCTGGATGAACCGACGAACTACCTCGACATCGTTTCCGTGCGCTGGCTCACGCAGTTTCTTCGTGCATGGCGGAACGAGCTCATCATCATAACCCACGACCGCGACTTCATGGACAGCGTAACGACACACACCATGATCATTCACCGCTGTAAAATCCGCAAGGTAGCGGGCGGCACCCAGAAGCTCTACGATCAGATCCTGATGGAAGAGGAGATCTACGAGAAAACGCGCCAGAACGACGAAAAGAAGCGCAAGGAGATCGAGCAGTTCATCAACCGCTTCCGGGCGCAGGCGACGAAAGCAAAAGCCGTGCAGTCGCGCATCAAGGCTCTTGCGCGCCACGAGAAAATGGACAAGCTCGAAGAGATCAAGACGCTTGATTTCTCTTTCCGCTCCGCGCCCTTTGAGGCGAAATGGCTCATGAATGTTGAAAACCTGACCTTCGGATTCAAGGACGGCCCCCTCCTGATCGGCAATCTTTCGTTCTCCGTCGGGAAGAAGGACCGCATCGCCGTGATCGGCAAGAACGGCAAAGGCAAGACAACGCTTCTCAACCTCCTTGCGCGCGAGATGGCCCCCGCGAGCGGCGAGGTGAAACTCCATACGAACACCAAAATCGCCTACTTCGGCCAAACCAACATCAACCGGCTCACCCCCACCCGCACCGCCCTCGAAGAGATCATGGAAGCCCATCCGGATCAGAGCCACAACATCGCTCGGTCCATCTGCGGGCTAATGATGTTCGAAGGAGACAACGCGCTGAAAAAGGTGAGCGTGCTGTCAGGCGGCGAAAAAAGCCGCGTCCTTCTGGGCAAGCTCCTTGTTTCCCCCGCCAATCTGCTCATGCTCGACGAACCCACGAACCACCTGGACATGGAGTCCATCGATTCGCTCATCGAGGCCATCGAGGCGTTTGACGGTGCCGTCGTCATCGTGACCCACAGCGAGTTGATCCTCGAGGCGGTGGCCACCCGGTTGATCGTGTTCGACAACGACACGGTATCCGTCTTCGAGGGAACCTATCTGGACTTTCTCGAACGCGTGGGCTGGAGCGACGAAGGCGGTGTGCGCACAAAGAAAGAGAAGAAGCCGGCTGCTGAGAGGAACTTGAACCGCAAGGACGCGAAAAAGCAGCGCGCCGCGATTATTGCCGACAAATCAAAAGCTCTTGGTTCACTCAAATCCAGAATCGCTGCACTCGAAGAAGAGATCACGAACCTCGAGAAATCGATTGAAGAGGACACCCAGGCACTGCTCGAAGCCTCGGTCAAGGGCAAAGCCCTTTCCATCAAACAATTCACTGCCTCAATCAACAACGCGAAGGCGCGGATCGAGAAGCTTTTTGCCGAACTGGAGGCGGTCACAGCGGACCACGACGCAAAGGCGCAGGATTTCGATCAGCAGTTGAGCGAACTGGCTGAAATCAGTTAAGTTTTTTTGGCCGGTTTATTATCCACTATATATTATAGTACTTTAGATTTGAATCCCCCTGCTTTTCTCCTAATTTCTTCCCTTTATTCTGAGAATAATTTCCCTGCCCCGTAAGGACTTCTGCGGATATACAGAAACGCCCTATTTTGATAAGTTTTAGTCAACGAAAGAGAAAAAACATACAAGCCGATCAGGAAGGAGGGATCACATCATGTTGACACTTACAGGCGGACAAACGGTTCAAAGCGGAACGTATTGGGATATCATGAACGGAGCGAGGGTTGACATGGATACGGAAGGCGCACTGCCCGGAGGCGACAAGGCAAAATACATCAAGGCATCTCCGGCTGCCGTCCTGCTGACCGGCCCCATCCTCGGACTCATCTACATCGTGGCCCTGCCGATCATGGGCGTCGTGACAGCCCTGGGGCTGCTGCTCCAGAAGACCCTGGGAGGCGCATTCAACCTGGGCAAGCACATCGTCACCTTCGGGTGGAGGCCAGCAGAATCCTATTTAGGCGGGAAGACCAAGAAGAACGAGAAGAGCGAGGACGCAGGCAAGCCGAAAAGCTAGCTCCATCGCCCTGCAGGCGAGGCTCAATATTCATCATACTTATAAAATCCCTTTAAGGAGGAAGCTATGAATACCATGTTCGATTTCGTAACTCATGTAAAAGGAGTGGAGTATCTTCTGTCCCTGGCCTTGATCGCCGGATATCTCCTGGTATGGGAGGCGCTCAAACCAAGGCCGTTCAAGACCGTTAAAGAGGTGAGCAAGGACGACCTGGCATACATAAAGCAGAACGGCCAGGCCCTGAAGCAGATCGGCAAGCTCGTATCCGCTCCGTTTGTGGGGCTTTTCTATATCGTCATGCTGCCTTTTACCATGGTGAGCGCCCTTGCGTATGCGGTGTATACGGGGATCGCGGGCAAGGAAGCGGCCTTCTCGTGGCGGCCTGCGGAAGCCTATTTTACAGGCAAGAAGAACAAGAAGGACACAGCAGAAGCAAACAAGACCGAAAAGAAATAGCCCCCACAACCGGGAGAAGCATTCCTTCTGACAGAATGCTTCTCCTTCCTGTTTTTACCGCCGCAATTAATCCTTACTGCCTCGTCGTACACGACTACCGGCAAAATTTCCTCCGGCTTGATCAACCGCGTCTTTGACGGCAACTAGTCGAACAAGGACAATGCTCTTACTTTTGTTCAATTGATCTCACTCGCCTCAGTGATAAGCTTGAAGTAGAGCGTCGGAAAGAATACCGCTCGCGCGGAGAGAGAGGAGATGGTCATATGAACATTCGCAAAATAGGCATTGTCGGGTCGGGTCATATCGGCGGGACGCTCGGGATTCTGTTTGCAAAAGCCGGATACGATGTCCTGCTCAGTTCACGACACCCCGATGATCTGAAAGACCTGGTAAAAGAGGCGGGCACCCGGGCATGCTTCGGAACGGTTGATGAAGCTGTCAGCTTTGGCGATGTCATCGTTCTGTCGCTTCCCCTGAAAGCAGTGCCCGAGCTTGATAAAAAAGTAAAGGATGCACTCAGGGGCAAGGTCGTTATCGACACTTCGAATCCTTATCCGGAGCGAGACGGGGCCATCGCAGAAGATGCACAACAAGAACCCGGCGGAATGGGTGTTGTCGTGTCACGCCTTCTGCCGGGATCGCGGATTATACGGGCTTTCAATAGCGTATACTTTGTGGATCTCAAAAAAACCACGAATAGGAACGGAGAGAAAATCGGGATTCCCATCGCAGGCGATGACGAGGAAGGAATAGAAGCTGCCGTAGAACTCACGAAACGCGCCGGGCTCGATCCGGTCGTTGTTGGCGGGCTCAAAACTTCGAAATTATTCGACGTGGGCGCACCGGTGTATGCGACAAGCGCGACAGCGGCCAAGATACGGGCAGTGTTGAAGCTGAAATCAGCCACCGCGAAGCGCGCAGCGTAATAAAAAAACTGTTCCGGATGATACCTGTACCTTAAAACAGTTTTCTGCAGGGAACCCCGGCTTTTTCAAAGGCAGACCGAAGCGCCTCGCCTTTTTCCTGAAGGACATCCTCTTCCAGATGCGAAGCAAAGCCGCGTTCCTTGAACACCCTGTCCGCATAATGATAATTGTACCGGTCGATCAAAACGTGGCCGACGATCCCTTTGAGCATGTCGACCAGCCCTTCTGCACGGGGAAGGAGGGGCGCGATCATGACGAAGGTGTCGATACCTTCAGCGTGAAGGATCCGCAGCGCCTCCACCCGTTTTGCAATGGGCGGCGCACCCGGCTCGAACATCGCACGGATTTTTTCGTCGGCAGTCGTAATCGTGAAGCCGACTTCGCAGTTGTTCGCTTGCTTGAGCAGGTCGATATCCCTCAGCACGAGCGGTGATTTTGTCTGGATCGAGATCGGCCAGTCATTCTCGACCAGGATTGCCAGGCACTTCCTCGTAAGACGGTACTTCTTTTCGAGATACTGGTACGCATCGCACACGCCGCTGATCCAGACGCGCCCTTTTTTCTTCTTCCTGATCTCCCGGTCAAGAAGTTCCGGAGCGTTGATTTTCGCGTCGACAAAGGAACCCCACGGTTCTTTGTGTCCGGTGAACCGCTTCATGAACTTGGCGTAGCAGTAGCAGCAGCTGTGGCTGCAGCCCACATAGGCGTTCAGGGCATAGTCGTAGATCTGCGATTTGGAGAGGATGGCTTTCGCTTCGATTTCTCTGACGATCATGGCGGAGGCATCGCCTTCAGTGTTCTACCTGCGTTCAGAAGCTGCCGATCTCGACCTCGATGCCGCGGGAATACACTTTTTTATAATACTGCGCCAGATCGCTGTTGTAGCCCGTCTGCCACCAGATGGTCACCGGCATCTGAAAGGATTTGGTGCTGAGTTCCAACCGGTACGTGCTGAAACGGAACGGTTCACGGTATCCGGTTTCGTACAGCGCGGCCGCTTTCATATCACGGAACACCAGCCACGATCCTTTTTCAATAAACTTGATCATGCCCGCGATGCCGTTGACGTGGCTCCTCGGTTTTCCCTGGGGGCTGTTCTCCCACGAATTGTATTCCTCGGCGCGCCCTTCCAGGGGACCGTACGGAAGAAAGTACTTGAAGGTGAGGAAGCCGAACATCGTCCGCGTGTCCTTGATCTCCAGCGGTTTGCTCTTCCAGACAAGCTCGAGGTAGTCCCATCCGCGGCTTATCTGATCATTGACGGCATTCTGGTCCTTTGTCGTCGCGAGCGCTGCCTGATATTCCGCTGCGCTGTCTATGGATTGTCCGTTGGATTCGTGGGCAAGAAATGCAAAATCCACGTACGAGTCATGTTCGTTGTCGGTCCAGTAGCGATAGAACAGTTTGGGATTGAACCGCTTCGCCACGACCGGCGCGGATTCCCGCGTTCCGATGTACTGGCCGAAACGGCCGGTGAACGCAAAATAGATGGCGCTTTCGTTCCCGAGCCCTTCATGCAGGTCGTTTTGCGCCCGGGTGATCGATGCGGGGAACAGCTGATAGCGCAACGAAAGCTTGAAGTCCATGAAAGCAACATCGTCGCTGTCGAGCGTATATCCGATCGTATTCGGTTCGTAGGTGCAGAGCATAGGGTCAGCTTCCGTATGGACCTCACATCGTGAAGCGGAATCCGCGCGCGCGCTTCCGGCGATCAGCAGCAAGAGTATG
>DATHDE010000023.1:0-4510 GCA_035490495.1 Nitrospirota bacterium
CGACGAGGTGCATGGCCTCGCGCGGCACCGGCAGTCCGCAGGCAGCTTCGGGGCAGACCGGCACCCATTCCACGTATCTGCCGAGGGTGTCGGTCAGGAAATGGTCGAGCTTGTGACCGCCGTCGTAGCGGACCGGGTTGCCGAGGAGGCAGGAGCTGATGCCGAGGGTAATTTTGTTCATGGCGTAAGGATACATGCCTCCGGTGCCGCGGCACCGGGGAGGCAAGGCAAGGAAGAGGTCATCTTCCGCTTGCTGCTCCTGCACTCCTTTCTCCCGCGGGGGTTGTTCCAGGTTCGTTCGTGATGCCGGGATCCTATCTTCCGTTCTTCGTTTCCGCAGCTTTTTTGAGGTCCGCGAGCATCGTAACGGTAAGGTCACGCACCTTGTTTTTCGGGAACGCGGGGCTGCTGAGCAGCATCGGCAGGCCGCGGAAGGTCTCCCGGCTGGTGACCAGAACGCCGTTTGCTGCCTGCTGGAAGAGGAACGCATGGTCCGAAGAGATGAAGAAGAGGGAGCCTGACCAGACCACGCGCTCGCAGGGAACGACCTCGTCGACCGTAAGCTCCAGTCTGATCGGCACGGCAAACATCCGCAGGGTGAAAGTGAACGTTTGCCCTTGTTCCAGGCGGCCGGAATCGGACGATGCGTGCGCGGCCACGGTGTTCCACCCAGGCCAGGCCGTGAGATCCGTGAAGGTCTCCCAGATCTGCCTGATGTCAGCCTTGATGAGCAGCGCTTCCTCAATGACCATGGTCAGAATCCTGTTACGCCCGGCCCGCGCTTCTCCTCAGCGTGGGCGGTCCTGACAGCCTCGGCAAAGGTTGTCTTCCTGAGCGGCACGAACCGGTCGATCCCGTTGTCCTTGCAGATTACTTCGTTGCGCAGACCTTCGATGAGCGGATGGGCGATGCCGGAGGGGACGGGAGTGACGAGGTCCACCCAGTAGGCGGACAGCAGCGGCGTGAGCACCGGCACCCGGATGATAATGCGCTTCGCCAGCCCCCGGACCTCGGCGTACTTCTGCATCATCTCGGCATAGGTGAAGATCTCCGGTCCGCCGATGTCGAAGCTTTTGCCTGCCGTATCCGGGTTCCGGAGGACGCCGGCGAGGTAGGCGAGCACATCCTTGATGGCGATCGGCTGGATGCGCGTGTCCACCCAGCGGGGGCAGACAAGGACCGGCAGCCGCTCGACAAGGTACCGGAGCATCTCGTACGAAGCGCCCTCAGCTCCGATGATGATGGCCGCCCGGAGGACCGTGACCGCTGCCGTGCCGGAAGAAAGGATGTTGGCGATCTCTGCCCGGCTCCGCAGGTGTTCGGAGAGGGTATCGCCCGATTCGCCCAGTCCGCCGAGGTAGATTACGCGCTTGAGACCGGCCCGGCCGGCTGCTGCGATAAAGTTTTTCGCCGCCTGCCGGTCCCGCTCTGCATACTCCTCGTTCCTGCCGATCATCCTGCCGCCCATGGAGTGGACGAGATAATAGGCGGTATCGATACCAGCGAGCGCTTCGGCAAGCCCCTCGTTTTTCACGAGGTCGGCAGCGACGATCTCGATGTCAGCACCCTTCTGCAGGAGCGATGACATCACCGACAACTTCCTGGCCGCGAGCCGGAGCGGGACTCCCTGGTTCGCCAGCTCGGGCACGAGCCGCCGGCCGACGTAGCCCGTGGCGCCGACAATGAGAACGCGGCCCGTTGGGATTGATGCGGAAGTGGTCATGCCGTTAGTGTATCACAATCAACAGTCCTGCGGGGCTGCCCGGAGCGCACGGGTCCCCCGGATATTCTCGATGCATGAGCCGAATAATACTACATGGGAAATCAGAACAAGAAGGACATAAAACCGGTCATGCAGTACCTGCGCGGGACAGCGCGGCGGATTGATAATAAAAAACATCCTTCGTGAGCAGAAGGAGTCGCTTGATTTCCGCTTCGCAGGCTGGATCGGGACCCCGGACTTTGTATTTTTTGCGGAACCAATCCGGCGCGGGGAGTCGGCCCCGTTTCCTGAATCACGATCATTTCATGGACCGGCCCTTTCAGGATTAACTGTCGGATTTCTCCTCCAGATCCCGGGTCATCTCCTTTTCAAGACTTCTGAGCCTTCCTGAAAATCCTCTGCCCGGCAGCGCTCCGGGAACTCGTTGCAAACACGATCATGAAAACGCCGAAATTTTTTTGGCCTCTTCATCTCGGCCTCATGACTAAATATCATCGTTACCATTCAAAAAAAAATAGGAACAAGTTATTCCCGTTTGATTCGGTTAAATTATAACAAGATTAATCAATTCGTTAGAGAAACGTGTGTGCTGCTGTCCGGAAAGAACAATGGTTTGAACACATTGATGTACTCATGATATGAATATGCTGTACTACAAGGCAATCAGACCTTTTCTTACATTCATTGCGCATGGGCACTGCTATAATATTATTTATGTGCGTTTCTGCTTCGCTTGGAAAAAGCAGTAAAAGCCGGAACGCTGAGCAAGGGAACAGCGTCGTGCAACTGCTGCATTCGCGCGGTGCACGGGGTCTTATCGTGAAACGGGTTATCATCGCCGGGCATACTCCATGATGCGGAAGGTCCGCGGGAGTTCAAAGAATGAATCATGATCTGCAGGAACTGAACGAGCAGCTGAAAGAGGAAATCATCAAGCGGCAACAGACCGAAGAAGCATTGCGTGACAGCGATGCTCTGTACCGGGGGCTGTTCGATGGTTCACCGGATGCCATCCTGCTGGCAGACCCGGAAACGGGCATCATCCTGGATGCCAATGCAGCTGCCAGCCGTCTGCTCGGCCGTCCCCACGCAGAAATTATCGGTCTCCATCAATCCAGCATTCACCCTCCCCACAGGGAAGCATTCTCGCGCAACGCCTTTTCACTCCACGTGAAGGAGACGAGCCGGGGTGAGGATTCCCATCCCATCGAAAATACGGTGCGTCGTCCTGACGGCTCGGAAGTCTCCATCGAAGTGATGGCGCAGCTGGTTACCATCGGCGGGAAAAAGATTCTCCAGGGCGTTTTCCGCGATATTACGAGGAGAAAACAGGCGGAAGATGATTTACATACAAGCGAGGAGAGGCTGCTGCAGGCCGTGGGCGTGGCTCACATCGGGATTTTCGACTATGACCACATGACCGGATCTCTCCATTGGACGCCGGAACTCAGGGAAATTTGCGGATGCAGTCATGATGAGATCATCACGTATCCCGTCTTTCTCGATCTTATTTATCCTCATGACAAAACGAGAATATTGTCGGCGCTCCAGCGCGCCAACGACCCCTCGGGGATCGGCCTATTCGGAGAGGAGTTCCGCATCACGAGGCGCGACGGCACGGTCAGGTGGCTGACGGTGCGGGCGAAGTCATTCTTTGGTGCCGACGCACACGGCCACCCCAGGCCGCGGCGGTCGGTTGGTGCAGTTCTCGATATAACGGACAGCAAACAGGCGGTTGAGGAAAAAGAAAAGCTGCAGGCCCAGTTTGTTCAGGCGCAGAAAATGGAATCAGTGGGGCGGCTCGCAGGCGGTGTCGCTCATGATTTCAACAACATGTTGAGCGTAATACTGGGCCATTCGGATATGGCCCTTCGTAAAGTAGACGCCCCATCCAGATTGCGAAGGGATCTGGAGCAGATTCACAAGGCAGCCCGGCATTCCGCTGATCTTACCAAGCAGCTCCTTGCATTTGCACGGAAGCAGACCATAACTCCCCTCGTGCTCAACTTAAACGATTCCATTGAGGGAATGTTGAAAATGCTCCACCGCCTGATGGGTGAAGATATAGATGTCGCCTGGCATCCGGCCGCTTCGCTCTGGGCGGTCAAAATAGATCCTGCCCAGATCGAACAGATTCTGGCAAATCTTCTGGTCAATGCGCGCGATGCAATAAACGATCAGGGGCGCGTATCCATAGAGACCGAAAATACCGTTCTGGACGAGGCGTATTGCGAGGCGCATGCCGGCTTCAAGCCCGGTGAATACGTCACGCTTGCGGTCAGTGACAATGGCAGCGGCATGGACCGGCCCACGCTCGCTCATATCTTTGAACCTTTTTTCACTACCAAGGGAGTGGGAAAGGGAACGGGCCTGGGTCTGGCAACCGTGTACGGCATCGTAAAGCAAAACGAAGGCTTTATCAATGTCTACAGCGAGCCGGGAAGGGGCACGACATTCAGAATCTACCTGCCGCGCGTCATTTCAGAGAAGGCGGCAACGGTGAAAGGACACATTCCCGCTCGACCGCAGGGCGGGACCGAGACGATCCTGCTGGTCGAGGATGAACCCATGATCCTCGAACTCAGCAGACTCTGGCTCGAAGAGCTGGGCTATCAGGTGATAGCAGCCAGTTCGCCGGCAGAAGCAATTCGCCGGGCCGGAGAGCACCAGGGGATGATACATCTGATCATGACAGACGTGGTCCTGCCTGAAATGAACGGCCGTGAACTCGTAAAACGGCTGCTCGCCCGTTATCCTAACGTTAAAAGTCTTTTCATGTCCGGTTAT
>DATHDE010000024.1:0-5458 GCA_035490495.1 Nitrospirota bacterium
GGATGAGAAGGCTATCGAAGCGCTGCCCGGCATCGGGAAGAAGATAGCCAAGGCGATCATCGCAGGCAGGCCGTACAAGAGCGCGGATGATCTCAAAAAAGTGAAAGGCATGTCCGATAAAAAGATAAAAGCGATATCGGATAAGATCACGTTTGGAGCTGCATCAGCGCCCGCAGCCGCACCTGCACCTGTTTCTGCTGCTCCCGCTTCTGCTGCACCGGCAAAGGCGGAGAAACCTGCAAAGGCGGAAAAGGCGGCAAAGGAGAAAAAGCCCGCACTTGCCCCGGGTGAAAAGGTGAACATCAACAGCGCGTCGAAAGAGGACCTCGACAAGCTGCCGGGCATCGGGCCTGTGAAAGCGCAGGCCATCATCGACAGCCGGCCGTATTCCAAGCCCGAAGACATCATGAAGGTCAAAGGCATCAAGGAAAAGGAATTCGAGAAGATCCGGGATCTGATCACCGTCAGATAGCTGAGTATCCGGAAACGGCATTTGACGCAGATCACATCGGATAAAAACCGGATAAACGCTGATTAATTTTTAAAGGATTTTGACGAGTGTCACAGCAGTTCATTTGATGTATCCGGTTTTATCGTTTGTTCATCCGCTTGTTCTGTGTCCCGATGCTTCATGAAGAAATATAGCAGGGAAGCAGCAATATCCTGCCATCTCAAAAAAGAAGCCCCCGCCGGACGATCCGGCGGGGGCTTTTCTTGCGCCTGCGGCTCTGTGTCACGCCATCAATTCGAGGGCCTTGAAGAATTCGGCTTGATCCGTAAAAGAGCGGAACACGGCCCGTGCGCCCTCTTTGCGCAGCACTTCGTGCCGGTGCCCCACGCCGATGAACCGCATGCCGAGCTCCCGTGTCGCCCTGGCGTCCCAGGGACCGTCGCCCACATACACGGCATCCTCTGTCCGGAAGCCGGCCCGCCCGGCAGCGAGTGATATGATGTCTGCACGTCGCCGCGTATCTGACGACGAGGCAAATGGCACGTCGTCCAACCGGAAACCGCACATTTCAAGCTTGAACCTTGCGCTCTCGCCCCAGTCCCCTGTTGCAATGGCAACGGCATGGTCGTCCCGGCCGCGCAGTTCGTCGAATAATTCAACAGCTCCCAGGACCGGCTGAAACCAGGCACTGCTCGCGCGTGCGGCATCGCGCAGGCGGGTGAGGATCTCGGCGAGTATCCTCTGCTCTTCTTCATCGGGGTTCCCGAAGCCCATGTCCGTCAACAGCCCGTGCACGATGGCCGAGGATGTGGCTTCAGGATACCGCGACCAGTCCACGGACGCGAGCGACCTGCCGGTAACGGATTCAAACGCCCCCCGGTAACAGCGGGTGTCCACGTCATGCGTGTCGCACAGCGTGCCGTCTACGTCGAAGATGATAAGCATGGGTTCACTGGTAGTGCCGCCCGTCCGCTCCCCGGAGCAGCGAATCGGGATGGGCATGTAATCATCATAGTCAAACATCCCCCTGTTTTCAACAGAAAACAGTCCGTTGCTCCGTTCCCGCAACGATGCTCCGGAGAATTCCGGCGCCATTTCCCTCTTGTAACGCATCCCCCGGAGTGTTACATTCCGGACGATATGATCGTCTCCGCCAGCAGAAGAACGGACATTCCGGCTTTTTACAGCGAATGGTTCATGAACAGGATCAGGGAGGGGTTTGTCCTCGTAAGGAATCCTTTCAATCCGCAGCAGGTCTCGCGGATTTCCCTCAAACCCGGCGATATCGACTGCATCGTTTTCTGGACCAAGAATCCCGCGAATATCCTGGGCAGGCTGGAGGAACTCGACCGCAGGGGCTATCACTATTATTTTCTTTTCACGCTCACGCCCTACGGCAAGGACATTGAGACCAATCTCCCCGACAAAGAGGAAATCGTCTCGACCTTCATCAGACTATCCAGCATGATCGGCAGACAAAGAGTCATCTGGAGATACGACCCAGTCGTGATAACGGGTCAGCTGGACCGCGCTTACCACGAGCGGGAGTTCCGCGCCCTCGCCCGCAAGCTGGCACCCTGCACGGACCGCTGCATCATCAGCTTTCTCGATTTTTACGCAAAGACGAAGCGCAATATGAAGGATATCCCTGCAATGGAGATTGAGGAAGCATCCATGCGGGAGCTTTCCAGGAGCTTCAGGGACACCTGCCGGCAGTATGATCTGCAGCTCCAGACCTGCGCAGAGGAAATCGACCTTGCGGATATGGGCATCCCTGCGGGGAAATGCATTGATGATGAGCGTATAGCCGCCATGCTCGGCAGGAAAATTTCGGTTCCCAAAGCCCCGGGGCAGCGGAAAACATGCAGGTGCGCGAGCAGCGTGGACATCGGCGCGTACAACTCATGCCCGCATCACTGCCTGTACTGCTACGCCAATTACAGCAGGGACCAGGTCAAATCCAATATTGCACTGCATGATCCGGAGTCGCCGTTCCTAATCGGCCAAGACCGCGATGAGAACCAATATGATTCCATGCAAGAGAATGCATCGTGATGGGTTTTCGATCGCAGTCAACACTGCCGTGCTCACTGCTCACTCAGGTCTTTTTTGTTTCCTTATCACGGTCCTGGTACTTGAACAAACCGGCAAAGACAATTCCAAATACAAAACCGGCCACATGGGGCACATAGGCGACTTCACCCGCCCGACCGACGACAAACGATCCGACTTCGCTGAACAACTGAATGACAAACCATGCCCCCACCAGAAAAATGGCCGGGATCCGGAAAACGGCAACAAACACAAGCGTACGTATCCTGTCGCGGGGAAAGGCGACAAGGAATGCTCCGATCACCCCTGCGATCGCGCCGCTTGCGCCCAGATTGAAGAGCGTGGAAGCGGGATTGGAGAGCACCTGCGCAAGAGAGGCCGCCACCCCGCATGTCAGATAAAAGAAAAGGTACTTCCCCCTCCCCATCATATCTTCAACCGGAGGTCCGAAAGCCCAGAAGAACACCATATTGCCGATGATGTGCAGCCAGCCGTCATGCATGAACAGGGCGGTCAGGAGCATAATCAGACCGCGTCCTGCTGCAATCTCGGCGGGCATATAGGACCACCGTGCGACAAAGTCAATCCCCTTCAGCAGCTCGAGCAGAAAAACGAGCGTATTCAGCGCGATGATCAGCGTTGTGACAAGCGGAAAGCGCGACGGTCTGCGGTCAATATCCTTTAAAGGGAACATGCATCCCCCTGCCTTTCGCGCGTGCCGGTTTCTTCATCGGAGTCGGTAGATACCGGATGCAGGGAAGCCCGGCGGAAGAGTGCCCTCCGATAGTTACACAGATGCCGAACCCCCTGGCCTGCTGCTCCCATGGTAAGGGGCCGCCTATGCTGATCACGTATCAGTTCTCCCCCTTCTGCCCCACGAAAAAATCGTCCTTGCTTTTAAAAAGAACATTGAACGTGGTGAGGGAGCCGTAAATACGGGTGATGTACTGCTGCAGATCGACTTTGTCCGCATCGGTCAGGCCCTTGTGCGCATTGATCTGCTGCTCCATCACGCGGAGCCTGTCGCGCACCATGACGATCTTGTGAAAGAATACATCAATAGGAATGCTTTTCGGCGCAAGCTTCGGATCTCCCGGTTTCATGATCACCTCGCCGTCCTTCCACTTGCTCCCCAGTTCGATATTCGGCAGGTTCTCGCGATTAACCTCGTACGCAGCCAGCTTCATCATCTCGTACGCCGTGGCCTCAGCCTCGGAAAGGATAGTCAGCTCGCTTTCAGCCACCGTCACTTGTTTCTCGGTGCGCGGAAAATAGACAGAGCATCCCCCCTGCGCGATTTCCTCGATGCGTCCGATGCCGTCCTGCGCATGACGGACTAAATCCCCCTGAATCAGATTTCCCATACCAAGCCTCCTCTTTTCTTGCTTCAACATTCATCAGTAACGGATAAGAATATCCGCATCATTGTTCTTTCCCGCATGCCTTGCAGTATTTCGCATATACAAGCGTCGGCTGGCTGCATGCGTCGCAGGTCTTAAACTGAACAAACCCGCAGAACGAACAGGCTTGTGAGCCCGCGGGCAGGGTTTTTCCGCACTCCTGGCACTGGCCTTTTGTGATTCGCCGTTCTAGAAGCTTGGCGCGTGAGAACAGTTTCTTTTGAAAAATATAAATAAGGAAGAGAGCAACCGCGACCGCAAGAGCGATGAGGAGATAATTCCATAACGCAACAAGCTTAAACGTCTCAAGCAGGTCGATGAATTTCTTCAGAAGTTTCTTCGGGATGATATCGTAGATGGTCTCGATTATTTTAAAGAAGATCGGAATGAAGGAAACAACCAGTAAATGCGAAGAGACCAACGTTTGGATACCGCGACTCCTCCTGATGCTTGTATTGTTCCAGGCATAGAAGACCGCAAAGAGGGGCAGCAGGAAAATCAATTGCATTCCCAGTTTTTTAACAGGATACCAGAAGTACAACGCGCGAAGCTCTGTTTTCAGCGTTTCCCGGTCAGCCGGCTTCAGGCGCGATACTATGTCCCATAACTGCAGGACTTTTGCGTTCTCATTGATCTTCTGCTCCAACGATTCGATCTGGGCACGGAGTGTGTTCAAGGCGCCTGTTTTTGCCTGAATGTCTTTTCTGATAGTATCGACGTTTGCCTGCCCGTCCTTCTGCCTGGCGATGGTCTCCAGGAGAGAGGTGTCGTAGGCACCTTTCAGATTCGTGATATCTCTTTGAAGCTCGTGCGCTTCTTTCTGAAATTTGCCGCGGTCGTCGAAAAGAGCAATCAGTTCCTTGTTATTCTTAATCTGATCGAGGAGTTCGAGGTAGGGTTTGCAGACGGGATGACGCTCCCGCTTTTTATCATCAAGAGGATAATAGCTGTTATTGAACGATAGGATGATGCCGGATAAATTGTCGAGCCGGTTTGTCGGATTCCACTCCCGGTCGATTACGATCTGTCTGCAGGAGTAGGGAATATATTCGTCCGGGGAGGATATCTGACGGGTATGTTTGTCCAGGCCGTCAAAGATAGAAACAAGTATAAAGATATCCAGAAAGAGAATTATAACCAGTGCCGCCCTGCTGAGAGGCTGACTGTCGAGACTTGTAAGATTGGATTTGATCTTCTTGAATTGTCCCCTCATCATACCGAGCATCTCTATGACCTCCACAACTTAAAACTTACAACGAGTTCACACGCCGCGAAGCGGTCGGTGGTGAACGATGGGTTAAAGAACAGCTCAATCTGATAAACGAATTTGCTTAATATTTTCTTGCTAATTGTTAATTCGGCAGGACGAACAGTCCCTCGTCACTCCATGTCAGTACGGCATCAGGCCAACCATCTCCTGTTACATCGCCGACAGATAGATTCTGATGAAAGGCAGAACCTCCGCCGCTTATCGTGGGGAACGTATAATCTGCCGGGGTATTGAATGAGTGATCCTTACTTTGATACCATACCAATACGTGCCCTTGTGAAGGGA
>DATHDE010000025.1:0-3506 GCA_035490495.1 Nitrospirota bacterium
GCTCAGGAACGTGTCCGTGTACGCGGCGTTCAAACTTGTTCCGCCCGCGTTGAAAGCCCTGCTCGATTCCCCCGATGTGCTGGTGGACGGCTTCATCCTGCCAGGGCATGTAAGCACGATCATCGGGATCAAACCTTACACGTTCGTTGCCGAACAATACAAAAAACCTTCCGTGGTCACAGGCTTTGAGGCAAAGGAAATCATCGAAGGCATCCTCATGATCGTGCGCCAGATAGCGTCGAAACGGGCTGCTGTGGAGATCCAGTACCGGACCGTGGTGCGGCCCGAGGGCAACCCGCGCGCGGTGGAACTGCTTGACCGCTATTTCGAGCCTGCAGACGCCTACTGGCGCGGAATCGGCGTGATACCGGGGAGCGGTCTGAAGCTCCGGAATCAGTATGCCGCGTTCGATGCAGCAAAAAAATTCAATCCCCCGGTGTCTGAAGCAGCGGAACCGGAGCTTTGCTCCTGCGGCGATATTCTTCGCGGGGTGAAGATCCCGACGGAGTGCGCGCTCTTCGGAACAGGCTGTACGCCCGAAAGTCCCGTCGGACCCTGCATGGTCAGCACGGAAGGCAGCTGCGCGGCCTACTATAAATATGGCGGTTCGTAGAGAGTATGATGTTCGCCGGGTTTCGTGAGATGACCTTAGCGACTCACGAAACGCCACGAACGCGGTAACTCTGGAAACTCAAACTCGCACATGGAAAGAATACTTCTCGGACACGGAAGCGGCGGCAAGCTCATGCACGACTTGATCCGCAGCTATTTCAGCCCCGCTTTCGGCGTACAGGGCAGCGGCGATTCGGCCATCGTGAGCATGCCGTCGCAGCGGCTCGCCTACACGACAGACTCCTACGTTGTGACGCCGCTTTTTTTCCCGGGAGGCAACATCGGCGAACTGGCGGTGAACGGCACGGTGAACGACCTCGCTGTTGCCGGTGCCGATCCGTTGTACCTGACCGCAGGATTCATCATCGAGGAAGGGTTCCTCCTGTCCGACCTTCAGAAAATCATCACCTCCATGTCCGTGGCCGCAGCCAAAGCAGGCGTGAAGATCGTGGCAGGCGACACAAAGGTCGTGAACAAAGGCAAGGCTGACGGCGTCTTCATCAATACCTCCGGCGTGGGGACACTGCCCCCGGGCCGTGAAATCGCTGCGGGGAACATCAAGCGGGGTGACCGGATCATCATAAGCGGCGGGGTCGGCAGCCACGGCGTAGCCGTGATGGCCGAGCGAAACGGGCTCACATTCGATCCCGCGGTGGTGAGCGATACGCGAGCGCTGAACGGGCTCGTGCGCGCCATGTACGGCGCGTCCGCGGATATTCATTTTATGCGCGATCCTACGCGCGGCGGCCTGGCCACGACGCTGAAGGAGATAGCCCTGGAGTCGCAGCTTTGCTTCCGCATCCGCGAGAGCTCGCTTCCCATTCCTCCGGGCGTTCGCGGGGCGTGCGGCCTCCTGGGCCTGGATCCGTTGTTCGTGGCGAATGAAGGCATTCTGATCGCAATCGTCGACGCCGGGTCTGCTGACGACATTGCGAAAACGATGCGGGCTCATGAAGGCGGCCGCGACACGGCGATCATCGGTGAAGTGGTCGATTCCCCGCAGGGCCGGGTACTGCTCGAAACCTCTATCGGCGGCACACGCATCATCGACATGCTGCAGGGAGAGCAGCTGCCCCGGATTTGCTGAGTCCACAACCACGGGTTCCGCTCCGCGGAACACTCATGAAGGAATAGAATCCAGAAATAATGTCATTCGGGTTTCCCCCGGTGCGGTGAAGCCGTTCTCGGGTCCTCCGGCCCTCACTCCATTCTTTCTATGCAAAAAGAAATCCGCCAACAGATGTTTTCCCTTGCCCTGCCGGCCGTGCTTTCGAGCCTGCTTCAGCGGTCCGTGGGCATTGTCGATATTTTCCTCGTGGGGGGGCTCGGCGCGTCGGCAATCGCCGCCGTAGGCATCGCCCAGATCATGGTCTTCGTGGTCATGAGCATTTCCTGGGGCATCAACATCGGTGTCACGGTGCTCGTCGCCCAGCTCTGGGGAGCGGGCCGCAGGGACGACGCAGGCAAGGCCGCGTTTCAGGCGGTGATCCTCATGGTTGTTTCTGCGGTGTTCATTACGATCCTCGGTCTGTCCTTCGGCGGCCGGATCGCGTACTTTCTCGGCGCCCACGATGAAGTCAAGGCGATCCTGGCGTCCTACACGGACATCCTCTTTACCTTTATCCTGTTCACAATCGCCATCAACGTCATTGCCGGTATCATGCAGGGCACGGGGGACACGAAGACGCCGCTGTACGCTACGCTCATTGTGAATATCCTGCATGTCATCGTCGCATACCCGCTCATCTACGGAAGCTTCGGCATGCCGAACCTGGGTGTCAAGGGTGCAGCCGTTGCCGTAGCCGTCTCTGAAGGCATGGGCGCTTTTTTTCTTTTTTACCGGTCCCTGAAAAAACGCTACATCATCATCAGGCGGGATCTGGATATCAAATACACGACCATGACGATCAAGCTCGGCTACCCCATCTTCATCGACCGGCTGCTCCAGAACGCCGGTTCCCTGGCGTTCGCGAAGGTGGTTCTGATTTACGGTACTGCCGTATACGCAGCACATCAGGTCGGCTTGGCAATAGAGGCGTTCTCCTTCATGCCGGGCTACGGCATAGCCGTGGCAGCCGCCACCATGGTAGGCCAGAATGTGGGCGCGGGACGGCCGGAACATGCGAAAATATCATCATCAGAGGCGCGGCGCATGGCAGTTATTCTTATGACGGCCATGGCCATCGTCTTTTTCTTCTTTCCCTATGCGCTCCTCCGCGCGTTTACCAGGGACCCGGAAGTGATTCAGTACGGCATCATCTACATGAAGATTACCGCCTTTGCACAGATCCCCCTGGCGCTCACCATGGTGCTCGGCGGTTCGCTCAGGGGGGCGGGGGACACGGGCTTTCTCATGTTCGCGACGATCGCCGGAATGTGGCTGGTGCGGGTGCCCGTCGCAGCTCTGCTCTCAACCGTTTTCAGGGCGGAGATCAGGTTCGTCTGGTGTGTCATGATTCTCGACTGGCTGGTGCGCATGTCGCTGCTTGCGTGGCGATACCGGAGGGAGACGTGGGGAAAGTTGGCAATATGAACAGCAGCGCGGCCGCTGAAAAGTGATCCCGTCGGTGCAACCACGCTGCGCAACGCGCTGTACCTGACCTTCTCCCCGGCCCTTTGACAGGGAGAAGATCAGCTCGATCATCGATCTTCCTGCGTGGCATCCGCTGTTTCCCGTCGGTGGGCGCCCGTTTCTGCCGGACTGCATTACTGCGGCGGAGCCGGGGCAGCTGGCTCCGAAATTCCCGGTGCTGCTGAAAGGTCTGGAGGCGGCGGAGGAGGGGTTCTTCTTATATAGCGCCTCACGCCGGGGATGATGTTTCCATTGGCATACATGCACTGTTGATAGGCGTAGTCATAACGGCGTTGTGCCTCGCTTCCATACACCTGCCCTG
>DATHDE010000026.1:0-40483 GCA_035490495.1 Nitrospirota bacterium
ATCTTTGGCACGAGCTGGCTAAAAAAATCAAGGAATTTTTAACTGCGGATCAGCATAGATGTTGCATCTTGGAATATTCGTTAGCAGAAGCAATAGATCCATGGATCGAGAACGCAAAATCAAATATAGTCACCCATGATAAAGAAGTCTATCATTTCCTATCTCAGGAAGAAACGACAAAGCAAATTATTCATGCACTCGGAGAAGCCGAATCAATTTCTCCTCCCGCTGTTGGCGCTTTAATTTCAACTAACAATGAAACCAAGAAAGTGCAAGCCGTGTTTCGCGATGGCCAAAAGAAAGGATTGATTAGTTTGAATCAATTGCAGGTCTTGGCGGAAAATGCTGCTTTCATTTTCGTAGAAGCATACGATGGCGACGGGTATGTCATGTGGCAAAAAAGGAAGTCTAGCAACCGCGTCCACAGCGACGCGCCAAAGTCGGCGCGTCAGCGCCGCGTCGGCAATAACGATCAGAATGGCTGATGAGACGGTGACAAATGATTCTCATGCTTAACAGCAGCCCCCGGAAGACCGGCGTGACATCGTCACTCCTTCGGATAGTCGCCGATGAGGCACGCTCTGCCGGCGCAGAAGTGGAGTGGGTCGATGTCAACAGTCTTTCGATACGACCCTGCATCGGATGCCTGAAATGCAGGCCTGACAAAAAATGCATTCTTCCCAAAGACGATGCCCATCGAATAGGAGAGTTGCTGGAACGCTGCTCTGCCCTGGTGGTAGCAACCCCGACCTATTGGGGCAACATGCCCGGGCCGCTGAAGCTTCTGTTTGACCGGAATGTTCCTGTTCTTGAGTACTATGAACTTTACACCTGGCGTTTTCCCCGACCGAGGCATAAGGGCAAGCCGGCTGCGATCATTACCGCCTCCCTGTCGCCATTTCCTTTCAACTATCTTCCTTCGCAGGGCAGCGGCGCGATTCGCGCTGTCAAGCTTGTGCTGAACGCGGCCGGCTTTGATGTCAGAAGGCAGATCAATGTCCCGATGACCCGGAATGTCGCTCACATTGGAGAGCGCTGGCTGGCAAAAGCCGGAAGGCTCGGAAAGAAAATGGGGTCCTGGTAAGCAGACTGCTGGAAGGAAAACGCCCACGATGGTATTCACCGTTCGCACGATCCGCCCTCAGGAAGGAAGAGCGTGTTCCCTAATCCTACAGGGTGAGCGCCGCATTATGAGTTTCCGTCCGTTTGAAAAGCCAATGACGGACGTCTGGACACGACGGTCCTATAACGGCATCTGGCGGTAATTGAGGACGTAAGGGTCTGTGCTAACGATTCAATCCGGCGGTCGGACATCTTGCCGCCGCTGATTTCGGGCTCTCATCTCAACAAGCACCTATGGCATTCGTAGTACTTCTCAAAGGCGTCAACATCGGGGGGCATAGGATTTTTCGTCCGCGCACCCTCGTACAGGAGCTCAAAAACCTGAATATCGTGAGTATCGGCGCCACAGGAACATTCGTGGTTCGCGGCGCCGTCACTCGTGCGAAGATCCGGGCTGAGATAGCGCGTCGTCTGCCTTTTAAAACCGAAATCATAATCATCGGCGCACGCGAGGTCCTGAGTTTCATGGAGAGCAACCCCTTCACGAATCGAAAGGTGCCTCCCGGCATGGTCTGCTTTGTCAGCGTTACAGCACGACGCCGTAAACCGTTGTTGCAATTCCCGTACAACCTGCCACCCAGCGGACGCTGGTCTGTGCAACTGCTGTCATGCCAGGGTCGATTTGTTACGGGCATGTACCGTCGCGAAATGAAATCCATCCGCTATTTCGGACAGCTTGAACGGATCATCGGAGCGCCGATTACTACGCGTAACTGGAATACGTTTTTGTCGATTGGGCAAAAATTGCGGTAGCGGCCGGCTGGTGAGAAATGTTTATCTCACTTTCTTTCATGTTCCTTCATTCCCTTCCCGACTTCTCCTCAGCCGTTTAGATTTAATCCTTCCCGGTATTATTCACTTGAACGGCACTCCGGCGTCTGCTATGATTTGCCGGTAAGCCCGCATCAATGCGGCTATCGGAGGACGCCCGTGAGAAAACTCCTTTTTCTTATCAGTTCCTTCCTGCTCCTTGCCCCCCCTGCATTCGCAAAACTCGATCCCTCATTCACCTGGACGATCGTTGAAACACCTCATTTTGTCATTTACTATCATCAAGGTGAAGAGGAAATAGCCAAACGCGCGGTCGTGATCGCCGAGGACGTGCACGACCGGCTCGTCCCGCGCATCAAGTGGGACCCGACAGGGAAAACA
This sequence comes from Nitrospirota bacterium, assembly GCA_035490495.1. GTDB lineage: Bacteria > Nitrospirota > UBA9217 > UBA9217 > UBA9217 > JAJYKN01. The sequence goes on from DATHDE010000026.1 coordinate 2,275, forward strand.
CACATGGTGCTCGTGGATGCCATGGACGAGCCGAACGGGCTCACCACGCCGTTCCCGTACAACCACATCACTCTCTACGTGACGCAGCCTTTAGGCGAACCCGGCTTCGGCACCACGGCGTATGACGACTGGCTGCGGCTTCTGATCACGCACGAATACACGCACATTCTCCACCTCGACATGGTCACGGGCGTGCCGGAGAAAATCCAGAATGTACTCGGCAGAATATACTTTCCCAACCTCGTGGAACCGATCTGGATGATCGAAGGTCTTGCGACCTACGAGGAAACGGAACAGACATCCGGGGGCCGCGGCCGCTCGCCCGGCGCGGAAATGATTATCCGGATGGCAGTGCTCGAGGACCGGTTTCCGTCGCTTGGACGCGCGTCCACGTATCCCGACACGTGGCCTGCGGGCGACGTTCCCTATCTCTTCGGCGAAGGTTTCACCAAGTACATCGCGGATACCTACGGCAGGGAGAAACTCGCCGACATCTCCCTCCTGTACAGCAGCCGCGGCGTTCCTTTTCTCGTGAATTCCACCGGGTACAGGGTTCTGCGTGCCGAATATTCGGACCTCTGGGAACAGTGGAAAGCAGATCTCAGAAACAAGTACTCGCGGCTTCGCGACGAGCTTGCGGCAAAAGGACTGACGGCATCGCTGCCCCTCACAAAACGGGGCTACCTGAATGTGAGTCCCGCGTTCTCGCCCGATGGCTCACGCATTGCCTATTCCGTGCTGAACGGCGACGAATTCCCCGGTATTTACATCATGAACGCGGACGGAACCCGCGACCACAGGGTTGTCGAGCGGTATTTCTCAACAGCGTCATCGGGCGCCAGCATCGCCTGGAGTCCGGACGGCAAGGGAATCTATTACTCGAAACTCGATGTCGTGCACAATACGGACGTGTATAGTGAAATCTATTATTTCGACCTCGCAAAAAACAATGAGGTATGCCTCACCGATGGACTCAGGGCGCGTGATCCCTTCCCGTCTCCGGACGGAAGGAAGCTTATATTCGTCACGAATAAAATCGGCAAAAACCGGCTCGGCACGATAGACGTTGCAGCTGCGCTCAGCAACAGCGCCCGGGCCAAGGATGTAGCCTGGCTCTCCGGAGAAAGCGATGTACAGTATGAGACGCCGCGGTTCAGCCCTGACGGAACGCGGATCGTCACGGGTGTGCGCAAACCCGACGGGTCCAAGGCGATCCTCATTCTCGACAGCCGCGGCAGCAAGATCGATGAAATTACGGACCGTGCAGCGCTCATCGGCGGAGCTGCCTGGAGTGTCGACGGGACGAAAATATTCTATACTTCCGATCGAACCGGGATCTTCAATATTTACGTTTACGATACGGCTTCAAAAAAGACCTATCAGGTGACCAGTGTTTTGGGGGGCGCCTTTACGCCGATGCAGTCTCCGGATGGAAGGGCTCTCGTCTTTACCTCGTACAGTTCCCGGGGCTACGATCTGCACCTGCGTACCGTTGATCCCGCAGCATGGAAAACACCGGAGCCAACGTCGGTTTCCTACCCCGCGATGACCTATGCAATGAAACCGGTTCCCACGACGGCAGGCTCGTACAATCCGCTGCCCACGCTCTATCCGCGCTTCTGGCTTCCGTTTGCGCAGTACAATTATGAAAGCGGCGTGCTGCCGGGATTTCTTACCATGGGCCAGGACGCGCTCGAGCGGCATACGTACCTGATCCAGGGGTACTACAGCCCCAAGAACTACCGTAAATGGTACTCCTTCGACTACCTCTACGACGGCCTCTACCCGACATTCTATTTCCACGCATCCGACATCGATCAGACCTACGGCGATCTCCTGAGCGATCCCTCGGGAACGCACGATTACACACAGCGTGAAAAAACCGTCGACCTTTCGGCAATCATTCCGCTCTTGAAAGTGGACAAGCAGCACGTTCTGACCGTCGGGTACCGCCGGACGAACATTTCAGACCTCACGCACATGCCTCCCTGGCCGGGGTACAGCGGCGTCATTCCCGCACAAGGCCTGCTCGCTTCCGGCCGGGCTGTGTACGAATTCAACAATGCGAAGCAGTATTCATTTTCCATCAGTCCCGAAGGCGGCAGGACGATCGCGCTGGGGTACGAGGAATTCAGCAAACCGCTCGGGAGCGATTTTTCCTTCAGGAAATACACGGCTGACTGGCATGAATATGTCGACTTCCCATGGCCCCATCACGTCCTCCAGGTGCGTGCTTTTGCAGGGACATCCATTGGGGACACGATCCCCCAGGGCGCGTTCCAGCTCGGTGGCGACTATCCGGGCGATGTGACGATTCCCGTGGACGACAACTCGGTTTACCTGCGGGGTTATCCGACGAACGAGTTCCGGGGGCGCAGGGCCGCCCTCGCCAGCCTCGAATACCGCCTGCCCATCTGGAACATCGAAGCCGGACCGGGCAACGGTCCCATATTCTTCCGGCGCGTTCACGCTGCATTCTTTGCCGAGTCCGGCGACGCCTGGAATGAGGGGTTCCATATACGCGACTTTAAAAGCGCGGTGGGAACGGAAGCGCGTCTCGATACGTACTTCGCCTATTCCATCCCCATTACGTTCCGGATCGGCATTGCCAAGGGCCTGGACGAAAAACGCGAAACCATGCTCATTTTCAACCTCTGGATGCCGTCGTTGCTTTAAAAAGCTGTTGTCGAAATGCGGCATCCGTGCTATAAGGGAACAGAATCACCTCTCTGTTTGCACGATGAACGTGGAGGTTCCCATGATTCTTGTCACCGGCGGCACGGGATTTGTCGGCTCCCATCTGATCAGGCGTCTTCGGGCAGAGGACATCGCAGTCCGCGCCGTTGTAAGAAATCCCGCCCGCGCCGGAATGCTCAAAGACCTGGGCGCAGACGTTGTTGCGGGCGATAGTGCAGATCCGGCTTCGCTTGAACGGGCGGCGGGCGGCTGCGAGCGCGTCGTTCACCTCGTCGGCATCATCCAGGAAACGAAGGGAGCGACGTTTCGCGGCGTGCACGTAGACGGGACGCGCAACATCCTGCATGCGGCCAAGAAGGCAGGAATACGGCAGTTCTATTATCAAAGCGCACTCGGCACGAGGCCGGGAGCGATAAGCGCATACCACAAGACCAAATGGGAAGCCGAGGAACTCGTGCGCGAAAGCGGCATTCCCTTCACAATCGTGCGGCCATCGCTGATCTACGGCCAGGGCGACCAGTTCACGATCAGGCTGTCGGGAATGATCAGGCTGTCGCCCGTACTGCCGGTGATCGGTTCCGGCAAGTCAAGGGTTCAGCCGATATACATAGATGACGTGGTGTCCTGCATCGTGAAAGCGGTCGCCGGGGAATCGTTTCTGAATGAAATGTACGAAATCGGCGGACCGGAACAGCTGACCTATGAAGAGGTGACGGCCGCCCTCGCGGATATTCTGGGCGTGCGCAGGCCGGTGCTGCACCTGCCCCTCGGCTTCATGAAAGCCGCGGCGCACGTTTTTGAAATGGTGCTGCCGCAGCCGCCGGTGACCACGGAACAGCTCGTCATGCTGCAGGAGGACAACATCTGCTCCCTGCGCGACATCCGCGATGCCTTCGGCATCGAACCCGTTGCCTTCCGCGAAGGGCTGAAAAAATTTCTTCATAAAGCAGTCGACTGAATATCGCATCAACGCCGATACAGCGCATCATACTAATCGAAAAAGGAGCTCGCCGATGAGAACATTGAAATCCGCCTTGTCCCTTGCAGTCCTCTTCCTTGCTGCAGGCACCTGTCTTGCCGCTTCGGACACCCGCACCGAATTGAAAAACATCCCGCTCGAGTGGCGCCCCACGGACAAGGTAAACGCCCGCGAGGCGATTGACGTTTCATCATTCATGAAATCGACTTTTTTCATTTCCCCGTTCACTGATGCGCGGGAAAAGCCGGAGGAGATCGGGAAAAACATCGAGCACCGGGGAACCGACCGTGACCTTCCCGTTACGACGAAGGAAAACGTCGCCGCCTGGCTCACGTACCGTTTCGGACAGGTCCTTTCGGAACTGGGCCTCGACGTGGTTAAGAGCAACGGCACCTGCAGGGTGGAGGGGGAAATAAGAAAATTCTATGTGGTGGAAAGCTCGACCTACAAGGCTGAGGTCGGGATGAAATTGCGGCTGTACGGGAAAAACGGCGCTGTGCTCTGGGAAGGCATGGTTTCCGGCACGGCCTCGCGCTTCGGCGCGTCGTACAGGGCTGAAAATTACTATGAGGCAATAAGCGACGCCGTGATGACCGCAATCTCGGGACTGCTCAGGAACGATGAGTTCAAGCAGGCGGTGAAGAAAAACATCTGACACGCTGACAGCATCCTTTCATCAGTAACGATACAACCCGGCCCTGGTCTGCAGGTCCGGGTTTTTTTGTGAGCGAGAAGTTGCAGGCTGCATCGTAGTATTTCCTACACCCGGGTGAGCTTCTGCCACACGCCGGGTCCGTCCCCAATAGCTCACCGGCATTCAACTTCTTGTTTTTTCTTACAACAGGGCAGACAGGTTCATTGGCATGAAAGATGCTGAACACAAGATGTTCGTAGAGGCGGCGTTGCCGCTGCCATTCCTAAAAAAAGCGAGGGGAAAAAGATGAAAAAAATTATGCTGTGGGTGATGGCGATTGCGATCACCATTTCTGCTGCGGGCTGCACAAAAGGGTATGAAACGCAGAAAACCTCGGGCGACATGACGATCACGCTCGCTGCGGGCGCCTACCCCCTGGTAAAGGGCGACAACAACCTGACGATTAAGGCCGTGGACGCTTCGGGCAAGCCCCTGTCAAATGCGAAAGTCGATGTGCGCTATTACATGCCGCCCATGCCGGGCATGGCGCCCATGGAGTATACGACCCAGGCAGCACCCAAGGGAGATGCCTTCTCGTTCAATGCGAATATCTCCATGGAAGGCGGATGGAGGGTCGACGTTTCCGTGGCCCGGCCGGACAAGCCTGCTCAAACGGTTACCTTTAATCTCGATGCACGTTGATGCTCCAGCCGGCTTCCGCAGCGGGCGGAATCCGCGGCAAGAGCTGTTCAAAACGATCTTAAAATCACGCAGCCCCCGGCCCGGTGCTTTCCGGCCGGGTTCGGGGAGCCGCGGCACCCTTCTTGTGGCCAGTGTTTCAAGGGCACCCGCCTTCGGGGAGGCATCATCCCGCAGCGAACACCCTTCCCGTCATAATAAACCATCAGTCCATCAGTTTCGATGTATTATAAAACCCATTGTCTGATATAATAGGAGCGGTGAAGCAGGTATATCAGACGTATGCACACGAAACGAAAGGCGGCAACCGGTGATCCGCCCCATACTCGTTGTCGAGGATGACAAGAAAATCGCCCGCGTAATCAAAGTATATCTGGAAGAGGCGGGCTACCGCGTCGTGCATGTGGAACGGGGCAGGGATGCGCTTGCTTCAGCGACCAAAGAGAAACCGCTCCTCGTGATCCTCGACCTGATGCTGCCCGATATTCCCGGCGAGCAGGTCATCCAGGAGTTGAAGGCGCAGGCCGATGTTCCCGTGATCATGGTAACGGCCAGGTCCTCAGAGGAGGACCGCGTTGCCGGCTTCGCGCTCGGCGCAGATGACTACGTGGTCAAGCCCTTCAGCGCCCGGGAGCTGGCTGCGCGTGTCAAGGCGGTGCTGAAGAGGACCAGGGAAACGGAGTTATCAGACGCCGGCGCGGTAAGCTTTGAAGAGGGCGAACTCACCCTTGACGGGCACCGGTACGAAGTAAAGAAACGCGGCGGGCCCGTGAACCTCACCCCCACGGAATTCAAGGTGCTCTTCTCCCTGGCCTCGACGCCCGGCAAGGTCTTCACGCGCGACGAGCTCGTCGTGAAGGCGCTCGGGTATCAGTTCGAGGGGTATGAGCGGAGCATCGACGCGCATATCAAGAACATCCGCCAGAAGATCGAGGACGATCCGCGAAATCCCCGGTTCATTCTGACCATTTACGGAATCGGCTACAAATTCACGGGGAAACGCGATGCGTAAGAGCCTCTGGGTCAAATTTCTCGTGCTCCTCGTCGCCGTGTTCCTTATCGCCCTGTCCGCGGCATTCTTCCTCCGCGAGCTGATGGTCCGCGACTTCCGCTCCTACATCGAGGGCGAGCAGGAGGACCGCGTGTCGTGGATGACGGCGGATCTCGAGAGCGCATATGAAGCAGCCGGAATGTGGCTGCCCGACACGGCCAGGAGCGACGCCGTCTGGGCACTGATGCTCGGTTTCGACATGCGGTTGAAGGACGCCGACGGCGCCGTCGTCATGGACACGGACACAGCGCTCAAATCCCTGCCGCAGGCGACGAGACAGCGGATCGAAGCGCTCTCCTCTTCCCGGCGGGCTGCAACAGGCGGCCCCTTTACGCCGTATCCGCTTTTTTCCGGGGATACGGAGGTCGGCAGTCTCGAGGTCCGCTTCTTCGCGCCCGGACGGGAGGCCCTGTACATCGAGCGTTCGAACACGTTCCTCCTGTCCGCATTCGCGATCCTGGGCGGCATCGCGCTCGTGCTGAGCATCATCGTTTCGGGTAAGCTCACGAGGCCGCTGAAAAGAATCACCTCTGCAGCTGCGGCGATCAGCGAAGGCGACCTGTCGAAGCGCGTGGAGGTTGGAACGCGCGACGAACTCGGCAGGCTCTCGGATGCGTTCAACCGCATGGCCCGGACGCTCGAAATGCAGGAGACGCTCAGGAAAAAAGTGATAGCGAACGTGGCGCATGAACTGCGCACGCCGCTTGCCGCCATGCAGGGCGAGATCGAAGCCATGCTGGACGGCCTGATTCCCGCGGACAAGGACCAGCTCCAGTCGATCCTCGAAGAAACGGGCAGGCTCAGGAAACTGCTCGACGGCATCGAGGAACTGACCCAGGCCCAGGCCAGCGGCCTTTCGCTCCGGAAGAGCGCGCTGCCGGCCAGGGCCTTTCTGTCCGGCATCATGGAGCGCTTTGCGCGCGCCGCATCGGAGCGCGGCATTGCGATGTCGCTCGAATGCGCCGACGGGGTTGTCGTCCATGCCGACCCCGACCGTCTGAGCCAGATCGTCATCAACCTGCTGAGCAACGCTGTGAAGGCGGTCAGCGGAAGCGGCTCCGTGACCGTGGCGGGCGGACAAGCGGGGGGAGCGTTCATTCTCGAAGTCCGCGACACCGGGAAAGGCATCAAGGCATCGGATCTGCCGTTCATCTTCGAGCGTTTTTACCGCGTATCGGAAGGAGGTCTCGGCCTCGGCCTGGCAATCGTGCGTGAACTCGTAACGGCCCATGGCGGAACCATAGAGGTCCGGAGCACGGAAGGTTCCGGCTCCGTGTTCACCGTCCGCCTGCCCGGTTGAGGCCGCAGAGCACTCTCTGCGGAGCTGAAGGCCTCTGTATAAAGCGGCCTCCCGTGGTTTGCGGCGTGGTCCTCCGGAAAGCTGGAGGATTGCAGGTTGCGGGATTCACAATTCTTCATAGTTTCTTCGCCGCCCTTTCACAATGGTTTGCTAGAGTAGAATCAGAAAACAGAGGGGAAGGGAGGTGAATGACTATGAAACGGAATTACCTGATGCTGGGCGTCGTCGTTGCCGCGGTGCTCGTGGCGGGAGCCGCCTTTGCGCAGCGCGCGGGTTACGGCCCCGGGCCGGGAATGGGGTATGGGCCGGGTTCATGCATGACCGGAACCAACGGAAACGTCAATGTGGAAAACCTGAAGAAGTTCCAGAAGGAGACCCAGGCGCTCCGCGACGACATGATGGTGAAGCGGGCCGAGCTCAACAATGAGTACAACAAGGAAACGCCTGATGCGGCGCGCATGACCGAACTCCGCAAGGAGATCATCGATCTGCAGGCCAAGATCAGAAAATCGGCTGAAACGTACGGTCTGAATGCCGGCGGTCCCGGGCCGGGAGCAGGCCGGGGCTACGGCCGCGGAATGCAGGGCGGCGGATGCGGCGGTTGCGGACGGTGGTAGAATCTTGATGACCCGATCGGCGTCTCAGGCGTCCGGACAGGATTTCTGAGACGCCGGTCATGGTCGACGAGGACATGATGAGGACAAGCTCCTTCATAGCGGCTCTCTCAGTCGCCCTTGTTCTGCTGGCTGCTGCGAACAGTCCTGCAGAGCCTGCCGGCGACCCGCCCCGTGACTGCCCCCGTCCCTACGGCGGCTACTGCAAAGGCCCGCGGTGGGGGTGGTACGGCGCAAAAAATCCGGTTGCCACCGTCGACGAGGCCCGGCAGCGCCTGGAAAAATTTTTTCAGGGGCAGGCGGTGACCGTCGGCCCCGTCACCGAGCACCCCCTCTATTTCAAGGCTGATATTACGGATGGGAAAAAAGCGCTTGTCGACCGCGTGATCATCGACAAGCGGACAGGCAGGATCCGGTCAATACTCTGATACGCCTCACTGCTTCAGTTCGTCCTGTTTCACTTCCTCTTTCCGCGTAAGAGCTGAAATCCCGGCCTTGATGGCCGCCCACACGCCGGCGAGGATCGCCGCGATGTCGGTTGCATCGCGCAGGTTCCTGCTGATGGCAGAGGCGTTTTCCGTCGTCTGCCGAAGGTTCTTCATGGCGGACTCAAGCTCGTCGAGCGACGGCTGGAGCCTTCGGTCGATCGTTTCGATGAGCGCCCGGAGCGCCTTGCCCGCCTTGCGGAGTTCGAGAAGATAGGCAATCTGGAACCCCGCGTAAATGATGAAGACGAACACTCCGATCCCGAGAATGATCTCCAGCATGGCGCGCTCCTTATCTCCCGTTGCTGCCCTTTCTTTCGTCCAGTTCCTTCTTCACCGTCGGGAATGCGTTTAGATCCGTGTGCGGCAGGAAGAGGGCTGACAGGTACTCGTCCATGAAACTGCGGGACACGGACAGCTCGATATAGGTCATCTTGCGCGCGATCTCCTCGGCCTCCCGCCGGAGCCGGTCGCACAGGAGCGAGAAGTAAGCGCCGATGATGGACGTGTTGCCGAGGAACTGGAACTTGTCCACCGGAAGATCGGGAAGCATGCCGATCGTAATGGCCCGCTCCACATCGATGTACCGTCCGAACCCGCCGGCGATATAAAGCTTGTCGAGGTCCGTAAACTTCATGCCCATCTGTGAAAGCAGCGTGGCAAAACCCGCATAGATCGCTGCCTTGGCGCGGATCAGGTTGTCCAGGTCGACCTCGGTGATCACGATCTCCTTGTTCACGGCGCTTTCCACGCGCCAGGCGAGCACGAACTCCAGGCCGCTGTCCCCCCGCCGGATGCGCTTTGTCCCGAGTTCCTGCCTGATCTTGCCCTTTTGGTCGATCACGCCGTTCAGGTACATCTCCGCCAGAATGTCGATCATGCCCGAGCCGCAGATGCCGATGGGCTTCACATCGCCGATCACGCGGTAGTTCACCTCGTGCGTTTTCGGATCGATTTCGACCTCCTCGATGGCGCCCTCCATGGCGCGCATGCCGAACTTGATGCCGCTCCCTTCGAAGCAGGGCCCTGCTGAGCAGGCGGCGGTCACCAGCCACTCCTTGTTGCCGAGAACGATCTCGCCGTTCGTGCCGATGTCGATGAAAAGCGAAACCGCGTCCTGCTTGTAGATCTGTGACACGAGCACGCCGGCCGTGATGTCGCCGCCCACATAGCTCGCCACGTTCGGAAGCGCATAGATTATCCCCTGCGGATCGACCTTCAGCCCGATGTTCTTTCCCCTGACAAGCGGAAAGAACGTCGCCGTCGGAATATACGGTTCCTCACGGATGAACTGGGGGTCCACGCCGTAGAAAAGGTGCTCCATCGTCGTGTTGCCCGCGACCACGATATAATCGATCATGGAGGTGGGGACCTTGTTCTTGTCAGCCAGCTCAACGAGCATGGAGTTGATATTGCCCATGACCAGTTCCTGGAGCTCCTTTAACCCGTTCCGCTCCGTTGCGTAGACGATGCGTGAGATGACGTCGTCGCCGCACTTGACCTGGCTGTTGTAGGTGGACGATGTCCCGATGATTTTGCCGGTCGTCATGTCCACAAGGTATACGACGACTGTTGTCGTACCGATGTCCACGGCAGCGCCGTAGCGCATTTTCGTGGCGTCACCGGGATAGATGTTTAATGCCTCGATCACGGCCCCGACCTTATACAGCGAGATCGTGGCCTTCCATCCGCCTTCGCGCAGCACGTGCGCGAGCTTGCATATGACGAGATAATTCATGTGCAGGTGCGCCGCATCCAGACCCTTCTGGTCCAGGGCCCGCCGGACCCGCTCATAATCAGAGATGTTATCGTCGATGGTGGGTGGCGGCAGCTCAAGATAAATCCGTTTGATGCGCGATTCGAGGCATCCGCCGGCGGTGCTCATGAGCTTCAGGAGTGCATCGGTCCTCGCGCCTGTTGCGATCTTGTGCTTTGCCTGCATGCGCGACTCGGGCGGAATCTCCACGACCAGGTCGCTCTCCACCCGGGCATGGCAGGCAAGCACGTAACCGCGTTTCATTTCTTCTTCGGACAAGTAGAGGTCGGATTTGCCGTGGCCGACCGACCCTTCCTTAATCACGACTTTGCATTTGCCGCAGTTCCCCTTGCCTCCGCACGAAGAAAGCACGTACAGACCGGCTGCTTTCACGGCCTTGAACAGGCTGGTCCCGTCGTCGACGGTGATGGTGGTATTGTCCGGATGAAATTGTATGGTACGTTTCATGAACTGAATATATCAGGGCGGAGTAAGCGGGTCAAGGTCTTTCTCTTCTCGCTCAGCTTCATGCCGGAACCCGGGCAGGCGGCGCCACCGGCCGATTTTTCTGTTGTCGGAATGCGCAAGATTCGTTATACTTGCCATCAGGAAGCATTCCCGTCGCACCAGGGGGACTGATGACCGCGCCAAAGCACCGCATTCTCATTCTCGACGGCGATGAGACAAACCGGCGGCTCCTGACTTCGTTTCTTCAGGACCTGCCCTGCATGTTCGAGTTCGTCGGAGACGGACGGGCTGCAGTTCTCAAGGCGGCGGAATTTTCCCCTGATCTCATTTTTCTCGACGTCAGACTGCCGCACCTCGACGGCGTCGCCGTATGCAGGCAGTTGAAGTCCAACCCTGAAACGCGAACCATCCCCGTCGTGATGCTCACAATGGCGGACGACTGGAAGCTGAAGAGGCTGTCGCATGAAGCCGGAGCGGACGATTTTCTCGCCAAACCGCTCGAAGCGAACGAGACCCTCTCGCGGACGAAAAACCAGCTGCGCCTGAGGGATATGGATCTGGTGTGCCGGAATGCCGCCGCATCGTCACGGTCCGGCACGACCCGCGCCGCGGAACTGAGCGCCGCGCTCCAGGACATTGTGCGCGCGCAGAAAAACCTCAAGGCAAGCTACCTCGACACGATCTACCGCCTCACCATCATAGCAGAGTTCAAGGACGAGGCAACGGTGCAGCATGTCAAGCGTGTGGGCCTGTGCTGCGCTCACATTGCGCGGCAGCTGGGATGGTCGGACGAACAGATCGAGATTATCAAGTATGCCTCTCCGATGCATGACATCGGAAAGATCGGCATCCCTTCCGGTATTCTGCTGAAGCCCGCAGCGCTCACCCCGGAGGAGCTTGCCCTGGTCAAGACGCACACCGTCCTCGGCGGCAAGATCCTCCACGGCTCCCATTCCGCCTACCTGCAGATGGCTGAACGCATTGCGCTCGCCCATCACGAACGCTGGGACGGCACCGGCTACCCCGCCGGCCTCGCCAGAGAGGACATTCCCCTCGAAGGAAGGGTTGTCGCCTTCGCAGACCAGTACGACTCGCTCCGCAGCCTCCGGCCCTATAAACCGCCCTTCGACTATATCAAGGCATACCGCATCGTCGTCGAAGGCAATGAACGCATCGGTCCGCACCATTTCGACCCGAAAATTCTCGAAGTATTCAAGGACACCCACAAGACGTTCGAACAGATCTACGAACACCATAAGGATACGCCGCCCGTCATGATTTAGCGCCCGCCGCGGCTCCGTTTTTGCTATTCTTCCCGGGATTGATTATAATACTCTGCATGAGCCGAAGGATGATCGCGAGCCGGCCGCGGCTTTTTTCAGCCGCCCTCCTGGCCGTTGTCGTAGCCGTCACCGGATGCGCCTCCGCTCCCGTGCACCCGGTTGCCGGCTACACGCCGGCAATCGGCGAAAAAGCAGCGCGCACAGCCGCTGCAATGCTCGGCAGGCCCTACAAGTACCAGGGCGACAGTCCGTCCGGGTTCGACTGCAGCGGACTCGTGCGCTACAGCTATCTGGCCGCCGGTCTCGATGTCCCGCACAACACCCTGGCGTTACGAAGCGCTTCCCGCAAAGTGTACCCCTCCGAGCTCAGAACGGGGGATCTGCTCTTTTTCTATGAGCGGGGCAGGCCGTTCTCCCACGTCGGCATCTATCTTGAGGAGGGTTATTTTGTCCATGCACCCAGCTCGGGCAAGAAGGTCCGTCGGGACAGTCTCGCGGACCAGTACTGGAAAAAATCCTTCATCGAGGCGAGGCGGTTTTTCGAATAGAAATGCGCGGAGGGGGAAAAGAGGAAACGGGAGGGGAATCAGGCTTTGCTCCTGGCACCCATTCTGCGCAAAGCACGTTCTTCCTTGGCGATCTGCACGAGACCGCTCAGGAGGCCGAAGAGAAGCACCTGGAGCGCAAGCACGACCAAAAAACCGGCATGCGTGACATAGCCCATTGAGTCCACCAGACGTTCGGCAGCAGCCTCGATGCTCCGGTAGAGATACAGCATGTTCGTCATGGAGTTGATGAGGGCGACGACAGCTCCTGCAAGAACACCTTCCACAATGGCGCTCCCCCTGGCCGTGTATCCAATCCATAATCCCGTTGACATGATTGTTGCAAGATAGAGCAGTGCGAGAAGATAGATGCCTTCTCGTTCGGAAATCCAGGGGTGCTCCCCGCGGAGGAATTGCCCGATTGTTTTGAACGAAAAGGCTCCGTACGCATTCGAGAAAGACTCCCCGCTGAACTTGAAGAAGAGGAGCGTCAGCACGACCTCCAGAAAAAACTTGATGATGAAACTGACTGCAACCGCAGCGATGACGCTCCCCGGCGTAATGCCGGTACCTGCGGACCTGCGAACAGTTTTCGCTTCCTCGCGCAGTGCCGGGCTGCTTCCTGCTTTTCGAGATTTGCGGCGCTCTAGCACCTCATAAACAATTGCGTAGAGAATCGGAACCACGGGAAGTATCTTGTTGAAATAGGAGTCAAAATTGAAAATATTGCTGAGCGACACAAGGCTGAAAGCTCCAGCAAGTGCAATAGTAAAACTAAGGAAGAGATTTCCCATAAATAAGGATTATAGCAGAACCGTCATGCCGATGTGAGGCATATGTGCGAATGCGTTCATGACTGCGCGGTGAATGACATTCCTCACGCCTTATGCTCTTTTTTTACAAATAGTTCCAGCTCCTTGTAGAACTCCTTCCCCATGAAGGTCTCAATCGTCTTTTTGAGGCTCTTGTACATCGGCGGGCCTGAGGGCTCGGTCATGCACTTGATATGATTCAGGTACGGCGTATCCTGTATGGAGACAACCTTCCTGCCCTCATCATTGATATAGAAGGAGAGGGGATACTGGACGCAGTCAGCGAACTTGAATTCTTCCCAGACCATGCCCTTCTCGATGGCATAGCTGTGCACGCTGCAGTACCGCATGCCCTGCTTGTTGGTGTAGATCAGGGCGCAGTCATTGTTGAACAGCAGCACGCACCGGAAATCCCGGCCCCCGAAGCTCCTCCTGATGGCCTGTGCCTCGTCTTCGTGGATCACGCAGCCGGAAGGGCACTGGGTGGAGCAATTTCCGAGGATGGAGCCGTTTTTCTTGACGGCAGCACGGTTCTCCGGGGACAGATAGGCGAGGATTCCGTCCAGGTGGTCTTCCACGCGCTTCGCTTCTTCGGGCGGCACGATGCAGGAGCGGTAGCAACACATGGACTTGCACCCGTATTTTTCCACGTCGCAGGTGTACGGGCGTGTGAAAATCTCGGGATTCACGAGCACGGAAGCGATTTCGACGAAATTTTTCCGATCTGCCATATTACCTCCGGTAACAGAATCAAAATAGTCAGCTGCGTCTGCCGCGTCTGAAGAAAAAAACCCGCATGCTGCCTCAAGAGCGGCTCTCGTCTCCGTCTCGCAAGACGCTTATGAGTCGTACCACTCGCTCTGCGGTGCCTTCTTGCGGCGTTTCGGCGAACATATTAAGACAGTCGGACTCTGTTGTAAAGTTTTTTTCTCTCCGATTCAGTTTTCTCTTGCATTCCTTCCAAAAAAGAGTATAGTGCGCTTCAAAAATGAGCCCGGAGGACGCGTCGCAGCAGCGTCAGATTGCGCATCACCGACGATGCGAAGGCTTCTTCAGAAAAAAATGAGGGCGAAACGTTTTTATTCTTGACAAAGAGAAGTATTTTTGATAAATGAAAATTAATTTTTAATGTTGTGCGGCTCCGTATGATGCATAGACGGATTGGCATCGAACCTTAACCCTTCCGCGGGAGCGGGAGGCGGTGCTCGCAGAGCCCCGAGGCTTTCGGGGAGCAGGATCGGCGGGCGGAGAAGGAGGCAAACAGGTTGCACGCGTTGGGCACTCACCTGTTGTTGGAGTTGAGGGATTGCAACCCCAAAACCCTAGGTAGCTTAGAATTTGTACAAAAAACACTCAAAAATGCAGCTCTCGAGGCAAAAGCGACCATTGTTGAAGTCGCTTTCCACGAATTCAGTCCTTTCGGCATCAGCGGGATGGTCGTAATCGCCGAATCCCACCTTGCCATTCATACATGGCCGGAATACGGCTATGCCGCAGTAGATGTTTTCACCTGCGGAGACCTGATCGACCCCCGGGTCGCCGCAAATTACCTTATAGAAAAATTCGAGTCCAGAAATCCCTCTATCATCGAGATGAAGCGCGGCATTCTCGGCCATGAGAAGCTTCCGCACAAGCCTATGCCCCAGGCGGAGCTGGTTACTGCATGATAGAGCCCAAAAATTACAAGTGGTTTATCGAATATACGAGTCCCGAGGAGGGCCATATCCACGGGATTCGTACCATTCATTACGCCAGCCAGACCAAGTACCAGAAGATGGAAATCATGGAGAGCGGGAGCTACGGACGCTGCCTCGTGCTCGATGGGAAGATGCAGTCATCCTTTACCGATGAGTTCATCTACCACGAAGCCCTGGTTCATCCCGCCCTCCTGACCCATCCGAACCCCAAGCGGGTCTTCATTGTTGGCGGAGGAGAAGGAGCCACCCTCCGTGAAGTGCTCCGCCACAAGAGCGTTGAGTACTGCATGATGGTTGACATCGATCGGGAAGTGGTTGAAAAATCGAAGGAGCTCCTTCCTGAATGGCACCAGGGGGCTTTCGACGACCCTCGAACCGATCTTCGGTTCATGGATGCTCGCAAATATCTTGAAGAAACATCAGACAGCTACGATTGCATCATCATCGACATTTCCGAACCGGTCGAGGAAGGACCGGCCTATCTCCTGTTCACCCGCGAGTTCTATGAGATCGTGAAGGAACGCCTTTCACCGGACGGCACCATCGCCCTCCAGGCCGGCACCACGGCTCTGCACCAGCTTCTGAACTTTACGGCCGTGGACAAGACACTGAACGCCGTATTCCCGGTTGTTGCGCCTTACAACGTCTGCATCCCGTCCTTCGGCCTTCCCTGGGGCTTTACCTTGGCGTCGAAGAACCTTGATCCCCGGAAATTCGCCCCCCAGCACGTCGATGACATGATAAAAACGCGGATCAAGGGCGAAAACCGGTATTATGACGGCATTACCAACCAGGGCATGTACATGCTGCCAAAGCATATCCGCAAGGCGCTGGCGGAAGAGACCAAGATCATCGAGGACAACGCCCCGCTGTTCACGTACCATTAGCTGGCCATGAGCCCCCCTCCCCGATCAGACGACGAACAGCTTCGCACCCCCCTGTTTGATGCCATGGTCAACCTGGCGGAGAGCCGCAAAGTCTCCTTTCACACCCCCGGCCACAAGAGCGGCAAAGGCATATCCACCCGCTTCCGCAAGTTTGTAGGACCGCGGATTTTTTCCATCGACCTGACCACGCTCGACGAGGTGGACTCGCTCCAGAACCCGACCGGTGTTATCAAGGAAGCGCAAGAACTTGCAGCCAAGGCGGCGGGTGCGGATCGGTCCTATTTCCTCGTAAACGGGACAACCGTCGGCAATCATGCCATGGTTGCGTCCACGACCGGACCAGGCGACAAGGTCCTGATCGCCAGAAATTGCCATCGCTCGGTGCTGACCGGCCTCATTATGAGCGGCGCTCAGCCGATCTTCTTCCAGCCGCGCTTTGACCGCGACCTGAAGCTCACTCTGAACATGACGTTCGAGACCGTGAAGGATGCCATTGACGCGAACCCCGGCTGCCGCGCGCTCCTGATTACGAGTCCGAACTACTACGGACTCTGTGCGGACATCGAGAAAATCATTCCCTACGCTCACGAGAAGGGCCTCATCGTCTTTGTAGATGAAGCACACGGCCCGCATCTCAAATTCAATCCGAAGCTCCCCAAATGCGCGCTGGATATCGGAGCGGACATGTGCGTCCAGTCCACGCACAAAATTGTGGGCGGCATGACCCAGGCGTCCATGCTGCACGCGAATGCAGGCAGGATCAACATTGACGATGTTACCAATACGCTCAAACTTCTCCAGACCACAAGCCCTTCGTACATTCTCATGGCATCTCTGGACCTCGCACGCATGCAGATGGCCACGGAAGGCAAAAAGCTCCTGACCCGTACCATCAAACTCGCTGAAGAGGCCCGCACCGAAATCAACAAAATCCCGGGCATCACTTGTTTCGGCAAGGACCGGGCAAAACAGGCCGGCATGGCGGATATGGACGTCACGAAACTGACCATCACCGTATCCGACCTCGGTCTTTCAGGCTACCATGTGTCCCAGATGCTGAACCTCCGCTTCGGCATCCAGGTGGAAATGGCAGATCCCTTCCATGTGCTCGTGATCGTCTCGATCGGCGATCGGCAGGATGATCTGAACCGCCTGGTAGAGGCGCTCAAAGTTATCGCGGCCGAGACCGGCCTCCAGGGCGCGCTCCTGCCCTTGGACAAAGTCCACCCCCCGTCGCTGAACAACCGCTTTGCCATGACCCCGCGGGAGGCCTTCTATTCCGACAGCGAACTGGTCGACGTACACGATTCTGTCGGGAGAGTCTCGACCGAGATCGTGACCGTTTATCCTCCCGGCATCCCCCTTCTGGTTCCGGGCGAGGAAATTTCCGAGGAAGCCTTGAATTATCTTCGCAATATGGCCGGCCTCGGCGCTATCATCGACGGCCTGAACGAGAACAATTCCCTCGTCCGCGTGGCGAAATCCTGACGATTCACTTAGAAAACGCTGGAGAGAGCACCGCAGAGGATGAACAGGAAGAAACCGGCTTCCCAAAAAGAAGTGTCTTGTCTTTGGTAGTTCTTTTCCCCCTGCTTATCACTTGATGATCTCCGCATCACGCTTCCCGCCCCCTGCTCCCCGGAACTATGGCCTCTGAATTTTCAACAGGAAATGCATCCGTATTCTCCGTCATCTGCTATACTTTACACTAACCGTCATTCGAGAAAGGAACTGCCATGAGACTAGTTACTCGGGGTGACCTCGACGGCCTGGTGTCGGCCGTACTGATCACGACCATGGAGAAGGTCGACAGCCTGGAGCTGATTCACCCGCAGGACATAACGGACAACAAATTCCCCGTAAAAGCCGGCGATATCCTGGCCAATCTGCCCTACCATCCGAATGCCTCCTTGTGGTTCGATCATCATGAGCTCACGGACAGCAACAGAAAGCCTGCTGCTGGCTTCAAGGGAAAACACGCCATTGCGCCCAGCGCTGCTCGAGTCGTTTATGAATACTACCAGGCAGAGAAGCTGAAGCGCTTCGAACCGCTCCTTGCGGAAACGGACCGCTTCGATTCCGGCCAGTTGTCCATCGAGGACATATCCGATCCGAAAGGCGCTGTTCTGCTCGGTTTTACCATCGATCCGCGGACAGGCTTCGGCATTGACCGGGATTTCTTCATGACCATCGTGGAACTCTTCAAAACATCGGCGATGGATGAGGTCCTGCGGCATCCCGAGGTGGCCCGCCGCATCGATATCTACCGCGACAACGACACGAAATGCCTGCAGGCGCTGAAAGAACATTCGCGGCGGGAAAAAAACGTAATCATCACGGACTTTCGCCCGCTCTCGGAAATCCCCCCAGGAAACAGATTTCTCATTTACATGATCTTTCCCGCCGGCAATGTTTCCATCCGGCTGCAATGGGGGCCGCAGCGCCGGTTCATTGCCGTTACCCTCGGCCACAGCATTTTCAACCGCACCTGCGACATTGACATCGGCCAGCTCTGCAGCGACTACGGCGGAGGGGGACACCGAGGCGCCGGCGCCTGTCCCCTGAGCCCGACGACTGCAGATGCAAAGATCGCCGAGATCATCACCAGGCTGAAACAGTAAGCCGGTGTCGCACAGCATGCGGCGGCCGGGCGAACTGCCTCCACGTCCGGAATGCCGGGCTGTGACGCCGGCCTGGCACGGAACGTTGTATCGGGAAAGCGTGAACCCGGATCAACGCGTACGGCGGCGCCGCACTCTGCGGATCTGCTCGGGAAACAGGCATCAGGAGATTCTATTTCAACAGCGGTTTCGGATATTTCTTCACCTTCACAAACACACACATGACGCCCTAGCCCGCGAAAACATTATGTCCCGACCTCCCCGGCCCGGGAGCGATCCCGGGCTTTTTGTTGAAAAAAACAGCCCGCCATGTCATAATCGCAGAACACCGGATACAACGTAAAGAAAAAAGCGCTTCAAGGAGTTCTTATGCGTCTTCAACCCCTGTTCGGCATCTTCGTCTTCCTCGCCATCGCCTGGCTTATCAGCGAAAAAAGGAATGTGGTAAAGTACAGGATCGTCCTTACGGGCGTGGTTGTGCAGCTCGGTATTGCTGCTGTACTGCTGTATGTCCCGTTTTTCAAAAAGTTTTTCCTCCTCCTGAATAGGATCGTGCTGGCGCTCGAGGCGGCCACGAAAGCAGGCACGTCCTTTGTCTTCGGCTATGTGGGGGGCGGCGCGCCGCCGTTTCTCCTCCAGGATCCGGGGGCGAATTTCATCCTGGCGTTCCAGGCCCTGCCCCTCGTGCTCGTGATCGGAGCGCTCTCATCCCTCCTCTTCTATTGGAAAATACTTCCCGTCATCGTGAAGGGATTCTCATTGCTCCTCCAGAAGACCATGAACATCGGAGGCGCGCTCGGGCTGGGTGCTTCAACGACGATCTTTCTCGGCATGGTCGAGGCGCCGCTCGTGATCAAGCCGTATCTGACAAGTATGACGCGGAGCGAGCTTTTTTCGCTCATGACCGTGGGCATGGCCTGCATCGCTGGCACGGTCATGATCCTCTACGCGACGATTCTGTCGAATGTGATCCCCGATCCGCTGGGACACATTCTCGTCGCCTCTTTCATCCATGTAGCAGCAGCCATCACGATCGCCCGGATCATGGTGCCGGAAACCGGCGAGGAGACCGCAGGCAGCCTCATCCCGCAGCGCGCCGCCACAAGCTCAATGGATGCCGTGGTCAAGGGCACGATGGACGGCCTGCATCTGCTCCTGAACATCGTCGCCATGCTGCTGGTGATGGTCGCCCTTATCTATCTTGCCAATTTTCTGATCGGGGTGCTGCCGCTGGTCGGCGGCAGGCCGCTCACGCTCCAGAGGATTCTCGGCTTCATCATGGCGCCCGTTGTCTGGCTCTTCGGCATCCCCTGGCCGCAGGCTCAGACCGCGGGATATCTCATGGGAACGAAGACGATCCTGAATGAACTGCTTGCGTTCCTTGAGATGGCGAAACTTCCCGCGGGTACGCTGGACGACCGGAGCCGGCTCATCATGACCTACGCACTCAGCAGCTTCGCAAACTTCGGAAGTCTTGGTATCCTCATCGGCGGACTCGGCACGCTTGCGCCGGAGAGACGGGATGAAGTGGTCGGGCTCGGCATCAAAGCGCTCATCGCCGGAACGCTCGCCACCTGCATGACCGGCGCGGTCATGGGCTTGTTTGCGTGATATTGGTGGAATAAAAACCGGCTTCCTCCGGACACAGAAGCGCTTTTTGACGGGATAGCCGGATAACAACCGGCGAAACAAATCCTGTCGATCCTGTTATCCTGGCAGCGATCCCGCTTTGAGCGTTGTTTTGCTTTACGCTTCCGCTTTTTTGCCGGATAAAACAGCCTTTCCTGCTGCCTCGCTTTTAACTTGTTTTTAGAAACTCGAACACTTCTTCAAGCCCCGGTATCCCCTTCCGTCCGCCGAGTTTCCTGCACTTCATCGCTGCGGCAGCGGATGCGAATCGGAGGGTATCCATAAGCGGCCATTTCTGAAGAAGACCGTAGAGAAAACCGCCGTGAAACACATCTCCGGCGCCGGTCGTATCCACAACCTCGACGGCAAAAGCAGGACAGAAAATGATCTCACCCTGTGCATAGGTGACGCTTCCACGGCTCCCGAGCGTGATGGTAACAATGCCGGTGCTGAGAGTATCTGCATTCTGCCTGAATGCTTCGGCGTCGTCCCTCCATCCCAGGTCCCGGGCAAACTCTTCCGACCCGATGACGTAGTCGCTTGTCCGGGCAAGTTCGAGCATTCCCTCCCTCACTCGGCCTGCATCCAGCATCACGGGAACGCCCGCCTTCCTGGCTGCCCGCGCTGCAAAGAGCGATACGTTATTCATGAGGCCGTCAAGGAGCAAAAAATCCGCGCTATCCAGGAAATCCGTAGGGAGCTCATCAGGTGTGAGCGGATCGCCGGTGGGCCGCTTCCAGAATATCGTCCGCGTTCCCATCGCTTTCTCAATCGCAATGAACGCAGTCTGGGAAGACGCTTGGAACCGCCGAACCAGGCCCCTGACATCCACCCCTTCGTCGAGCAGCGACTGCCTGATGGAAGCTCCCTCCCGGTCGTCGCCGATAACACCGTAGAAAGTCCCGGGGATGCCGAAACGGGAGAGCGCCGTCAGGGCCGTTGCTACCGGCCCGCCTCCCTGTTCCTCCCATACAAGAACTTCCTTTTTCGTATCTGCTTCAGGAATGCGATCGACAATAGCCAGGACATCCCACGCGCACTGCCCGATGCCGACAACAGGCATAACCCCCTCCGGAGAAACACGGGAAGCCCAAAACAGGAAGGGCAGCACGAGTTGAAATCGTGCATCTTCCTCTTGCGAATACTTCCCGCCGCTTCATGAAAAATTAATTGCTCTTGATTATTGTGGAACGACCGATTAAACTGTACCACATATTTTACTCCCTTGCTTGCGCCTATCGGGATGACGACTATGAGTTCTACCATCGTGGACAGCAGCAATGCATCCGAAAGGAAATTTCTGCTCGTTGTCGACAACAACAAAGCGAGTTCGACCGGTTTAAAAGCCCTTCTCAAACAATTCCGCTATAAGGTATGGATCGTAGCAACAGCAGCCGAGGCGCTCGAGCTGATGGACATTGTCACGCCAGCGCTTGTGGTTGTCGGGCAGCTGGAGGACATGACGCAGGTGGAATTGACAAAAGAGATCAGGCAGTCTGCTCCGGCGGCAGCGGCGTCGATTCTCGTGATCACGCCGGGGACCGATGCTGCCTATGATCGGGCCTGCCTCGCGGCCGGCGCTGTTACCTGCCTTAAGTTTCCCCTGCATGTAGAAACCCTGTACCGTACCATCCAGGTCGCCATAGAAACCGTACCCCGTATGAATATGCGGATCAAAACGAAATTTCCCGTGATCATTGAGGACAAGACCCTGCAATGCCAGGAGGCGAAGTTCGCTACCGCTCTGTCCGAGAGCGGGCTTTACATCCTGACCCCGGAGCCGTGTCCGCTGGGTACGAAAATCCCGCTCAAGTTCAAGGTGGCCGGCAAGATTCTGTCCGCTCTGGCGGTGGTCATCTATGCGCATGAATTCGGCAACGCAGCCGATTTCGAGCCAGGCATGGGTCTGCAGTTCATCAGGATCTCGGATCAGGATCGGGAGGAAATACGTCTTTTCATCAGGGGGGAGGTCAGAAAGGCCATCTCTTCAGTCCGGCAGGTTTAGGCATGCCTGCAACGCGGCAATCAGCACCTGTGCAAAAGAAAGAGCCGGCGGACAGTCCAGCGGCTCTTTTTTCTTTTCGGTTGGAATAACGGTGCACTGGTGCCCCACCCGCTTGGGCCCGTGCGCATCCCAATTTCATATCTGACTTCACGCCGGTTTACGTCTGTTTCGTGCGGAACTGTGCAATCGCCTGGGGAAAAAAGGAATGGAAATGGTCCCGGAGAAGATCATGGTTATGATCCAGTTCCTCAATTGCCGAGCCTAATGTGTTATCACGTCGCACACGCCGGGAAATTCGCATGAACGTCCGCTCAATCCCCTCCACGGTTCGGTAGCTGCGCAGCCAGTCCTCTCCCACCATCTTCTCGATGACCGCCGGCACCGGATGCGGTACTCCCATGAGATGATAGTGTCCCAAGTTCTCATAGACATGTCCGACGAACTCATCGAGCCCCGTGGAGCAGTAACGCTCCCAGTCCGTTGCAAGAAAGTGGTCGTACAGAACATCGATGATGACGCCTGCGTAACGCCTTCGCGGGGAGCTGATAAGACTCCGGCTCGCGCGGAAGATCTCATGCGAATCCGTGAACCAATCGGCCCGGCGGTGATGCATGATTCCCTCCACGACCTCGGGGGGAAAACGGCCCGCCACATCGCCCTTCACGAAATCGGCGATAAAATTCCCCAGTTTCGACGCAGGGGTGTCATGACTGCAAAGCATGTGAGCGAGAAAGTTCATACAGGAAAGGAGATCGAATGCTAAACCTCCGAAAAGAAAAAGTCAATTCCGTTTTTTGGCCTGCCGCAACGCCCTTTTTGTCATCCCGAAGAATGCACCTTCCCGCAGGCCTGTTTTGCCTTTTATCAAACGCAGATATGCTCGGATGTTCACTCTCACTGTATGGTATAGTTAGCGATGTAAATTCGTTTCGGTCCTGGATTGATATGCTTTCTGCCGGATTCAGCTTACTTATGATGAAGAAGGATGCCGCTCCCTATGATTGATCGAAATTCCCTTGCCAGCCTGCTCTTCGAGCTTCGCTGGACAGGAAAGGAAGCACAGCATCGGGAAACATTTCTTGCCCCGCGGGCCAACTTCTGGAGGGATCTCTTTCCGGAACGCCTCACGCAGACACTCGTGGGGAAGTCTGAAGGCGACTGTATTGAACTGACCTTTCCTCCAGGCGAAGCAGTGCCGCTCCGCCGCAACGACTACATCCTTGCCATGCAGTGGAGCGAGTTCCGCGGAGGATACGGGAGCCCTGTAGCGCGACCGCGCTTCGGGCGGTTCTACCCATGGGGGCTTCTCAAGAACCTCGCGGGCATCTTTCCCGATGACTTGCGCCCCTTCCGCGTATCGGGAACCGGCGCCGACGGGTTCATCGCCGACCTGAATCATCCGCTGTCAGGGTACTCTCTGGAACTGTCCGTTACCGTGCAGGAGACCCAGGTGCAAAAAGCTGAACGAGGAGGGCGGGTCATCGACTGGATGTCAGAGATCCTTGACCAGGGACCGGGAATGCAGGCACGATGTGACGGAAAGCCCACGGACTTCAACGAGCCCGGCGCCTACCAGCGGCAGGACGATTCCGAAGATACGCTCTTCTATACCAAACCGCGGCTCATCGGCCATATCGACCGGCAGGCGAACAGCATGCTTGAGAACATATATGGAGACATTCTCCCCGAGTGCGGCCGCGTGCTGGACATCATGAGCAGCGTCGAGTCCCACCTCCCCCCGGGCAGGACCTGGCATGTCACCGGGCTCGGCATGAACCGCGAGGAAATGGCGGGGAACGCGGCATTACATCACTTCGTGGTCCATGATCTCAATGCACATCCCGCGCTCCCGTTACCCGACGCCTCCTTCGCGTCGGCGATATGCAGTCTCTCGGTGGAATATCTCATCGATCCTGTCCGCGTATTCCGTGAAGCGGCGCGCATCCTTGTTCCCGGAGCTCCGTTCGCAGTGAGTTTTTCGAACCGATGGTTCCCACCCAAAACAACGATGCTCTGGCCCTCGCTCAGCGAGTTCGAGCGTGTCGGGCTGGTGCTCGACTATTTTATCCGATCAGACTGCTTTCGGGACCTGCGGACCTTCTCCGCACGAAACTGGCCGAGGCCGTCGGACGACAGCCACTACCCCCAACAGCGCACGAGCGACCCGCTGTACGTTGTTTGGGGATACCGTATCTGAATCAGGTTTTTCCCGTGGATTGCTGACCGGGAAAAAATGACACGAGACATGTTAGCGCAATCAATCGCGACAGTCCGAACGAGAAGCAAGTAACTCTTTGCATGCCCCCCTCCTTGCTGGTATAATCTTTTTATGTCGTCCATGGGCTACCGCAGCCGGTTCATCAAAGGCGTCCTCCTGTTCCTCAGGGTGCTGCTGAGCTACAGACTCCTTTCACTCAGAAACATGTTTGCGTCCCCCCTTGTGCGCGAAGCGCGTTTGAGGCGGCTGCATGCTGAAAACGCGCTCATGCTGCGAGAGCGGATGGTCGAGATGAAGGGCGTCCTGATCAAGGTCGGCCAGTTCATGTCCTCGCGCGTCGACATCCTGCCCCAGCAGTACACGGACGAACTTTCAAAGCTCCAGGACCAGGTGCCGCCCACGGCGTTCAGCGACATTGCCCGTCGCGTAACCGAGGAACTCGGCCCGATCGACAGGATCTTCTCGTCCTTCGAGCAGGAGCCGATCGCATCCGCATCGCTGGGACAGGTTCACAAGGCATGTCTGAAAGACGGTGAATGCATAGCGGTTAAAGTCCTGTACCCCGGCATCGAGGAGGTTATCGCAGCTGACATCAGGACGTTCAAGTTCGTGATCAGGATTCTGCGGCTGCTCTTCCGCCAGATCAACCTCGACATGATATCCACCGAGTTCATCCGGATCATCCAGGAGGAGCTGAACTACCTGCACGAGGCCAAGAATGCGGAGACCTTCAGCCGCAATTTCGCGCACAGCAGACACATCCGCATCCCCGTGGTCTACTGGCAGTACACGACGTCGAAAGTACTCGCGCTTGAATACCTCGAAGGCATCAAGATCACGGACCTTGATGCGATCGACCGCGCAGGCATAGACCGCAAGGGTGTCGCTCGCATGCTTGCCGAGGCGTACGCGCAGATGGTTTTTTCGGACGGTTTCTTCCACGGGGATCCCCACCCCGGCAACATCTTTGTTCGTCCCGGGCCGGAAATCGTGCTCGTGGACTTCGGAATGGTGGACCGCATCTCAGCGACGAAACGCGAAGGCCTGCGGGCTATGTTCGCCGCGGTAATTGACCGCGACGCGCGGGGGTTTGTGCGCGCGCTCGTGGACATGGGTTTCATTCCGCTCACCAAGGACATCCAGCCCATCGTCCATTTCGTCGAGCGGCTGTTCCAGAAGTACCGCGACATTACGGGAACCGAGCTCAAGGCAATGACCATCGACGAGCTCGGCGACGATGTGCTCGAGGCGCTCCGCATATCCCCCTCGGTCCAGGTCCCGAACGACCTTATCCTGCTCGGCCGTGTGATCGGCATGCTGAACGGCCTCGCCACGCAGCTCGACCCGGAGACGAATATCATCGAGATCGCCGCGCCGTTTGCCAAACGCTTTATTACCGCGAATGAATTTACCCCTGAGAGCATCCTGAAGCAGACCGCCTTAACAGCCCGCAGCCTGGTGAGGCTCCCGCAGCTCGTGACGGATTTCCTCGTGACCACGAGCAGGGGGGAAACACGCGTTGATATCACGTCGCACGACATTGTCGCAGAATTGAAAAAAATTCACCGCATCGGCCGGGGGTTCATACTCGCGATTCTGACAGTCGGTGCGGGCCTGGCTTCGGTTGCATTCCGCATCAATCACCTGTCCGCCGAAAGCGCATGGTCTCTCGGGGTCTGCGGCGTCCTGCTGCTGATATTGTTCTGGGTTTTGAGGAAGTAGGAAGGGGAAAAATCGCCTTCGCAGACAAACAATGTTACCGCCACGGAAAAAGCGGATAAAAATATGATGCGAGCTGACGTATCTGCTATTGTGTCGGAACAGATTCCAGCCTTGCTACAGAATTGAAAACAGCTCCGAAGCCTTGTACCGGTCGGCTACATAGAGAGGGAAATCACCGCACACTTCCCGGTGCGTGCGCAGGGCGATGTCGGGGTGATTATTCTGCTCTGAGAGGTGTGCAAGACAGGCCCATTGCATGCGCTTGCCCGAGGTGGCCCTGAGCAGGATCTCGGCGGATTCGTTGTTCGAAATGTGACCGCGAGGTCCTTTGATACGCTGCTTGAGATATGCAGGATAAGGACCGTGGGCGAGCATGTCCGGATCGTAGTTGCTTTCAAGAAAGACCGCATCGAGCGATGATACAAGCGCGACCAGGTCCTTGAATACATGACCGAGATCGGTCATGATGCCGAGCCGCTTGCCGTCTGCCTCGACAATGAATATGGAGCCGTCCGCGCCGTCATGGGGTGTCGGGATGGCGTGGACAAGCACGCTGCCGAAACGGAGCTTGTCGCAGGACCGGAAGTGCCGTACGTCCTTCATCTTGCCGAGCGGCCGGCGTGCGTTCGCTGCCGCAAGCGTCGCAGGCGTGACGTACACAGGAAGTCCGTACTTGCGCTGGAGAATGCCGGCGTGGCTGATGTGGTCGTGATGGTCGTGGGAGATGATGACCGCGTCAATGGAACGGATGTCGCGGCCGGCGGCGGCGAGCCGCTCTTCGGTCTGCACGCCGCTGATCCCCGCATCGAACAGGAGTCTGATCCCGCAGGTTTCAACGTAGATGCAATTGCCGCTGCTGCCGGATTGGAGGGAAATCGCTTTCATCGCAATGCTGGGCATACTCTATCAGCAGCGCGGGTGTTTGTCAATTGAACAAATCAAACGGGGGGAAATTAAGATATAGTAACCAGGGGTGAACCCAGACGCACGGTGCCAACGGCCGCTGCGGCAGCAAGCTACCTGACGACTTGCCAAGGTTGAGCAGGGAGCGAAGTTTCGGCAATTTTTCCTGAATTTATCAAGTTTGTTTTCACGTGCGGTTATCTCAGTTCATATGTGGATAATTCTGCTTTATGCCTGATCAATCGCTTCTCGACAAGGTGAGCATTGTTCTGGTGGAGCCGCGCACGCCGGCGAATGTGGGGGCGATCGCGCGCTGCATGATGAACATGGGGCTGGAGAGTCTTGTCCTGGTTCATCCGCTGAAGCCTTTCGACGAAGAGGCGTTTAAACTCGCGGCCGGAGCCGAAGAAATCCTGCAGCGAGCGGTTTTCGCTCATACCCTTGCAGAGGCGGTCAAGGACAGGAGCATCGTGATCGGGACTTCGCGCCATGCAGGAAAAAAAAGAAAGGACGCAAAATCCCCCCGCTCCATGGCGCGCGAGGTTCTCCCCCTTCTTGCCAACAACCGCGCTGCCGTCGTTTTCGGCAACGAGGTGAATGGTCTGGACACCGCCGCTCTCGCGCTCTGTACCGAGATTGTCACGATCCCGTCGTCGTCGCGCTTTTCCTCCTTGAATCTCTCCCATGCGGTCATGGTAATAGCGTACGAACTCTTTGCCGCATTTCTGGAGAGTCATACTGCATCGGATCGTTCGGTTGCATCTTCGGATGAGCTTGAACGTTTTTACCGCCATCTTCAAGACACGCTGGGAATGACCGGCTTCCTTGACCGCGACCGCCCGGAGCATATCATGCTCATCCTGAGACAACTCTTCGCCAGATCGCGTCCTGACCGCAGAGACGTCCGCATCCTTCGTGGAATCCTGACCTCTATCAACGCGCGTTGCAAATAATTGAAAAAGTTGTGCATTCATTCTAAAATTTTAATTATTAATAATTATGTAGTTTAACATTCGGGTTGACATGTTATTCAACGTCATATAACTTATATATAATACTTTATCCTTCTTCATTATCTAACTAATGATGGACGCAAATTATGTTGTAAGTGCAAGCATGTCCGATAATGAGCAGGAAGCTGAAAAGATAGACGGGGCTCGCGCAGCAAAGAATATCCGAGGGGAGGAAACATGGAAGGAAGCCTGAAGAAAAAATTAAATTGCTGGGAGCATAAGAAGTGCGGCAGACAACCGGGAGGCCAGAGGGCGGAAGAACTCGGAATATGTCCCGTGACCGTGTGCTGCGATCTCAACGGAACGCATGAGGGGCAGAACGCGGGCAGGGCTTGCTGGGCCATCGCCGGCTCCCTTTGCGGCGGTAAAATACAGGGAACCTATGCGCAGAAGCTGCATAACTGCTGGACATGCGACTTCATGAAATCCGTAAAAGTCGAGGAGGAAACCTCGCAGTTCGGGTTTTCGACAACGCTGCTCGGCATGGAACGCGTTCGTGAAAAACAGGGCCAGCTCGTTTCGGCCGCAGCATCCGGGGATGCAAATAGCAGTAAATAATCCCCTTGGTTCGCGGGTGGAGCGTATTCGTCATCGGTCAAGGCAGCGCGTGCATTCCTTCGGATATCGCCTGCGGTTTTTACCGTCAGGTCAGTCCGCCTGTCTGCGCAAAAACGTCGGCCGGTCGAGATCGTCGTTGTCGATGCCCAAGGCCTCGTTCTTGAAATCGAAGGCCTCCTGTCTGCGCTTGGGCTTCTCGACCACCTTCATGAACTCCCGGAGACTTGCCGGTCGTTTCACGCGCTCGCGGACTCCCGCTTCGTCGAACCCTGTTGCAATTACCGTGACCATGACTTCCTCGCTCATGACAGGGTTGATCACGGCGCCGAATATGATGTTTGCACTCGGATCGACCTCTTCCTTGATGATCGCGGTTGCCTCGTTCAACTCGTAAATGCCCAGGTCGTTGCCGCCCGTCACGTTGATCAGCACGCCGCGCGCCCCTTTAATGGACCCGTCTTCCAGAAGCGGGCTCGCAATCGCCTTCTGTGCCGCGTCCATAGCCCGTCCTTCCCCGCGGCCGACGCCCGTACCCATGACCGCCCTGCCCCTGCTCGCCATGACCGTTTTCACATCTGCAAAATCAACATTCACATACCCGGGCACCATTACGACATCGGAGATGCCCTTGACGGCCTGGCCCAGCACGCTGTCAGCCAGCTTGAAGGAGTCGAGCAGCGTCGTTTTCTTCTCCGCGAGATTCAGCAGCCGTTCGTTCGGAATCACAATGAGCGCGTCCACGTTCTTTTTGAGTTCGGCGATCCCCTCTTCCGCTTTCTGCATGCGCGTCATTCCCTCGAAGCTGAAGGGCTTGGTGACGATGCCCACGGCCAGCGCGCCCACTTCCCGGGCGAGGCTTGCGATGATGGGCGCCGCACCCGTTCCCGTGCCGCCGCCCATGCCGGCGGTAATGAATACCATGTCGGCCCCCGATATCGCCGTTTTGATCTTCTCCGCATCCTCCAGCGCTGCATCGCGTCCGATGTCAGGGTTCGCGCCCGCCCCCCGTCCACTGGTCAGTTTGGAGCCGATCTGGAGTTTGATAGGTGCACGTGACAGCTCCAGGGCCTGCATGTCCGTGTTCGCCACGATGAACTGCACACCCCTGATGTCGGACTGGAACATGCTGCTCACGGCGTTGCTGCCGCCGCCGCCCACACCGATGACCTTGATCACGGCCGGCAGTTTTTCCTCCTCGAACTGAAACATCCTGGGTTCCCTCCTCTCGTCGTCCGGATCGCGACTGGGTTCCGTCTTTTGCTCGTCGATGACAAATTCCATGATGTCCTGAAAGCCGAAATCGAGATTATCGTCCATGGCACCTCCGGTCCGGCGCAGCCGGACGAGTTTGCAACGTTTTTTAAGTTCATGGAATTTATTGAGTTCGCTGCGTTCAGAGAACAGGTGGAATGCTGCTCGCCCCTGCCCTGCAAACGCCGAGAACTCAATGGACTCCACTACCTCATAGGTATTCCCCCAGCCACTTCCAGAAACCGCCGCCCGGTTTGGCGCTTCTGAACTTGCGCGGCGTTTCCTGCCGATTCTCCGCCCCGTAGATGACCAAGCCCACGCCGGTGGAGTAAATCGGGCTGTTCACCACGTCCATGAGCCCGCCGATGTTGCGGGGCACGCCGCGCCGGATCGGCAGCCCCAGGCAGCGCTCCGCCGAATCCTGCACCCCTTCCATCAGCGCCGTGCCGCCGGTCAGGACCACGCCCGATGCGAACATGTCCTCGAAACCCGTTTTCTTGAGCCGCTGCTGCACGAGGCCGAACAGCTCTTCGACGCGCGGCTCGATGATCTCGCATAGGATCTGGCGCGACAGCAGGCGCGGCGGCCTGCCGCCCACGCTCGGGACGTCGAGCGTTTCCTCGTGTTTCACGAGCGACGAGAGCGCGCATCCGTATTTGATCTTGATCTTTTCCGCCTCGGAGGCGGGTGTCCGCAGGCCGATGGCAATGTCGTTCGTGACCTGATTGCCGCCTATGGGCAGCACCTCCGTGTGCCAGAGGCTCCCTTCCAGAAAGAACGCCATGTCCGTTGTTCCGCCGCCGATATCGACGACCACGACGCCGAGCTCCTGCTCCTCGGTCGTGAGCACGGCGCGGCTCGAGGCAAGCGGCTGCAGCACGAGGTCGTTCACGTGCAGGCCCGCGCGCGAGCAGCTCTTGACGATATTCTGGATCGCCGTAACCGCACCCGTGATGATGTGGACCTTGACGTCAAGCCGCGTGCCGGACATGCCGTGGGGATCCTTGATCCCGTCCTGGTCGTCGATGATGAATTCCTGCGGCAGCACATGCAGGATCTGCTGGTCCATAGGGATGTTCACCGCCCGCGCGCCGTCGATGGCGCGCGCAACGTCCGCCGGCCCGACCTCGCGGTTCTTGATTGCTGCCACGCCGCGGGAGTTTATACCTTTTATGTGCCCGCCCGAAATCCCCACGAAGACCGAACCGATCTCGACGCCGGCCATCAATTCAGCCTCCTGAACCGCTTTCTTGATGGACTCCACCGTGCTGTCGATGTTCACGACCACCCCTTTTTTCAGGCCGTGGGAGGGACTGATGCCGATGCCGATGATATCGACCTGCCCGTTCTCTTTCACCTCGCCCACGATGGCGCACACTTTGGTCGTCCCGAGATCGAGACCGACGAGCACATTGTCCGGCTTTTTCTTCGCCACGATGGCCTCCTTGCTTAACTGCAGCACAGAGTACAAAGTACACAGTACAACAGTAAAACCTGCATGCTAAAACCGTTACATTACCCTTTGTACTCCGACCTTTGTACTCCCGTACTCTGTACTTCGTACTATTTTCTTCTCACCGCTGCCTGCCGCTCGGGGCGGAGGTCCACGTAGGCAACGGCGATGCCCCGGTTGCTGACATCAGCCATGACCTCTCCCAGCCTGCGCAGCTTTTCATCGTACCGGCCGCTGCCCATCTTGAATATCGTACCGCCGTATGCCACCGCGATGGAATCGGATGTGTCGGCATACACCGTGATGTCCGCCGCCTGCCACCCGCCGCGTGCATTGATTTCATCCAGGAGCTGCATCGCCTCGGCCAGGGACGCCGACGTCACCGCCTCGCCCGGAACCGCCCGGGCGCCGTGAATCGCGATGACCGGCAGGAGCCGGTCCGCGGCGTTCTCCTTCGATATCCTTTCAATGACCACGCCGCTCCTGTCCATCAGATAACGGCCCGAAGCGGTCTCCAGAACATGCGTGGCAATGCGTTCGCTAAAAACCATGGTAATGCGGTTCGGCAGGCGTCGATGGATCCTGACATCCGCCACCCACGGATTCATTCTGGCCTGCCGGGCGGCTGCATCGAGATCGACGCGAAAGATGTTCTGACCGGAAAACGCGGCTGCGAACCCCTTGAGCTCCCGTTCGCCGAGCTGCTTGACCCCTTTTATGTCGACACCCGATATCACGAATACATCGGCGTGCATGATCATCCGGTACGCCTGCCAGGTCAGAAGCGCAGCTGCGGCTGTCATGACGACTACGACGAGGTTCAGGAGCGTCTTCGCTATCCTTTTTTGACCGCCGCCCGCCCGCTCATAGGGGCTGTTCACGCCGACCCGCTTCACGGCAGTGCGGGTCCTCCTCGTGCGGTAGGATTTCGGAACCGTTACGTGCTTGTAGTCTCGCATATCAGTTTCGGATCGCGGATCGAGATCCGCAAGCCCCGATTCATGCTCCTTCGAGTGCCAGCCGCAGAATTTCCTCGGCCAGATCCGGGAATGAAATGCCGACGCCGCGCGCGATATCCGGCAGCAGGCTCGTCGCCGTCATGCCCGGCAGCGTATTGACTTCGAGAATGTAGGGGTCCCCTTGCTCGTCGACGATAAAATCAACCCTGCTGTAGCCACGGCACCCCAAGGCCCGGTGCGCGGCGAGACCGGCGGCAAGCGTCTTTTGGTACACCTCGCCGGGAATGCGCGCGGGAAAGAAATGATCGGACATTCCGGGCTCGTACTTCGCCGAATAATCGTAAAAGGCCCGTTTCGGCACGATCTCGATTGCACCCAGGGCGCGGTCGCCGAGTATGCCGACCTGAACCTCCCTGCCCTTGATGAATTTTTCGATCAGGATCTCCGGACCGTAGCGAAACGCGCATTCCCGGGCGGATGCGATCTCTTCCTTGTTATAGACAAGGCTCACGCCCACGCTCGACCCCTCCGCCGAGGGCTTAATAACCGCGGGGTAGCCGATGCGCTCGACCGCGTCCTCGACCCTGCCCATGTGTGCCGATGATGCCACCTCATACGCCCCCACGTGGAGCCCCTGGGCGCGAAAAATCTGCTTCGACGCGATCTTGTTCATGCCGAGCGCACTCGCAAGGATGCCTGACCCGGTGTACGGGATCCCCATGACCTCGAGCAGCCCCTGGATCGCGCCATCCTCGCCGAACCTGCCGTGAAGCGCGATGAATGCGACCTCGACACTCTGCTCGCGAATCTTTCGTGCGATGTCCTGGTCCACGTCAAGGCTGGCAGGACGGTACCCCTTCTCCTCGAGAGCCTTTACGATTGCCCTGCCGCTCGCCAGCGACACTTCTCGCTCCGAAGACAGCCCGCCGAGAAGGACGCCGATTTTCTTAGTGGTCACCATGTGCTCGTTTCACTCGCCGTCAGACGGGTCTTCTGCGTCTTCTGAGCTTTTTCGGGTCGAACGAGCGAACCCGCACTCTTCAGACTCTTTTGACTCGCCGGATTTATTTGACTCCTAGTCTTCTCCTATGATCTTGATCTCGGGCTCCAGCCGGATGCCGCGCATTTCGAGCACGGTCTTCTTCACGATCTCCATGAGCTTCAGAACATCCGAAGCGGTCGCCTTGCCGCGGTTCACAATGAAGTTGGCGTGTTTCTCCGAAACCTGGGCGTCGCCCACGGATTTCCCCTTCAGCCCCACCGATTCAATGAGCCTCCCCGCGGATTCCTCGTGGGGATTCTTGAACATGGAGCCTGCATTGGGCAGCCCTTGGGGTTGAAACAGCGAGCGTTTTTCCATCAGGTCCTTGATCCGGCCCTGGATGCGGTTCTTGTCTTCGCGCCGCAGCACCAGCTTGGTTTCGAGCACAAGATGGTGTTCAGGTATCATGCACGTGCGGTAGCCGAACCCCAGTTCCTCGCGGCCCCGTGTCACGATCGTTCCGTCGGGCGAAAGCAGGCTTACGGTCTCGACGATGTCGCCGATTTCGCCGGACGACGTGCCGGCATTCATGCAGATTGCGCCCCCCACGGTGCCGGGGATGCCAGCGGCAAATTCCAGTCCCGTGAGGCCCTTGTCCATCGTGAACGCCAGCACTTTCGCAAGCGACGCGCCCGCTTCGGCGCGGACCACGGTAAATGCCCCGCCTACGGACCGGTACTCCCGCTCGACCTCGACACCGGTCAGGTGCTTCAGACAGATCACCACGCCGCGGAAACCGCCGTCGCGCACCAGCACGTTCGTGCCGCTGCCCAATGCAAAATAGGGCATCCCCCGCTTCCTGATCTCCTTCAGCACCACGATGAGTTCCGTCCGGTCCGCGGGATAAATGAGCATATCCGCCGGTCCGCCGATTCCGAATGAGGTGTGAAAGCAGAGCGGTTCGTTCTTCTTTATTTCGCCCCTCAGGTTTTTAATGTCCATGTCTGAGTTTCTCCACGACCTGTTCGCCGATTTTCCAGACATCGCCTGCGCCGAGGGTGATCAGCAGATCGCCCTTTCTGAGCGCGGCTACGAGGAAGTCCGCTGCCTTTTCCTTGTCCGGGAGATACGTCACATCCTTATGACCGTACTTTTTGATCCCTTCGTAGAGCGTCTGCCCCGATATCCCGGGAATGGGCTTCTCCCCGGCGGCGTAGATATCCAGGATGACGAGCTTGTCCGCCTGGTTGAAGGACGTGAAGAACTCCTCAAGCAGGTGCTGCGTACGCGTGTACCGGTGGGGCTGGAACAGGACCACAACGCGGCGTTCAAGTCCTGCCGCCGCGGCAGCGAGCGTGGCCTTCACTTCCGTGGGGTGGTGGCCGTAGTCGTCGACCACGATGACGCCCCCGGCCTCGCCCTTGATCTGGAACCGCCGCTGTACGCCGGAGAACTCCCTGAGCGCTTTTCTGATCACCTCGAGCTCCACGCCGAGCTCCCGTGCCACCGCGATCGCGGCGAGACTGTTGCTGATGTTGTGCATGCCGGGAACGGACAGTTCGAACGCCCCCAGATCCTCGCCGTGGCTGTGCACGTTAAACGTCGAGGCCAGCGGACGGAGCGCAATATCGCGCGCCTGATAGTCGGCCTGCGTGCTCATGCCGTAGGTAAGGTATCGTTTCTGGATGGATGGGATGAGCGCCTGGATATGGGGCTGGTCCAAGCACAGCACGGCCACGCCGTAAAACGGCACCTTGTTGATGAACGCGAGGAAGGCCGCCTTGATCTCGTCGATATCCCGGTAGTAGTCGAGATGTTCCGCGTCGATGTTCGTGACCACAGCGATGGTGGGCGACAGTTTGAGGAAACTCCCGTCGCTCTCGTCTGCCTCGGCAACGAGGAACTCGCCCTGCCCGAGCTTGGCGTTCGTTCCCAGGCTGTTCAGCTTGCCGCCGATCACTACGGTCGGATCGATGCCACCTGCCGCCAGTACCGTCGCGACCATCGACGTGGTGGTCGTCTTGCCGTGCGCGCCGGCAATGGCGATCCCGTACTTGAGGCGCATGAGCTCCGCCAGCATTTCCGCGCGAGGGATGACGGGGATCTGCTTCTCGCGGGCGGCGATCACCTCCACGTTGTCGCTCTTCACGGCTGAGGAGATCACAACGACATGCGGCGACGTGATGTTCGTGGCCCGATGGCCGACGAAGATCTCGCCCCCCAGTTTTCTGAGCCGGTCCGTCGTGTCGGACTCCCGCAGGTCCGAACCCGAGATTTTATAACCGAGGTTGAGGAGCACTTCGGCGATGCCGCTCATGCCGATGCCGCCGATGCCGACAAAATGAATGTGCTTAATTCGTTTGAACATACGTTTCGCAGATCCTCGCGATTTCCTCTGCCGCCCGGCTGTCCATGCGCGCAAGCGGTGCAGGGCGGTTCTCCCCGCCGGCAAATTTTTTTATTTCAGCGGCGAGCCGTGCAGAAGTCAAGTCCTTCTGGATGATGACCTCGGCTCCTCCCTGCGCTGCCAGGGTCCGTGCGTTGAACTCCTGATGATTGTCCGCTGCGAAGGGAAAGGGAATAAGCACCGCCCGTTTCCCGCAGACTGCCAGTTCAGCCACCGTCGTAGCGCCGGACCGCGCCACCACGAGATCGGCCGCGGCATAGGCGCCCGCCATGTTGTGAATATAGGGAAACACGGACGCCCGTATTCCGGCAGCTCGGTATGCTGCATCGACGTCCTGCACGTCCTTGTCCCCGGTCTGGTGCAGGATCTGGAACCGCTCACAATCACGCAGGAGCGGTGCAGCCTCTTTCATGGTCATGTTGAGGGCATGGGCACCGCCGCTTCCTCCCATCACGAACACGGTGAACCTTCCCGGAACGAACCCGAATTCTGCAAGCGCCGCGTCGCGGTTGCCGTTCTCGATGCCCTTGCGCACGAGGGGGCCGAGGCTTGCCGTCTTGGAAGGCGGAAATGCATTCCGCGCTCCGGTGCCGGGGAAACAGAGGACGATTTTGTCTGCAAATCGTGCAAGCTTCCGGTTCGCAAGGCCAGCATGGGAATTCGGCTCCACGAGGATGAGCGGAATCCGCATCGCCCACGCTGCGAGTGCGACAGGTCCCGAAGCATAGCCCCCGACGCCGATCACCACGTCCGCTTTTGCCTCCCTGAGCAGCCGCACGGACTGCAAAATACTTCGCGGCAGCCTTGCCACTGTTTTTATGGCAGCTGAAAGCCTCATGCCTTTCAACTTGCCCGCATGAATATACCGGACCGGCAGGTTCTCCCGGGGGAGCACTTTCGCCTCGATCCCCTGCTCCGTTCCGATGAACAGGACGTTGTTTCCCTGCTTGCGCAGCACCTCCCGGGCTATCGCAATCCCGGGGTACAGATGCCCGCCGGTTCCTCCGCCTGCAATGACAACTTTCATGTCGTATTCGCTATCCCATCCCGACATGCCGTGATCCCGGAGGCGGGCATGTCGGGAAATCTTTTCAGGGCGATACTGCGGCGCAATGCCTGGGAACCGCTTGAACACGGAATACGTTCAGCATCCGTTCAGGCCCGCCTCCGGACTCTCCCGTCCGGACCCCGCTATGTTGCCTCTCGCGATATATTCAAGAGCACTCCGACCGCAGCCATGGTGACCACGAGCGACGATCCTCCGTAGCTCACGAGCGGCAGGGCGATTCCCTTGGTTGGCAGGAGGCCTGTCACGACGCACATATTCACGACGGCCTGCACCGTGATCAGAAACGTTATGCCGAGGGCCAGATGCCGGCTGAACGGCTCGTGGACGGCAAGCGCGATCTTGACCCCCCGCCAGAGAATCACCAGAAACAGTGCGATCACCGCCAGCGCACCGATCAACCCCAGCTCTTCTCCGATCACGGCGTAGATGAAGTCCGAATGCCGTTCGGGAAGGAACAGCAGCTTCTGCCGTCCTTCTCCCAGCCCCCGGCCGAATACACCGCCGCTGCCAAAGGCAAGAAAGGACTGGATGATCTGGTATCCGCTGCCATCCTGGTCGTCCCACGGATTCAGGAAGGCGGTGATCCTTCTCCAGCGATAGGCCTTGTGCACGACGGCGAAAAACAGCAGGGGAAGCGCCGCGACAATCGTGCCGCCCATGTGCAGCACATTCGCGCCTCCTGCGTAAAGCATGACCGCGGCAACGCAGGCGAGCGTCACGGCGGAACCGAAATCGGGCTGAAACGCCGCAAGCGCCATGAATATCCCGGTCACGACATACGCGGGCAGCAAACCGTTCTTGAAATCGCGGAGCCGCTCTCCCTTCTTGCTGATATAGTAGCTCAAGTATACAATCAGCGCGAATTTCGCCAGTTCGGACGGCTGAAAGGAGATCATGCCGAGGCGGAGCCACCGGCGCGATCCGTTGACCATCCTGCCCACCCCCGGGACGAGCGTGGCAGCCAGGAGTCCGAGCGCCAGCACCAGAAGGGCGAGCACCAGCCGCTGGTCGGAGAATAGGCGATGGCTGAAACGCATCGTCAGCCCCATCAGAACAAGTCCGATCACCGCGGACACGAGCTGGCGCTTCATGAAATACATCGAATCGTTATAGCTCGTGAGCGCCACGACACTGCTCGAGCTGTAGACCATCACCACGCTGGCGACGAGCAGCAGGAGCACTGCGGAGAGCAGCGTGCGGTCAGCATGGGGGTGCATGGCGTTGAGAGAGTTCATAGACTCATCACCGCTTCTTTAAACTGCCTTCCCCGGTCCTCGAAGTCCGTGAACATGTCGAAGCTTGCGCAGGCGGGGGACAGGAGCACAACGTCTCCCGCAGACGCCCGGTTGGACGCAAGCAGCACCGCGTCCTGCAGCGTTTTGGCGAACACCGTCTCCGTCGACCTGCCGAGCGCGGCAGCCATCTTGTCCGCGGCTTTTCCAATGAGGATCAGCAGCTTCACTTTGTCCCGGAACAGGTTGAACAGGGGGCTGAAGTCGCTTCCCTTGTCCA